>CAZDQY010000001.1:0-124067 GCA_964508115.1 uncultured Candidatus Saccharibacteria bacterium
TTTCGGCACATGCTCCTAAGGCATGCGTGTCTACCAATTTCACCACACGGGCTTATATAATATATAATAGCACATTTTTCCCAAAAATGCGCAAAACCACATGACACGAACCTAGTGCGGCGCAAACCTAGTATTTCAACTGCTCTCCCATCCTAATTCCCGTTCAAAATCCAATCCCAAAAGTGGTTTTCCACAGGATTTAACAGGGTGTCTAACCTGTCGACAAAATCTCTCAAAATATTCCGCTAAAATGGTTGACACACCATATATAGTGTCATACAATACTTATAAGACACTAAATATGGTGTCAGACCGATAAAAGACAGAATTAAGGTAAATATAAATTAATCAAAAATAAAAAGATATATTAGAGGAGGTATATTTTTTATGTTCAAGAAAATTGTAAAGCGCGACGGAAGTATTGTTACTTTTGATCCGGATAAAATCACTGAAGCCATTGCTAAGGCTGGTTTGGTCACTGAAGAATTCAAGCACGATCGCGCTAAGCAACTATCCGACAAGGTCCTCCGCCGCGCCGAAGAAACCATCAAGCAACGCACCCCGAATGTCGAACAGATCCAGGATATCGTCGAACAAGTTCTGATGGAGTCTGCCTTCAAGCGCACCGCAAAAGCGTACATTACTTTCCGACAAGAGCGCAACCGCGTCCGCGAGGCCAAGAGCAACCTTATGAGCATCTACAAGACTATCGCAGTCGCTGATGCTTCTGAAGATTCCGATGTCAAGCGCGGCAACGCTAATGTCGACGGCAACTCCGCCATGGGTAAGATGCTCCAGTTTGGCGCCGAAGGCTCTAAAATCTTCGCTAAGACTATCTTGATGAAACCCGAGTTTGCTGCTGCTCATGACAACGGCGACATCCACATCCACGATCTAGATTTCTATGCCACTGGTACCCTTACCTGCTGCCAAACCGATCCGCTCCAGCTCTTCAAAGACGGTGGTTTCAATACTGGCCATGGACACCTCCGCACCCCGAATTCTATCGGCACTGCTGCGGCCCTCGCGGCAATTATCCTGCAGGCGAACCAAAACGAACAGCACGGCGGTCAGTCTATTCCGAACTTCGACTACGCCATGGCACCAGCCGTCAACAAGAGCTATCGCAAGGCTCTCAAGACCAATCTCAAGAAATATAATGACTTCACCGGCAGTGAACTCAACATCGAGATTCCTGAAGATGCCGAGTATATGAAGGATACAGAGAAACTTATCGAACTTGGTATTCCAGAAAGCATCATCAAAGATGCCAACGAAGATGTCGAGAAACAGACTTTCCAGGCCATGGAAGGCTTCATTCACAACCTTAATACTATGCACTCTCGTGCTGGCGCTCAGGTGCCGTTCACCTCAATCAACTTCGGCACTGATACTACCGAAGCTGGTCGTCTTGTCAGCAAGGCTCTGCTCGACGCCACTGATGCTGGTCTCGGCCATGGCGAGACTCCCATCTTCCCAATTTCTATCTTCAAGGTCAAAGAAGGCGTCAACTACAATCCAGCTGACCCAAACTACGACCTCTTCAAGCGCAGCATGGAAGTCAGTGCTAAGCGGCTCTTCCCGAACTTTGTCTTCATTGACGCGCCATTCAATCTCCAAGGCTACAAGCCAGGCGACTACCGCACTGAGATCGCAACTATGGGTTGCCGCACTCGCGTCTACAGCAGCATTTTCCCAGAGTCTAATAACATCGTCACTGGCCGCGGCAACCTCAGCTTCACCACGATCAACCTTGTTCGCCTCGGTATTAAGCACGGTATCTGCCTTGGTGAGCGCAAAGAGGCTGACTGGTCTGGTTTCTATAAAGAGCTTGATGAGAAGATGGACCTCGTCGCCGATGAGCTACTTGAACGCTACGAGTTCCAGGCCAACCAGCACGTTCGCAACTTCCCATTCTTGATGGGACAGGGCAACTGGTTTGGCAGCGAGAAGCTTGGGCCAAACGATACTCTGCGCGACGTTATCAAGCACGGTACTCTTAGCATCGGCTTCATCGGTCTAGCTGAGACTCTCGTCGCCATGACTGGCAAACATCACGGCGAAGACGAAGAATCCCGTGAACTCGGTCTCGACATCATTACCCACATGCGTGAGAAGTGTGATGCTTATGCTAAGAAGTACAAGCAGAATTTCTCTCTCCTCGCTACCCCAGCTGAGGGCATCGCTGGTCGCTTCACCAAGATCGATAAGAAAGAATATGGTGAGATTCCCGGTGTCACTGATCGTGAGTACTATACCAACAGCTTCCACGTCCCTGTCTACTATCCTATCTCTGCTTTCGATAAGATCGAGATCGAGGCTCCATATCACGCTCTCTGTAATGCTGGACATATTACCTATATTGAGCTTGATGGCGACCCGACTCAAAACATCGAAGCTTTCGAATCTGTGATTCGCAAGATGAAAGAATGCGGCATCGGCTATGGCTCGGTTAACCACCCCGTCGACCGTGATCCTGTCTGTGGCTTCTCTGGTATCATCAAAGGCGATCGCTGCCCAGCTTGCGGCCGTCTCGAAAGTGAAGGCGATGTTCCGTTCGAGCGTCTCCGCCGCATCACCGGTTATCTCGTCGGTAGCCTTGAGCGCTGGAACGATGGTAAGAAAGCCGAAGAGCGTGATCGCGTCAAGCATAATGTCTCCGGCGTCTATAGTCAGGGCGAGAAATCCGCTCGTGAAGCTGCTAAGCAGACGCAAGACAAAATGACTGGCAAGATTTAAGAGAATATATTATAATATATAGCAGAAGCCTTCTATTCTCCCGGCATGAGCATGTCTCGGTCGGGAGAATACTGGCCATTAACCAAGGAATGACAATATGAACGAAGAGGAGAACCGCATGTCTCAAGCGAGCACTAAAGACACCAGTAGCGACACGTCAACCGCAGCAGCTGTGCCGAGCTCTAACGCTGCTCGCATCGGCAAACATCAGATCCGTCTCTCTAGCCCGCTTGAGCACGATAGTATCGTCAATGGCTACGGCTTACGTGCTGTGCTCTGGACTCAAGGCTGCCCTAATCACTGTATTGGCTGCCAGAATCCAGAGACGTGGGCCTTTGATGGTGGCGTCGTAGTCGATATCGACGACGTCAAGCGTGAGCTCGCCCAGTTCAAGGGTCAGACTGGCATCACTTTCTGCGGGGGCGAACCCTTCTCGCAGCCCGAAGCTTGCAAAGAAATTGCTGACTGGTGCCGTCAGGAGCTCGGCTGGGACGTCTGGTCGTTTTCTGGCTTCACTTACGAGAAGATCCTAGAAATGGGTGGCGCAGCAGTAGACTTCTTGAAGAGCCTCGATGCCTTGATTGACGGACCTTTTATCCTCGCTGAGCGCGACTTGACGCTGAAGTTCCGCGGCTCTCGCAATCAACGCCTGCTCCATCTTAAGTATGGCACCGGCGAGATTTTGAAGGTGGAATAACTGTAAGACGTTCATTCTTTTACTGATATTATCACTAATAAGTGGTATAATGTAGGTAACAATAAAACATAAAATATAAAAAACAAAAGGAGATTTCAATTATGCCCATAAAGAACCTGTTTATCATTGCATGTATCAGTAAGGACGGTGGGATTGGTTTAGATAACCATTTACTATGGCATATCAAAGAGGATATGCAGTTTTTTAAAAACCTTACACAAGGGAACACGGTTATTATGGGTAAAAGGACATACGAATCAATCGGGAAACCACTAAAGGATAGGACCAACGTGGTTTTGTCGCATAACAAAATGGAGAACGGTGTAGATACATACAGTAGTCATCATGATCTGGACAGTTATCTAAAGACAACAAAGTCAAATAAAATCGTTATTGGCGGCGTCAGTTTATATAGAATGTATCTCGACGAGGCAGAGAAGCTCTATTTGACTGAAGTCGACGCAGTAAAACCTGCCGACACCTATTTTCCCGAGTTCGACAAGTCGCAATTTCGCCGCAAAGTCTTATCATCTGGCGAGCATGAAGGCATCGCCTATGAGATAGTTGAGTACACACGGAGAGCGAGATGATCTACCTCGACCACGCCGCCACTTCGCCCCTGCTTCCTGAGGTCCGCGCAAGACTGCATGAGCTGCTCGATGTCGACTTCGGTAATGCCTCCGCTCTCCACACTCCCGGCCAGCGCGCTAAGCATATCATCGAAGCCGCGCGCACGAGCGCAGCGCAGCTCATCAATGCTGAGCCCGAAGAAATTATTTTTACCTCTGGCGGCAGCGAAAGTAATAATACTGTAATCAACACTTTTGCCGGCAAGCGTATCGCTGTGAGCCAGATCGAGCATCCATCCGTCCTCGAAGCTGCGAAGGCCCGCGCTGGCGAGCTGGAATTAATCAAAGTCGATCAGTTTGGCCGTGTTAATCCTGATGATCTGCCAGCGGAAGTTGACCTCGTGTCCGTCATGCTCGCCAATAACGAGCTGGGTACAATTGAACCGATTCGGGAGATTACTGAGCGCTGCCATGCTCGGGGCATCCCAGTCCATACCGACGCCACGCAAGCTCTTGGTAAGATCCCGGTTGACGCGAAAGCCCTCGGTGTTGACTACCTTACCGCCAGCGGCCACAAAATTGGCGCTCCGCTCGGTGTAGGTATAATATATTGTAAGAAAGGTTGCAAGTTGACACCACTCATTTTTGGTGGTCATCAAGAAAATAAACTGCGCGCAGGTACCAGCAATGTCCTCGCAATTGCCGGTCTCGACGTGGCTGCAAAATATACTATAGATCACGACACGCCTAAAATTTACGCCGAGCGCGTACGTCCGCTTCGCGATCAGCTGCGCCAGAGGATTCTCGCCGAGATCCCGTATAGCAGCTCTAACAGCCTGCTCGAAAGCTGCCTCCCGAACATCTTAAACGTTAGTTTCCAAGCCGCCGAGGGTGAATCGATTCAGCTCTATCTTGATGCTACTGAGGTTGTGGTCTCTACCGGCTCCGCCTGTGCCGCTGGCGACATTGCGCCGAGTCATGTCTTGATGGCGACCCGCCATAACGCCGAAGTCGCCCACAGCAGCATTCGTTTCTCGCTTGGCTTCGACACCACGGAGCAAGATATAGACGAAGTCATGCGAGTCCTCCCGAGCATCATCGAGCGGCTGCAGGGAATCAGTACAATTAAACTAGGAGAGAAATAATGGAAGAAAACTGGGTCTATTCGGAAACTGTGAAGCAACACTTCTTGCACCCGCAGAACTTCCTCATGGGCGACGAAAGTAAGTATGAGTACGATGCTATGGGAATCGTCGGCAACCCCGTCTGCGGCGACCAGATGAAAATGTTCATCCGGGTCAAAGACGGCGTTATTACCGATGTCAAATGGAAGACCTACGGCTGCGCCAGTGCCATCGCTTCCACCTCTGCGCTCTCTGAACTCGCCAAAGGCAAGACTCTTGATGACGCTCTTAAAATCGGCCCTGCAGAGATTGCCGAGTATCTTGGTGGTCTCCCTCAGCATAAGTTTCACTGCTCTGTCCTCGGTCACGAAACCCTCGCCAAAGCGATTGAGAATTATCGTACTAAGGCCAAACCTGAGAACTAGTCGTAGGAAAAGCTACGACTTCTCTTTAGTCCGATTTTCACAAAATGTTCTTGCTAAAGTTGTAGCGATTTGGTACAATAGAATTGCACAGAAATCAGTATAAACGTTTTATTTGGTAAATCCAAATGAATTAAGTTCAAATGTTGAATTGGCGCCGTGAGGCGGAAATTTGAGCTTAATTCCACTTGTGGATTCGCTACTGGTTTCTGTGCACCTCGCGGTGCCAATTTTGTTGTATCGGTGACGCAATACGATGAAATGGTATCCTAAGGGTTAAAACTGAACCAAAAGGAGGGCTACCATGCTACACAAGAAGAGAAAACCATCAACTTTTACACCGTCTAGTAGTTTTGCGGATTGCAAACGTAATGCTGCTAGCAACAACAATATGCTTCATAGTAAAAGTACTTATTTCTATGGGTGGAGTTCTCTTGCTCCTAGTGTATGTGGTTTAGCCCTCCTTTTTGGCCTAGGAATTATATTTAATCCAGCTATTAATAGTACAGAAGAAGTATATGCAGAAACGGTAACGGCTAACCCTACCGACTATTCTAGTATTTCTCTCACTATTAGCAATAATGGTACAGAATTAAACTCTGGAGACACTGTAAGCACTAATGTAGAACCAGGCTTAATAAGCTACATCAGTAATAATCTCAAAATTGATGCTAAGAAAATCAATCGATTCTATGTAGGCGTCCAAGCCGCCGAAGACGGTACCACTGAGCTCACCGGCACTAATAACTATGCTACCATAGCTCCAGTAGGTAGTAATAAGATCCCTACCGCTACAGACGAGAATGGCTTTGGTGATAATACTTGGGGCTTTGCTTTAGGAGAAGCTAATGCAGATAACTCAAGTATGAGTTATAACTCCCTCCCAGCCTATGGTACTTCTACTACTCCACAATACTCTTCTGCTACTAATTTAGCTGATGGTACATATAATCTTAAACTCACCTTTGCTGCGAAGATTAATGCCGATAAACCTTCTGATCACTATACTACTAAGGCTATGGTAAGTGTGGCGGCGGATGCAAAGGCTATCACCTTGCTCGATATTAATAAAATGCAAGATATGACTGCTGATATCTGCAAGAACACAGCTAGCGGAGCCAGCAAGCAGCTCATTGATGATAGAACTGCCAGCGGTCTAGGGGAAACCAAATACTGGGTGGCAAAACTTAAAGATGGCAAATGTTGGATGACGCAAAATCTAGACTTAGCTCTAGCACAAGGAGATAAACTAAACCCAACAGATACGGATGTGGCTTCTGAGTACATAATACCTACGCTTAACAACTATGCAGACCCTGGCATGTACAACTACAAAGTCAATGCAGCAAATAGTGATTATTTTCCAGTTAGCGACGGTCGCGGCTGCGGTAATCCTGCGCTAGAAGGCTGCGCTAAATATTTTGAAATCTTTAACGGGGACATTAGTGATAGCGAAAAGGCGCACTATCTTATTGGTAATTATTATCAACCTACCATAGCTACGGCAGGGCAAACTGCAGAGAATTCTGGTAGTATTTGTCCTAAAAGTTGGAAGCTACCAACAAAATCAGAATACAACACTCTCATTAATAACATACCAAATACCAATGCTACCACAAATACTATCCGTACTGCACCGTATTATTTTATACCTGCGGGGTACTACCTATATGACTACGATCTCGTCGCTTATGGCAGCGGTTATTGGACTAATACTCCTACTAACGACGGAAGCGGCTTCTTCGGGCTATCATTTAATGCAGGAGAGCTGCGCGTCGCTGAAGTCTACGATAAACGCAGCGGCTACTCCGTCCGTTGTGTCGCCCGCTAATTCCATTTGCCATTTCCCGCCAAAAGCCTTATAATAAATACAGTTATGTATATCCGCAGTAAACCCGCCGCCGCCCTCTATAAGCTCTTCTTGGGCGTGTTAGCGCTTGGACTTACTTGGTTCGTCTTCAGCCAGCACGGAGCTACGGCTTTGCGTCTCTTTCCGACCTGGGTGCTCATCCTCGCCGCCATCTATTATCTCATCTCTGCGCTGATGCTCGCGCTCGGCCTGATCAAGAGCTCAGGGAAGAATCCCTGCCCGGTCTGCGAAGGCGCGGTTATCATGGGCTTCTTCCTTATGGGTGGTATGGCGATCGCCGCAGCTAATCGCCAGATCGAGCTGACCGAGCTGCCAATCTGGCTGACCTGGCTCTTAGCTCTAGTACTACCGCTGCTGACTTTTCTTGACTGGATGCTTTTCTGTAAGAAAGGGCGCTTCCGCCCGATGGCGCCGTTCTACTGGCTGGCTTTGCCGCTGACCTATATGGCTACTATGATTTTCGCCGCTGAGGTGCTGCCCGAGAACTCTGAGCTGCTCTATCCTCTCGCAATGTTCGACGTCAAGGCTTTTGGTTTCTGGCCCATGCTCGGCATGACCACCATTATTACGCTGCTGGTGCTGGCGGTCGGCTACATCTTCTATCTACTGGATTTCACTATGAGCGGGAAGCTGGCCAAGAATATCGTCTTGCCACATTTGCGTGTCATCGAAGTAGATGAACATGGTCGCGAAATTACGCCCGAGCCAGAGCCTATCAAGCATAATTTTACCCTAAAGGCTCCTAAGCCGGCCGAGCCAGAGATCAGCATTCATAATCCTACTATGAAGGTCTCTAGACACGCCAAGCCAGAAGCGGCGGAAACTCCCGTCCAAGATTTAGACGTTGAGATTTCCGAGCCTGAGCCAACCATTGAACCCGAGGCGCCAGTCTCTAATTCTCAGAAGCCGTCCAGCCCAAAGCCCACCGTCCATAAGGCTGCACCGAGCACCAATAAAAAAGTCACTATTATCAAAATACAGAATAAACTTGACAATAAGTCAAAGAATAGTCATAAACAAAATAGCTCCAAGAAAAAGCCTAAATCACACAACTAGTCCCCAAGAAAAAGCCTAAGCCGCGCAGCTAGTCTTGCATATAGATGTTAAAACGGCAAGTTTGTTAGCCCTACCATCATCGGCGGCATGGAAGCAATCAAGCGCACCGCCACAGACACGTCCTCTGGCGGTATCGCCAGCAGCTTCTGCGCCACTTGATAGAGTATCTCCATGTCGCCCGTCGGTACGAAGATGGTCGCTTTGCCCTTCATCAGCTCGAGCGCCTGCCGAGTAATGTTCCATGGTGCCGCCGGAATGATATTAAACTGCGCCCGCCCCTGCCGGATATTGCAGGGTCCATCGTCGATCAGGATGTAGACATTATCATCCATCTTCTTAGTCAAAGTCGTAGCCGGCGTGATGAGATTTAGCTGAAGCTGGTCTGACCGCAGCTGCGGGAGCTCCGCGCTCATCCGGTGCTGCTTCGTTTGAACGACCGCCTCGGCCATAGAGTTAGAGCAGAACTTGAACCTCGCTCCATGTTCCTCTAGCCTAAGCAGTTTCTGAAGGCCAGTGAAGAATTCCAACTGCCGGAAATGCTCCGGATCCTGATATGCTCTGTCGATTTGCGTTTTCTGCTCGTCCGTGAAGGCCGGATTATCCCAGTGGCGAAAGTTCGTCCATTTCTCATAATCCACCCCGACCCTTTGCGCCACCATGCGCGTGCATGGCCAGATCGTATCGTCAATATCGCAAAGTACTAGCCGTTTAACAGACCCCGGCGCACCCCGCCCCGCCTTATCGCGTGGCCTCTTAGTAATCTTTACCCCGATATTGACTCTCGTCATAGCATTCTCTCCTAAATGTCCACATATCCCAGCAGGTACGCCGTCAGTAGATAGATGCACTGGTTCACCTCGACCAAGCTATTTTTCTCAATGATACGCCGCCCTTTCATAATCTCATGAGCATTTTCCGAACAGCTCCACGGCATCCAGCGCGGCGCTATCCCTAGCAGCGCCGGCGAGCCCGCAATATTGTACGGGCTATCGTCCACTACGACCGTTGTGCGCGGATCGTATTGTTTGTGCTGCTTCGAGCCCTGCACTATCAGGTGCATGTCCAGCATCTCTGGTGTCAGACCTTTGATCTGTGCTAGCAGCTGCGGAATTTTATTCTCTACGATCTTCGCATTCAGAGAATTACTCTTGATCCTGACTTCCGCCCCTAGCTCCATTGGCCGCAGAATCTCGCTCGCGCCATCTATGAAATCGATATCAAGGAAGTTGTCTGGGTTCGTGAACTCGTCATAGACTACATCTTGCTCAGCCTTGCTCAAGAGGTCATTGTCGCGCACGTTAAAATAAACGCACGCCCGCGAGAAGTCAATCCCCGTCTTCGTGCAGATACGCTTCAGCAGCAGATGCAGAATGTCGTCCATATCATAGACGATTAGCGGCGCCCGCTGCTCTCGCCCGATAAAATCCCGCTTAGCCGCGCGGAGGGTCTCGACATCCTCTCCCGACAAGCTTCGCCTCAGTGCTGCTAGATCATAGCTTCGCTCTTGAGTATTAGTCTTAATGCGACTCATTTTACCTCCTAATCGTTAAGTATTCTTTAGCTTGTCGAACCAATTCCACCCATGCGCTTCCCGCTAGCGTTATCACCATCCACAGTTAGATACTTCTGAAATATCACCTGCGCGATCCGGTCGCCCTTTTTGATTTCTAGGTCATGATCGCTCACATTAAAAACCAAGACCCGGAAATGCCCGTCATTATCCGGATTATTATAATAGTCAGCGTCGATCACACCGATACCGTTCGCGAGTACGATACCCTTGCCCGCGCCCGAGCTACGATTCACTACTGAGTAGAATTCGTCTGTCTGACAGTAAGCTTTCAGACCTGTCGCTATCATTGTCGGCTTCACTCCTGGTGCGAACTTTGGTACCAACGTATCCTCGGCCGCCTCGACGTCGTACCCCGCCGAATGCGCCGTCGCCCGCTGTGGCAGATGGACTCCGCGTCCCTCCCAGCCTTTCGCGATCTCGAACCCTCGTGTCTTCATATTTTTATTCTACCATAGATTTGCGGCGGCTAGGCGAGTTTGTGCGCCATAAATGCAAGCAACAAATTTTCGAGCAGGCGCCGATTTTAATGTTATAATAATTACATAGAAAGCGAGGGAACATGGAAAAGCCAAAAGTTTATTTCACCAAATCTATTACCCCAGAATCTTTGGTCAAAATTTACGAAGCACTGAATTTGCCGCTTACTGGCAAAGTTGCCGTCAAGATTTCTACCGGTGAAGCTGGCAACACGAACTATCTCCAGCCCGCCCTCATCAAGCAGCTGGTCGAGAAGGTTAATGGTACGATCGTCGAATGCAATACCGCCTACGACGGCAAACGCAATACCACTGCTGATCACTACGCCACGGCGCGCGACCACGGCTTCACTGAGATTGCCAACGTTGACATTATGGACGAAGACGGCGAGCTCGAGATCCCAGTCCATGGCGGTAAGCATCTCGGCGTCGACATTATCGGGCAGAATTTTGCGAACTACGATGCGCTTCTGAACCTCGCTCATTTCAAAGGTCATCCGATGGGCGGCTTCGGCGGCGTGTTGAAGAATCAATCCATCGGTATCGCCTCCGCGGCAGGGAAGGCTTACATCCACACCGCCGGCAAGTCTCGCGACGTCGCTGGCCTCTGGCAGCACATCGCTCCGCAGGATGACTTCCTTGAGTCTATGGCTGAGGCTGCCTCGGCGGTCGCCGACTATCTCAGTAGTCACGACAAGCCCGTCGTCTACATCGACGTGATCAATAATCTTTCTGTCGACTGCGACTGTGTCGCCACTCCCGAAGCTCCCTGCATGGCTGATATTGGTATCGCTGCCTCGCTTGATCCGGTCGCCCTCGACCAAGCCGCAATTGACCTAGTCTGGAATTCTAGAGATCCCGGCCGCGACCATTTCGTCGAGCGGGTCGAGCGCCAGAACGGCCGCCACATCCTCGAAGCCGCCGAGCAGCTCGGTATGGGCTCACGCGATTACGAGCTCATCAACCTCGACTAAAACTATAGAATGGGAATCCTGAGTTTCTAGGGGCTCCCATTTTTGGCGGCTTTAAGTAATGGCAGTAGCCGGCTGTTTAAGTGATGGTGATAGCCGGTTAGCGTCAGTTGATATTGGCTGGTATTGGTTGATATTGGCTGGTATTTAGCTGGTATTACTAGTATTAACTGGCATTAGCTAATGCTGGCTGACATTGTAAAAACTACAATACTTTAATCTTTTCTTTATGTTATACTGGAGAAAAGGGAAACAAAATCATCCTACAGGTACAGAAGCGATGCTATCAGGTCGTTGTATTGGAGGCAGTATGACCGACCTACCAGAACCAAAAACACTCATTTCGCATCGTTCTAATTCCTGTTCCTGTTTTATTGTAGGCCGTGGTTTATGGGCTGCTGGGCGAGCCCGAGAAGCTACTTCTCGCAAGGTTTCTGTATTATAACATATTTATCAATAAATAGCAAACCTGTGAAGCTTTCTCAGGTTTTACGATCCGCCACCCCTGTTCACAAAAGCCAAAACCTGTGAAGCTTTCACAGGTTTTGCGGGATTTTAGTTATCCAGAAGGGTACTCCTGTTAGTCTGCGAACGGCTCACCTTGCCTCTTTACATCCGTCCCGCTCTCTGCTATGATAGGCTCATGAAACATCTTCACCATTGTCATTGCGGTTTGCGCGGTCAGCTCCAGAAGCTTCACGCTGGCCAGATTGGCTTGCTTGGCAGTATCCTTCTCATCGGACATCTCCTTTTTCACGTCGCAGAATGCCTGGTCTTGCCAGCCATCCTTGTCGCCTTGCACGGTAGCGAAGCCGAAGCGGCTACCGAGCTTTCACCAGAAGAAGCCGAGCAGACTACCTTTAACCACAGCAGCCTCCGTCATCTCGATAATTTCCACTCCGCCTGCACGGAGCTCCCAGAGTCTCTCACCGAGAGCCTAATTATTACTCCCGCCACGCCCTAGCACCAAGTAGTAATCCAGCGTTTAGCGTTCGCCCTGGTAGCAAGAGCCCAGCGTCTGCCACCTGCCATCGACACTTATCCCGGCGGCAATAGTCATCCAGCATTAGTCTCTCGCCCTAGCGCCGATATTCTAGCACCAGCTTCTTATCTTCCGCACTCACGCGGTAAGATTCGCGGATCTTCTGGATTGCCTTATTTTGCACCCAGTTCAGCAGCTCGTTCTGCTTCAAGAACGCCAGTGTCTTCTCACGCTGCTTGGCAAACGCCGTCGCAATCAGCCAGGCCTGTGCCATCTCTACATAGTACATTTCACTCTTGATCGCATTCACCGTCTCGAGTACCCGTGCGATATATTCGTCCGTCAAGAAATAGTCCATCATTATCACAAGCATGAATCTTAGCTCGAACTCTCGCTCCGACCGCCTGTACTGCATGATGAACTCCCATACTTTCCCGAGCTCCTCCGGCCGGAATTTAAAACTGCCGCACACCATATCGCACACCGCCCAGTTATCAATTTTTGGCACGAACCGTTCTGTCAATACTAGCTTATCCATGAGCGGTACTTTCGCCCCCGCGATGACGAATCCTTCTAGTAGCGTCTCTTCATAATACTCGTTTTGCACCTCCGCTAAGAATTTTTCATAGTCTCCGCGCAAGATCTCCTGCGCCAGCTTCCGCACTTCTGGCGTGCGCACCCCGATAATATTCTTCGTTCTTGGGCATAGCCCACTATGGAACTTCTGGTACTTCTCATCCCGCAGCGCCACTAAGCGTTTTATTGTCTCGTCTCGCATTTTTCTCCTATCACTCATTATACCCTACAAAGCGTCCCATAGTCGCAAAATGCCTCGCCTTGTCCATCCTCCAAGAGTCGCCGCATCCTGTCATGCCGTTCGTATCTGCAAAAATCTCCGTCCATCATTCCGCTTATGTTTGCAAAACCGTCCCCTCTCCGCTATACTTAACATAACAAGGAGGTAAGTGCGTCTATATTGGTATGGATTCTTGATGCTTATCAAGCGGTTTCTACTCCGTCAGAACACGGGTAAAGTCATTTGTGATTTCGCTAAGCAGATGGGTACCGTTTATATTAAGGTCGCTCAGATTCTTGCCATGCAAAACGTTGGCGAGCTCTTCACTGAGTCCGACCGCCAGCAGCTCACCAGTGTCTGCGACCATTGCAATCCCATTCCGTTCGAAGATGTTCAGCAGATCTTGCAGAGCGAATATGGCCCAGATTTCATGCGGCACTTCCGCTCCATTGATGAGGCTCCGCTCGGTTCTGCCTCGATTTCTCAGGTTCACCGCGCAGTTCTTACGGACGGCACAGTAGTTGCACTAAAGGTCAAACGTTGCGACATCACCAGTCGCATAGAGCGCGACATTGCGCAGATTCGCCGCCTGATCCATCGTTTCGGGCACTTCGTTAAATTCCGCAATCTTTTCGGCAGCGACAAGGCTCTCGAGTATTACCTAAAATGGATCTATCAAGAGACGGATTTTGTTAGCGAGCGTCGCAACATTATCCGCTATCAAGAGTTCGCCGATAGCGTCAATGGCAAGATCAGAAATATCTCGACCAAGATTACCCTGCCGAAGCTCTATCCAGACCTCTGTACCGATAATATCATCGTCATGGAGTTCATCAGTGCGCCGACGCTTAACCAGCTACCTTTGACTTCGGCGAACAAGACCCGCATCATGAACGCGCAGAACGATTACATCGCGCTCTCCTTTTATGCGCTTTTCCATAATATGCCAGTGGTCTTCCATGGCGATCCGCACGGCGGCAATATTTATCTTGACGAATCTGACAATCTCGGCTTCCTAGACATGGGCCTGATTTTTGAGTTTAGCCCCGAAGAGGCCGCGCTCACCCGTGAGCTTTTCCTGAACGCCTATACTGGCAAGACAGACAAAATTGTCGACATGTTGTTTGCGAGCAGTGAATTTGAACATGTCGATCGCGCCCAGCTGACTTGCGCCATGCACGAGATCAACTCCAAGATGCACCAGATTCCCGTAGAACAATTCTTCGTCGAGATGATGTGCGTATTCACGAAGCACGATATTGCGCCGCCCGAGTTTCTGTTTAAAATGGCAAAAGCTTTCTTGGCCCTATTTGGCATGAATACCATCACCGGCAACCGTGTCGGCACTCAGAGTCTACTTGCTTCGCAGGTTGCGGAGTTTTATATCAATCGTACTGCCACTGATATCCACTATACGTTTCTGGCTGGGCTCAATCTTATCCCGAGCTTGCTGCGGGTTGGTCTTCGCGATGGCCTATCAGGAGGACTTTCCGAACAGCTTGCGCTTTTGTCTAGCTTTGGTGATAATTGTCAGACCACTCTCAGTCATTGCCACGAAATGTTGGAGCTTTTCACTCTCGGAGGCAAATCTCCACTAGCCTAGCCCAATTTGGATAGTTCGCAATATGAAATACACTTATGAAATCTTTCTCAAACACGCTCAAGTCGCCCCCGACGAATGGAGTGTATTTATCGCACAGATTGCTCACTATCTTGGCAGTTTCGTGAAGTGGCGCATCTATGTCGTGTCCGAGCAGAACGTTGTCCATTATTATCTAGAGTCTCCTCTGTCAGTGCCCGTGAGCCCCAGCTCGAATAGTTTTCTTCTTAAGCCAGCAGACCTCGACTTAGTAGACTCCCATGCGCCGTTTGGCGGTTTTTACTACAATGCGCGTTCCGACAATTACGTCGCCGTTTATCAAGATTTGCATAAATACCATTATCGTCTCCAGCGCGCCATACTCACTTTCCATGGCGCCGAAGCGACCGCGTTCGGGCGCGCGCAGATTTTTTACACCTGCCATGGTCGGCATTACGCCAAAAGGCTATTGCGCTTCTGTCCGAGCACTTTCCTAAGTATTGATTTTACCAAGGCGAAATCATTCCTGTTCAAGAAGTTTCCTAAATATCTCAAGCTCAATAAAGTGGTTAAGCTACTCACGCCCCATTCGGAACAGTCTCTCCTGCAAGTTGATTCATTTCCGTACCTCGACGGCAATTACTGTCTGCGACACGACCGCTACGATTTCTTCAAACACTCGCTCGTCATCGGCGGTTCCGGCTCTGGCAAATCTCGCCTGCTAGCTTCGCTAATCGATAAAGTTTCCCAGACCAGCTCCGAGCAGTATAAAATTGTCGTGATCGACCCACATGATGCCCTATATCGTGATTGTACGAGCGTCGCGTCTCAATCGGTGGTTAATTTTCAAGACGTCAGCTCCAGCATCAGCCTGTTCCCGAACGACACCACGAACCTCACTGCAAGCGTGGAGCTCATGCTCACTCTTTTTCGTTCGCTCATCAATGACAATTACAACGGTCATCTCGAGCGCGTCTTGCGCTATTCTACCTACTTGCTTATGATCGCGCAGAGCTTCTCTTTCTTGACTTTACGTAAGCTTCTGCTCGATGTCGAGTTCCGCAATAATCTGCTCGCTCGCTACGAAAAACAAGTTCCTGCTAGCGTCGCGCACTTTTTCCTTGCGGATTTCATCGAGCTAAAATCGCAGAATTATAATGACGCTATCGCTCCGATTATCGCCTTTATCGACGAGCTGCTCATGGTGCCAGTTTTCAGTACCGAAGCCAGCCTGCCGGACATCTCCGACGAGATTCAGCATAACTTCCTTAATATCTTTTCGCTTAATCGTCTTCGTCTTGGTACTAAAGCCGTACAGACTCTGGCTGGCCTCCTCATGCAGCAGCTTTTTCTCTTCGCCCAACAGCCGCACGACTGGCGCCTTATCGTCATTATCGACGAAGTCTCGGTCATCGAGACGCCCATCATCACGCGCTTCCTGGCTGAGCTGCGTAAATATAACACTTTTGTGATTCTCGCCGGGCAGTACTTTAACCAAATCAGCCCCGAGCTGCAATCAGCCATCTTTGCTAACGTTTCTAATTATTATCTCTTTCATGTCTCGCGCCACGACGCTTCGCTGCTCGCTTCGAATCTCAAGATCAAAATCGAGGGCAGCGACGATCCCGAAGACGCCATAGGTATACTGACCGGTCTTAAGCAAAGGGAGTGTCTCGTGCAAATTACTCACGGCGAAGAATCGCTACCGATCTTCAAAGCTCGCACTATAGATTACGAAGTCATACCGCAAGCGTCTATCGACCTTTTAGAACAACCTTCTAATTTTCCAAATTCACAAAATTTTTCTACTGACATAATTCCTGCTCAAGACATATCACAAAATAAACAAAAAGTTTCGCAAGCACAAAACTCCGCTAAAAGCCCAGAAAGCAATAATCTTCCAAATAATTTTTTCTCATCAACCTCCACTTTGCTAAATTCTGATATACTAGATGTAGATTTTACCTTTCCGGCCGACCAGTCTACGACAAATTTTAATTTCGATTCCGACGACGTCAGCATCGACCAAATTACACAAAAGTTTACTACCAATCGCAAGTCCAAAGGAGAATAATTATGCGTGAATCACAAGCCCTAGCGACTGCCAACAAAATCTTCCAGGCGATTTTCAAGACGGATAATCCTTATTCGCTAGCCGAGCTTAAGTCCAAATTTGCTTTTGACATTACTCTGCCAGTCGCGGTGAAAGACAGTACTACTGGCGAGCTCACCTACACGGTTTTGCCCAATTCCAAGAAGTTTATCAAAGTGGCGAACGTGGATAAACGTGATCAGCAAGACGGCTGGCTTCGACCTAAGCGTCCGCTCAAGAATCTTAAAGAGCTCATTGCCGCTTGGGAAGAGATTGACCTTACTACCACAGAGCGGGTGTATCACAGCGAAAATGTCGCCGCCAGTGATCCGATCTACGAGTCGCAAAACGTCTACGCATCTACTAACTGTGGTGAATGCAAAGATATTATCTATTGCGACGGCACTTATCGTAGTAATTTTGCTATTGCCTGTCAGCGCAGCAATCACGCCGACTTCTGCATCCGCGTCGACGACTCAAACGCTTGCACTAATTCTTACAACGTCATTTGTTCCGGCAAAATCAGTAATTCTTTGTTCATCCAAGATTGCAACAGCTTGCACGAATGTATCTTCTGTAGCCACATTACTAATCAAGAATTTTGTATTGCTAATATGAAGTACGACGAGGCAGAATACTTTTACCTCAAAGCACAAATTATCAAATGGATTCTGAGCGACGCTCGCTAAATCTCATATATAATATAACCATGATTTATGAAATCACCGTCAAGCCCAACTCGAAAAAAGGTCCGCTCGTCGTCGCGAATCCTGATAGTAATCATCTCACCGTCTATCTGCGCGAAAAGCCCGTAGATGGCGAAGCCAACGCCGCCCTCATCAAGCACCTAGCTAAATATTTCGGTATTGCAAAGTCGCGCATCGCCATCAAGACCGGCAGCCGCGGCCGCCAGAAGCTCGTCGAAATTCTCTAACCTATAATGTCTAGACTGTATGGCCGTGCAGCTTTAGCTCGCGTGCCGTATTTATTCCGAACATTACGCTTCCTAGGTTCACAAAATCACCAGTTTTCGCCAAAACTATGCTATGATAGTATTAATAAGTGAGGTAAAATTTGCTGATGCTTTTAGCATTAAGGGAGGCAATTTGAAAGTCAAAAGTATTTATATTGGCGGCTGGTTCCAGCGAACCATTTTGCAGCTGTCCGAGATCTACGACTTCTTGCGAGATGGTACATCTCAGGGCGGTCTAGACAAGGGTAAACTGCTCAGCCTGCGCGACAACTTGCGTATCGATACTATCGAATATGGTGTCGCGAATGAAGATTTTGTCGGGTTCACCACCGAAGAACATATCCGTGTGAAACTTTTTGAAGATGGCCTGATGATCGTCAGTAGCGACCAAGTCAGTGAGCCGACTATGTTCGCCGACATTGAGCGAGTTCGTGGCTATTATGAAGAGCGGCTCTCGCCCGCGCTTAATTATCTGTTCAGTATGGGCGCACCCGTTTTTAAAGAGCTAGCCAGCGTCGAGAGCATTTATCCGTATTTCATCGTCTGCGATAATGCCACGAGCAAGGATATTTCCGATCTGCTCGCCAAGACCGAGCGTCAGAAGTATTTCGAGTTTGACGGCAAGAATTATAATGTCTTACGCGGTGACAAGTATTACTTCATCAACAACAAAAAAGCTACCATCGAGAATATTGAGCGTTATATCGAAGAACAAGTCTTCATTCGTGAGTTTAAAGGCCAGCTTCACCGCTATCTGAATCTCCACCGTGCGATTTGGGGCAAGATTGATGCCATCAAGAAGCAGACCCGCACCAGCGAAGACGAGGCCTTAGCTGCCGTTACCGAGCTCGATCGCTACGAGAAGACTGCGCTTCTGATCGAGGGGCGGTTGGAGCAGATGGCGCCTTACGTCAGTATTCGCGAAGGCGGCATGAAAGATGACCAAGAGCTGACCGAATTTCTTGCGATTTCTGGCTACCGCTATTCCGCACTCGACGGCACCCTTGAATACATGAAGTCTCTCTGGAATACTACCCGCCGCTACGCCGAGTCGGCCCAGCGCTTACTTTTGCGCGTTGAGCAAGAGCGCCTCATCAGCACCTGCCGCGCCATCCTCACTGCCGTTATCATCTTGGTGATTATTGGCGTCTTAGGGCTTGTCTTCGGCAGTGGTTTGCGGTTTAGCATCGACAGTGTGATCTACGGCGCGTTGCTGGTCGTCGCCGGAGTACTCGTCGCGAAGCTCGTCCAGCTCAATCATTCTGGTAAACAATATAATATATTAGCCGATAACGGCAAGGAGAACCAATGAAACATAAATTCATCATCGGCGCAATGCTCATGGCATTGCTCGGCATCGGAGCCAGCACGCAGCCAGTCGCAGCGGCTTCTGAGCCAACCTTTTCTGTCAATGACGTCAGCAATGACACGTCCGAGATTCGATTCGGCTCGAATCTGTTGATCGCCGGCAATGGCGTCACGAGCGACAAGGACGTTAAGGGCCTGCTCTTTACCTTTGGTAATCAGCTTGCGCTTCAGAGCAAGTCTGAGTATACTTTTATTGCTGGCAATATCATCGACTACAGCGCCGAGACTGAGAAAGACCTCTTTGTTGCCGGTAATAGTATCAATATCAAGAGCGACGCTAAGCTTGGCCGCGACGCCTACATCGCTGGTAATTCGGTCACGGTAAGTACCGATCTCGGCCACGGCAGCCTCTCTATCGCTGCCGCCCGTGCCACCGTCGAGGACGCCATCATCGAAGGCAATCTCAATCTTGATGTCGCTCAGGTCATCTTCCTAGGGGATGTCAATGTTAAGGGCAAGATTGTCATTAATTCTGATGCCGAAGTCACTGGTCTTGAGCATATCACTTACGACGAGATCGAGCGCTACGAAGTCGTCGAAGAAGACATTACTGCCAGTACTATCTGGACGATGAAGCTATTTAGCATCGTCGCTCTCTTCATCGCCTTCGCCGTCATTTTGGCTATGTTCCCGGGCGTCAAAGGCCGCGTTGAGAAAGAGCTCGCTGTCAGCCAGTTTGGTAAAGACGTTCTTGTTGGCATGTGCGTGCTGCTCTTCGTTCCGATTATCGTCGTCTTCCTTATCATGTCGTTCGTCGGCGCCCCAGCCGCCATCATCTTACTAGCCACCTACCTTATCATGATCTATCTCTCCCAAGCTTTCACCGGTCTCTGGCTAGGGAAGCTCATCGTCGAGAAGCTCGCTCATTCTAAAATCAATCCATTCGTCGAAGCCCTCATCGGTATCACTCTGCTTGGCCTACTCGTCATGATCCCGTGGCTTGGCGCCTATATTGGTCTCTTGTCGATGCTGCTTGGTCTTGGCCTCTTCATGCAAACCATCAAGCCTAACCGTAAGCAGAAGCCGGTCGTCATTAGCCGTAGCGAAGAAGTGATCGAAGATGCCGAGATCGTAGAACCCGCTCCGAAGTCCCAGTCGAAGGAATCTAGTAAATCATCTTCCACCAAATCTGCTAAGACCGACAAAGATACGGCCGACAAAGAGACTGAAATCACCGAGGAAGACTAATATGCACGACAGCTGGAAGACCTTCCTTAATTCTGAGTTCAATAAGCCCTGCTTCAAAGAGCTAAGCAAATTCCTACACGAAGCCTACGCGACCAAACAAATCTTTCCAGCTAAAGCGCAAGTTTTCCGGGCGTTCACCAGCGACCTAAATGACGTTAAGGTAGTGGTCCTTGGGCAAGACCCCTATCATACGCCCGGAGCTGCCCATGGCCTTGCCTTTTCCGTACCAGATTCTCAGCCCATTCCGCCTTCACTCGTGAATATCTATAAAGAGATTGATGCCGAGTTCGACACTCATAAGGAACGCACCGGCAATCTGAAATCCTGGCAAGCTCAAGGTGTCCTCTTACTGAACAATGTTCTTACTGTCGAAGCTCATCGTGCCGGTTCCCACCGCGGCAAGGGTTGGGAGACTTTTACCGAAGCTACTATTAAATATCTCAACGAACAGCGCCCGCACCTAGTTTTCTTGCTCTGGGGGCGCGACGCTCGTAGCAAGAAACCACTTATCGACACCAGCAAACACCTTGTTCTCGAGTCTGCCCACCCATCGCCCCTATCTGCCTTTAACGGATTTTTCGGCAACGGTCATTTTCTTAAGGCAAATGAGTGGCTTCGTGCCCACGATATGGCGGAAATCGACTGGTAGCCCACATTCCTCTCGTTCTGTAAAATGCTCTCGCTACGCCTGAACCCAGTACTGCTTAGTTTCTTATCGTCAATGCTTTACTTTAATACGCTATTGTTTGCTCCGCAAAACGTCCATGCTTGCCTAAAACTAGAATAAGTGGCCTCCGGGCTGCTTATTTTATTGTAAAATAGTGTTTTTCATGTTCTTGTCATGCTAGTGCTTGTTATTTTGAAAAAATTTTTGTTATACTGCACGCATGACAAATTTAATTCGTGGAGACATCATGAAAACCAAGCTCTCACTCAATCAGTTTCTAACCCAGAAGACCCCTCGTTGTCGTTCTGGACACCATCGGCCAACCATTCGATCTAGTACAAGACCTCGGCGTGTCAGCTGGCGTGAGCTAGCTCTCGCCCTCGTCATTACGGTTGGCATGAGCCTTATTAATGTCCCGGTCCAAGCTCGCAGTCATGATTATTGCAATGATGTTGAATTTATTTTTGCCCGTGGCTCAGGCGAAGAACTCGGCGGCCCTAACTATACTAGATGGCAGTCCGCCATTGCCGAAGCCTTAGGTGAGACTACGCTAAAATATAATTTTCGTGATCTCGGCAGCGAGTGGATGCTCGGCTACAATTATCCTGCCGTTGCGGTCGGCAATAGTCTTCTTGGCTATGCGCATCTCGTTGGCGCTTTCGTTTCTAGCGGTGAAAGTTATGCCTTTGGTCGGAGCGTCCAGACCGGTGCCGATAGTTTAGCGCGCACGGTCAATGATATGGCTGCTGCCTGCCCTGATACTCGTTATATATTGGGCGGTTATTCTCAAGGCGCAATGGTCGTCATGCAGAGCCTACCCAAGATTGACGATCCGCACAAAGTTCTCTATGCTGCCACCTTCGGCGACCCGAAACTCTTCTTACCCGAAGGTGCGCCGATCGATCTCTGGTCGCCCAAGATCCCTGATGCTTGTCGAGGGAAGAATCTGTCCACTTACCGAGCCTGGGTACCAGATTGCTGGGCCTACGAGGGGATTCTAGGCGGTACGAACCCCTACGAGCCGAACCATTATTATGGTAAAATCGGGGCTTGGTGTAATAAGAAAGATATCATGTGTAGTTCTGGTCTTAACACTGACGACCATATCTCTTATGTCGATGACAATATTTACGAAAACGCCGCCCAGCTCATCGCTCGAAAAGTTCGCCAAAGGTTCCGCCAACACTTCCCTCAGACTGTTAGTCTGCCGAACCTGCACGACGTACTCTTCCTCTTTGACGCTACTGGCTCTATGCAGCCGTATATTGATCATTACAAGGAAGAAGCAAAGAGACTCGCCCAACAAGTTATTCAGTCTGGCGGTCGTATCTCATTGTATTCTTACAGCGACGAAAAGCAGGGCGCCCACGCTGAGGAAGAATGTGATTTTAGCTGCAAAGAAACTGAATTTGCCGACAAGATCGATTCAATCATACCTAACGGCGGTGGCGACAGCGCAGAATCGGCTCTTGCTGCGATCATGGCGGGTCTCAACGGACTTGACTGGCGTTTCGGCGCCGTTAAAACCATTGTCCTCCTTACCGATAATATCTATCACGATCCTGACTTCGACCTTGCTAAGACTACACTTGAAGACGTCGTGCGGCGTGCTCTCGAAATCGATCCAGTCAACGTTTATGTCTTGGCACCACCGCTTCGCGAGGAGCCTTACCGCAAGCTTACTTCACTTACGAATGGTAAGTTTTTCAACGTCGACGACGACCAACAGCTCCAGCTTTCTACGGACACGATTTATTACCGCCCCGTCGCGCAGCTTGCTTTCGATCACTACTATGGCAGCCTGAACGATGAGCTCACCTTTGACGCTAGTACTTCATATGGTTTTGGCGACCAGCCCCTACAATACGACTGGGATCTTGATGGTAATGGTGAGTTCGAAATTCTAAATGGTAGCGCCGCTGTTAGTCATGCCTACGCCTCAAGTTTTAACAATTTTATTCAAGTCCGCGTGCACGACGAGCTTGGCAGTAGTACCATGAGCGCGAAAGTCGAGATCACGCCCAGCACTCCGACCGAGGCGCCCACTCAAATCTTGAGTCTGTCTGCCGAGAAAGCTACCGATAGTTCTGCTAAGCTCCATTTTACTACCGACGCCGACCAAGTTCTCCTGAGCCTCGGTGACCTCCCAATGGGTTTTATCAAGCCTACTTCGGGCGATAATACTCTCATTATTGGCGAGCTGATAGACAATCTCGCCATCACTCTCACCCCGTATTCACGTTCCGAGCGGCGCGGTATCAGCCGCAGCATCCAGCTTTCTACTACCTCCCTTTCTCCCGGTGGCAATGCCAAACCATCTGAAGGCGACGATAACACGAAGCCGTCTGGAGATACTGGTAATGCCGAGCCTTCCGAAAGCCACGGCACAAAGCCCTCTAATAATCTGATCACAGTCCCAAGCACTCCTCCTCGGCCCCATGCTACAATCAGCACTCCTAAAGCTCCTAATACCGGTTGCTACGACGAACGCCTGCTTCGCGCCAGTCGCTAAGCCACTAGCTACTTTTTATCACGGTGTGAGCTCAGGTGCCAGTGGTCGCCATACTCACATTTATAGACGCTTAACCTTGGTGCGCCATGATCATGCTGCGCTACCAAGGCAGCCACTTCGGCTTCCTCCCGCGTAGCATAGCAAGTCTTCTGTGTCTCGCCGACCCAGCATTTCTTCGGCACATGCTCGTAATAGGTTAAGTTTTTCATCTCTATAGCATACCATATTTCTCGCATAATTACAATAGCGAAAATCACTAGCTTTATCTCATGGTTCGTGCTATAATTAACTATAAGTTAAATAGGTGGATTGGGTGAGCAGACTTGCAGAATATCTAAATCGGCATACCATTGGAAATGTTTTTGATCGCCCTTCGATTTGCGAAAAATACTCTACTGACCGCTCGATCTTAAAAATTACTCCGCGCATGGTCGCCATTCCCGAAAGCACGGATGACATTCGCAAGCTCCTCCGTTTTGCCGACCAGCTCGCCGAGCGCGACTATTACCTACCAGTCACCGTACGCGGTACCGGTCTCGACAAGACCGGCGCCAGTATCGGTGATGGTCTCATTATCGACATGAGTAAGTTCTGCCATCTCGAAGAGATAGATATCCGTGGCCGTCTCGTTCGCGTACAGCCAGGCATGACTCTTGGTAAGCTCAACGAAGCTCTGCGCTTGCAAGGTGTTTGGCTACCCATCGATGCTGACCCGCGTGCTACTATCGGCGGCCTCATCGCGAATTGCACCAGCGACAGTGCCGCTAGCCGCTATGGTGGGATTTTTCGCTATGTCGAGCGTGCCGAAGTCGTGCTCGCGAATGGTGAGCTCGTCCAGATGATGCCTCTAGGTTTGCACGCCGCCGAGGCGAAAGCGAACGAGAACACCGCCGAGGGGGCTCTCTACCGCAGTCTCAGCAAAATCCTTGATAAGCATTATGACGTTATTCTTGATCGTTCGATGCGCCCCTACGATGCACTCGGCTACGCTAACATCGTCAAAGTTCGCGAGCAACATTCCGTGAATCTTTTGCCGCTTCTCTTCGCTTCGCAGGGTACGCTTGGTATCATCTCTGACGTTATCCTGCACGTCGAGCCGATTCCACCTGAATCTAAGCGCCTTCTCGTCTCCTTTCATGACCTTAAAGCTGCTCAGCGCTTTCTGAATTTTGTCTGTGATCTAGAGCCTGCCACGGTGAAGATCTGCGACTTGCGCATTATCGAGAACGCCTCTGACCACGGCAAGAAGCCAGACCTCTTCATCCGTAAGATTGGTCGTGGCATGCTCGCTTTGATTGACTTTGGCTACGGTCGCATCCGCATTAAGAAGCGTCTCAAGCAGACTCTTTCCGTCCTCCCGCCCGGCACCTTCTACGTCGAAGAAAATGATACCAATAGTGCTGCTTTCCAGTGCATCGACAATGCTTTGTTAGCTTACCTCAATGAAGACACTCTCGGCGAACGTGCACCTGTACTGGATGATATTTTCGTGCCCAGTGTGCATTTTGGCGAGTTTCTCGACGGTCTTGCCACTCTTGAACAAACGCTTGGCCTCGAGCTGCCGATTTTTGGCTCCTTTGCCACCTCTAATTATTATATTCGCCCAAATCTCGATTGTCGCTCTATTGATGACCGCAAGAAAATGATTGATTTCATCCGCCTTTACACTCAGCTTATCGAGTCCTGCAATGGCTCCCTAACCGGTAATGGTCCCGAGGGGCGCGTCAAAGCCCTGATGCTTGCGAAACGTTTTAGCGTCGGTGAAGAGGCGCTCTATATGGCCATCAAAGAAGCTTTTGATCCTCACAATATCCTCAATCCTAAAGTCAAGCTCGGTGTCGACATTAAAGACACCGTGCGCCACTTACGTACCGAGGAACTCGGTGGCATCATTGGTGTCTAGTGGTAGCTATTTCTCCCGCTATACCCTGCATATCTAAGGACAATAACGATTAACGAGCGCAAAAACGCATTCATATGTTTTTCCGAGCGCGGGGCGATTACAGTATAAAACGAAGTTTTATGCTATAATATACACATGAAAACTACAACTAAGAAATTATCTGATACAAGGGTGGAAGTAAAAGTCGTCCTCGACGCAGCCGACCTCAAGGCCGCACGCCAAATAACCTTAAATAATCTCGCTAACGATCTGCACGTTCAAGGATTTCGCAAGGGTAAGGTCCCCGCGGCGATGGTCGAGCAGTACGTCCCTGCGAACGAGATTAATAACCATGTCATTGATGTCGCCGTTCGTACTACCATGCCGAAGGCTTTCGATGAGAAGAAAATCCTTCCCATCGCGATCGAGCATGTGAATGTTAGCAAATATGTCCCTGACGAGAGCGCCGAATACACCGCTACCGCCGAAGTTCTGCCCGATGTCAAGCTCGGCAACTTCAAGGGCCTGAAGGCTGAGATGCAGTCTACCGAGCCTACCAAGGCTGAAGTTCAGGAGATTGTCGATAATATCGTTAACGCTTACAGCGAAAAAGTTGTAGTCAAACGCGCCGCCAAAGAGGGTGATGAGGTTATCATCGACTTTGTCGGCAAGCAAGACGGCAAAGAATTCCCCGGTGGTCAGGCCAAAGATTATCATCTCGTCCTCGGCTCTAAGACCTTCATCCCTGGCTTTGAAGAGGGAATTGTTGGCCATGCCTCTGGCGATAAATTCGATCTCGAAGTTACCTTCCCGAAAAACTACCCTGAGAAGACTCTCGCCGGCAAGAAAGCCGTTTTCGAGACCCTCGTCAAACAAGTCAACGAGATCAAGAAACCGAAAGAAGACGACGCTCTGGCTAAGAAATGCGGCAATTTTAACACCATGGACGATCTCCGTGCCGATATCAAGAAGAATCTCGAGACCCAGAACCGTCACCGCGCTATCGAAGCTTATCGCGAAGCGTTGGTCGCCGAGCTTGTGAAAACTTCCAAGGTCGCCGCTCCAGAGATTCTCGTCGACGATCAGCTCCGTTTCATTAAAGACGACATGCGCCGCAATGCCATGAGCCGTGGCATGCAGCTCGAAGATTTCATCGAGAGCGCCGGCAAGAAATTTGCCGACTGGGAGAAAGAGGCTCGCGCCGTCGCCACTGAGCGCGTCAAGGCTTCTCTCGTCCTCCAGATTCTCGCCCGCGAGCAAGGCATCCAGGCTACCGAAGATGAAGTCAGCGCTAAGGTCGCCGAGCTGAAAGACCTCTATCAGAAGTCTAAAGAAGCTCTCGAGAATCTCAAGAAGCCAGAGGTCCGTCAGGACATCAAGAATCGTCTCGTCATCGATAAGACCCTCGATTTCTTAGTTGCTGCGAACGAGAAAGAGGCTAAGCCTACCGCAAAGAAACCAGCAGCGAAGGCGAAATCTTCTGCGAAGAAGCCAGCTACCAAGAAATCTGATAAGTAGTATCTCGTCCAGAGATATAGACTTAGTCTAAATGAACCGTAAGGGAGTACCCATGGTTAAAGGTGCTCCCTTTTCGTACCCCCTAGTCTCTACGCAGTAAGCACCAAAAGCCCCAAGCACCAGATGCGTATAATGGTAAACAACGAACGAACCCTACTTCCTGAACACGCAACGATCACAGTGCAAAACGCAGTTTCATGCTATAATAAAACCATGAAGAATAATGAAGCCTCACCCGCCAGCCAATTGCCTGACCAATGGGATATGGACGATGTCGAATTCGCACCCAACTCTATAGAACCCGGTCCTGCGAGAACAGATTTCATAGATGCCGCACAACCCGGTCCCGCAGCGCCCAGTTCTACAGAAACCGCCCCAGCAGAGTCCAATCTCACAGATTCTACTTCTACGCCGGAGTATCCAGCCGTCCCAGAGTCCGAGAAGCCTAACCCCGCCGAGGCTACCCTCGAGCGCATCGCCTATTGGCGCGAGGAATATGACACGGTTGAGCATCAGTTTGGCGAATATCGCAAGCAGGTGAAGCTGGGCACCCTGAGCGCAGATGCCCGTTATCTTGCTTCGCTCAAGCGCTACGAAGAAGACGCCAGCTTCAACTGGCAGCAGATGCAGCGCAGTACCGAAGCCGCTCTCAATCGTCGCTTCATCTCTGGCTTATACGCTACGGCCGCCGCTCAGAATTACGGTCGTGGCATCGACCCAGCAGACACGATTGAGGCTACCTCCTCCGTTTTCTACGAGGAGCGTCTCCGCGCTCTCGAGGCGGCTATCAACGCCGATTCTGACACTTCTCCCGAAGAGAAACAGGCGAAGCACCGCTTACTTAATCGCACCTGGCAAGTTGTCGAGAAATATATCGAGACCACTGCCGACTGGGCTAGTTCCCGTGAGGGCCAGAATGCTCGTCGCAGTGCTCATAATGACATGATTGCGCAGCTAAATTCTATGAACGACCTCGCTGAGGCTTACGGCACGCCGCGTTTCACCTTTCGTAATTTCATGAAGAATGATTTCGAATACAACCATATCCGTGATCTTGGCGGCGCTCTCAACCACCGCGCCGAGTACGACCGCGAGACTGTTGCTAACTATTTTCAAAACGTCTTCCATAGAGACATTGTCGAGCAACAGAGGAGGCAGAGCCGTCGCGACCAGCTTTTCCGCTAACCTTGTCAAAAGCCAGCCTAATTCCCACTCAAAAGCTAAAAATTGCCCCAAATGTAGCCACATTTTAACGAATTTTCTTGCAAAATCGTCAAAATAACCATAAAAAGTCTAGACAAAATAGCAAAAGTATGCTATAATGGTAGTATGTGATGAATGCCGGCGAATACACGGCATTCTGATCTGCACCCCTGTTTTCTAGTCTTATTAGTAGACAGGGAACCAAATTTGTTAGAAAAGGCTTGTCATTGTACAGACGCAAGGTTTTCTTAGAAAGTTTTTTATCGAATAGGAGATGATAAAAGTGGCTTTCCTCGAATTTCAGCGCCGTCTGGATCGGCTCACGCGCGATACTTTCGCGCAGAAGCTGCTACCTCTGGTGCGCAGCAACGAGTTCTCCGCCCTGGCCTCTGGCCTCGGCAGCCCTGATGACATCCATATGGTCGGCATCAAGCTCCAGCAGGCCGGCTTCGTCGAAGTCGACCCCGGCAATGAGCAAGAGATCCGCAGCGCCGCCAAGGCGCTCACGGCTAAGACCTACGAGCTCTATTACAACAAGGCAAAAGTACATTAGTAGGAGAGAATCCGATTACCCACGGCTCAACTGAGCATCCCGACAAATCACCCTGATTCTTAGCCGATTACCGCCGCCCCGCGCGGCGGTTTTCGCATCTACACTCGAAGTGAAACCAGAAAAAGGCAGACCATATGGTCTGCCTTAAACTGCGCAGATCTGCGCCATGCGGGACAGGAGATAAATGCGTACGGCGCCGATGGAACAGGCGTCCAGAGCCAAGTGTGCAGCGCCTATAGACCAGGCGTCCCTTGGCAGCCCTGCTTCTCCCGCGCTTTGTCCGGCGCCATCGTACAGACGTGCTTGCCTTGGCGCAGGGTCATCCCCGCTGGTATCTTGTCGTCTTGCGCGGCGTCAGTCTTCCGTGCCGCTTCCAGACTCGCTCGACACATCCCTTGCACACAGATCATTTTCTCGCCTCCTAAAGAACAAAATTTGTCCTAAGACAACCCCATTATAATATATTTTCCTAAAATCAACCATAAAATCTCACTAATTCTAGCCTCCAGGCCCTGTTGCCCCAAAAACTACGCTGCTGGTAGAGCTTATCCCTGCTAACGCCGATAACACTCGGTTTCCGCTAAAACTCTTGCATTTTTACCCCAAGTAGCGTATAATTACATACAGAGTTTCATGTCCAGAGGCCATTGCTGTAAGCCCGCGGGCAAAATCAAAGTTAAAAAGGGAATTTAATTGTGCCAACTATCAATCAGTTGATTCGTAAGCCGCGCAAACAAGCCGTCAAGAAGTCAAAGGCTCCTGCGCTTGGCTCCATTATTAATACGCTTAAGACTCGTCGCTACGAGCAGGCTGCGCCGCTCAAGCGTGGTGTCTGTCTCAAGGTCACTACGAAGACTCCAAAGAAGCCGAACTCCGCGCTTCGCAAGGTCGCTCGTGTCCGCCTGACCAACGGTCAAGAGGTCTGGGCTTACATCGGCGGTGAGGGTCATAACCTCCAGGAACACGCTGTCGTGCTTGTCCGTGGTGGCCGTGTGCCAGATCTTCCAGGTGTCCGCTACCATGTCGTTCGCGGTACCTTGGATTTGCAAGGTGTTCAGGGTCGTAAACAGGGCCGTTCTAAATACGGTGCTAAGAAGGGAGAATAATTATGCCACGCAAAGTTACTAAATCTCTCCAGCGCAAAGTCACTCCAGATCGCAAGTATCAGTCAGTTCTCGTCCAGAGATTGATCAACAAGTCCATGCTTGACGGCAAGAAGCAAGCCGCAGAGCGGGCTGTTTACGAAGCGCTCGAAGGCGCTGCTAAGAAATTGAAGTCCGAAGACCCAGTCGTCGTCTTCGAGAAGGCTCTGGCTAATGTTTCGCCAGATTTCGAGGTGAAGTCTCGCCGTGTCGGTGGTGCGAACTACCAGATCCCATTCCCGATCAGTGGTCATCGCCAGCAGCATTTCGCTTTCTCTTGGCTCGTTCAAGCCGCTCGCGCTCGTCAGGGTATGCCTTACGCTAAGCGCCTTGAGGCAGAGATTGTCGATGCCTACAATGAGACTGGCGCCGCCTTCAAGAAGAAGGAAGATTGCCACCGCATGGCCGAAGCGAACCGTGCTTTCGCACACTTCGCCCGCGCCTAGTAGCAGCAGTGTCTATCTTATGCTATGGAAAAGCCCCCTCGAAAGGAGGGGGCTTTTGGCTGCCTTTTTGGCAACCTTACGGCCCAAGGACCGTAGGTTTCGGTAGGACATTGTAGAACATTCGGCGTATTGCTGTTGGCGTATGAGCCTGAGCTTCGCTCTCGCAGCGGCCTGACCGGCACGCCGCATCAGTCGCGGCGCCGTGTCCGGCTTTAGAACCCGTGCCACAGTTCCTCATCGCTTTTGATGAACCGCCTCAATAGGTCCAGTTCATCTGGGATTTTGAAAATGAACCCTCGCGAATCGTGCGGATGATTCTGGCGGTAAGCAGTGCGGTCGTCCCATTGCATATTGCGAGCGTAGATTGCGTCCTCCCCTTCGACCACGAGGCAAGAATGAATTTTATCCGCCCGTCTGGCCAGCTGCTGTAGGCGTTCTGCGACGGGGTCGGGCTGCGGCTTCGGCGGCTTATTCTTGTGCTTTTTACGGCGTGCTTTCTTGCCGTCGGCACCCGAGCCGCTCTGCTTGGTATCAGCGCTCAGATCGGCGCCGCCCAGCTTTTGGCTGCCAATGTCTGTCCCAGCAGAATCTTCAGCGCCAATGCTAGCCTCAGTGGGCGGGCGCATAACCACATCCGGCTCCGCGGGCGCACCCTCCGAGTCGGGCGGTGCATCAGACCCAGCTTCGGGCTGTCCGGACGAATTAGCATTGGCACCCAGCTGAGCTTCTGCTTCGGGCTGGCCAGACGGTTCGACGCTGACGTGTAGCTCAATCTCATCTTCCGCTGTTCCGGGGCCAACCCCCAGCTCAACTCCATCTGTCGTCACGGCGGTTTTCGCCTCTGCGCCATCAGCTGGCTTCGGCGGGAAGCCGAGCAGCCCATAGTCGCGCTTCTCGACAGCCTTCTTCTTCGGCAGTAGGGAATCATGCCCTTGCGACACCCAGACGAAATCCAGCGTGCTACTCACGTTTGACAGCCCGATAGGGTCAGCGCTCAGCGCTAGCTCGTGCTCTGCCCCCGTCTTAGCGTCCACATGCGTCAGCTTGCAAAAGTTCGTCCGCGCCGCATAGTACATTTCGTACCCCATCTGCTCGCACTGCATCTGCAGCGTGGTGAGCAGCGCGCGCACGTTTAGGCGCATCTGATCCTGGCTTTTGAGAAAGTTCAGGTCAACCTTCACATATTCCACATTTATCACTCCCTTTTAATATACTCGGACTTGAATAATGCCCACCTCCCTGTCCGCAATAACTATCTTTATTATAGCATAATTCCTAGGGTAATGGAATGGCTCGCCTCTGGAGACAATTGGGCAAACGTATTTATGCGACAGAGCTCGCATAATGAAGACATAAAAATCCCCCAGCCCGTAGGCCAGGGGATTAGGTGATCGCGGCAATTCATGACCGCAACGTAGTATTGCCGGCGCCGGTGCATTCGCTCAACCACCAGAATTCTCTCCGCAGCTTCGGCCGGTCGCACGCTGGTAGATCAGGAAATTCCCGTGCCATTTCGGCCGGGTCGGCCAGCATTAAGCTAAAACCGGCTGGTACGTCTGAGTCAGCTGGGACATCCGGCACACCCGGCACCGAACTAAGGCTATCTGGAGCGTCAGGTATCGGGCTAAATTCGTCCAGAGTACCCGGCACTGCGCTAAAGCCGGTCGGCCCAGTGCTGAAGTCCATCGTGTTGCCCATTTCGCCCCTCCTTCATGAGTCAGGCTAATTCATCAGCCTCATCTGCGCCCAAAAATCTTGTCCGAGCCTCCAGGCTCCCAGCGCGAACAACACCAGTAGCACTACTGCTATGACCAGCGGGATTTTTAGGCTCGCCCGTTCACATTCCGGCAACTCTTTCCACTGCATAGCGGTAAGCACAATGAAGACCACCGCCGCCACGCAGACGAACGCGCAGCATATGCACCCCGTCAAGTAGCCCAGCGTCTCCAGGATAAACAGGGAATTGTCTGGCATGGTCTTACCCTCCACAGATGCAGACGCACGCTCCGATGATACTCACAAGCATCCCCACGCACGCCATTACTCCGAGGGCGGTATAGGCGAAGATTATCCACCCCAGCCCTTTCGTCGCGATACCGCGTTCGTAGAGCTCAGACCTTCGCTTCAGCTCGGTCTTCACCATATGGATTGCCACCCACAGGGCCACCGCCATAGCTGCAGCTATCATCACGCAGAATAGAAGATTGTCCATCTTTTCTCACCACCCCATGATCAAACATACCACGGTAAACACCGCCAAGCCACAGCAGCAGCACGCGATCGCCTTTTCGATGATCGCCGTTCTGCGTTGCTGTCCAGCTTCCAGCCCCATTGTCCGTCGCGCCCGCCAGGTCGCAAGCTGATCATGTGCATCAGCGAAGAGCAGGACGCTCACCACCGCCATCAAGCACACCGCAAGGGCCGTTTCCACCAACTTTTGCATTTTATCACCTCATTTCAAACTACTTAGGTCTATCCTACTACCCATATTATACCATAATCCGCCCGAGATTAACAGCTAGCAATGCTTTCTCTAATAGTTTACTTAAGATTTGCCATAAAATGACCCTATCTCTCCATTATACCACACTTAAGCATAAAAGTCAATACTTTTATGCTTTTCTGACCTGTGCTATAATAGACATAACTATATTAGGAGGCAACATGGTAAGATTAGCGATAAATGGTTTCGGACGGATTGGGCGTTGTGCTTTCAAGATTGCTTTTGAGCGCCGTGATGCCGAAGTCATCGCCATCAATAGCCTCGGCGACACTAAGACCTTCGCGCATCTCCTAAAATACGACTCCGCTTACGGTATTTATGACCACGATATTAGCTATGATGACAAGCATATCATCGTAGATAACCGCAAGATCCTCTTCCTGAACGAGCCTGATCCGCTCAAGCTACCTTGGGCGAAGCTCCAGATCGATACCGTCCTCGAGTGTACCGGTGCCTTCACGAATCCTGCCGATGCCCGTCAGCATATCACCGCCGGCGCGCGCAAGGTTGTTATTTCCGCCCCCGCGAAGGGACCTGGCGCTAAGACCGTCGTCCTCGGTGTGAACGAGGAAGTCGTCACTGCCGACGATGAGATACTCTCTTGCGCTAGCTGTACGACGAACTGCATCGCTCCAGTCATGAAGATCCTCGAGGATAATTTCGGCATCGACAAGGCTATGATGACTACGGTCCACTCTTACACTGCCTCCCAGCGCCTAGTCGACGACGCCGCGAAGGATATCCGTGAGGCTCGTGCCGCCGCCGCAAACATCATCCCGACTACCACTGGCGCCTCTAAAGCCACTGCCCTCACCATCCCTACGCTCGAAAATAAATTCAACGGTCTCTCCGTGCGCGTGCCGAATCTCGTCGTTTCTCTTGCCGATATTACCGCCGTCCTGAAGCGCCCGACTACCCGCGACGAGCTGAACCAAGTCTTCGAGCGTGCCGCGAAGGAGCCGTACTACGAAGGTATCGTCGACGTCATGAGCGACGAGCTCGTCAGTTCTGATTTCCGAGGCAATTCGCACTCTGCGATCGTCGATTTACCGCTGACCGATGTCGTTTGTGGCGACATGGTGAAGGTCGTCGTTTGGTACGATAACGAATGGGGCTACTCGAACCGCCTCGTCGAACTGTCAGTCGACTTCGGGAGATAATAAGAATAATAGATTTGCCAGAGTGTCAAGATTATGCCTAAAAATGTAAGGAGAAAGGACCAAGACCATGCCTAGCTATACTATCTATATCGGCGCCGACCACCGTGGATTCGCCAAGAAAAACGAGCTTATCGAGCTGCTAAAAGGTTGTCATCCCGGCATGGTGCAAGTCGAAGATCTCGGAGCTTTTGAATATGTTGCAGATGATGATTTTAATGAGCCCGCTCGGGCTGTCGCCGAAAAAGTCTCCGCCAGCGAATATAATCTTGGCGTGCTGCTCTGTGGTTCCGGCCAAGGTGTCTGCATGCAGGCTAACCGTATCAGAGGCGCTCGCGCCGTCTGCGTCAAGACTCCCGAAGACGCTATCCTCGGTCGTGAGCATGACTGGGCGAACATCGTCTGTATGTCTGCCGATACTCTGGAAGCTTCCGAAATGGAAAAGGTTGTTAAGGCCCTCTGCCACGCTAAGCCGCTCCAGACCGAGCGCCACCAGCGTCGTATGCAGAAGCTAGAGGAGCTCTAATGGCCACCATCGTCCCTACCATCACTACCGATAACGCCACCGTTTTTGCCACGAATCTCAAGGCTTTCAGCCAGTTCAGCAAGCGTATTCACGTTGATGTTTCCGACGGCAGCCTCGCTCCGACGAACCTTCTCCCGCTCTCCCAGATTAACAATATCGAGGGTGTAGTGCTCGATATTCATGTCATGTCCGCCCGCCCCAGCGAGCACCTTTCCGAAATTTTGCGGATCAAGCCGTCGCTCTGTATCATTCACGCTGAAGTCGACGACGATGTCTCGATGTTTTTCGAGCAGCTTAAACGTGCCGGTATCAAGGCCGGCGTCGCCCTTCTGAAAAATACTTACCCTAAGCGTGTACAGGAGCGTATTCTGCTCGCTGACCATGTTTTGATTTTTGCCGGCCAGCTCGGTAGCCAGGGTGGTGAGATTGATATGCTCCAGACCGAAAAAGTTCCCCTTGTAAAAGCCATTAAGCCCGAGCTTGAGATTGCCTGGGACGGCGGGGTGAACCTCAGCAACGTCCGTGCCGTTGCTCATTCTGGGGTCGACGTGATTAATGTCGGCAGTGCCATTACTAAGGCTGCCGATCCCGCTGCTATGTATCAGTCGCTCATCACTGAGAGCGAGAAGAAAGGAGTCCTCATATGAGCCGCATTGTCACCATCGGCTCCGCCACTCAAGACATCTACTTGCTCGATCGCGACGATTTTGAAGGCGTTGAGCTTAGCTCTGAAGTTTCTATTTTTAGCAAAATTCACGTTGGCGATAAGATCGACATCGACCAAGTCCGTTTCGCCGTCGGCGGTAGCGGTACTAATACTGCTGTCACTTTTGCCCGCTGTGGTCACGAGACGATTTTTATGGGTAATCTCGGTCGTGATTCTGCTGGCAATGCTGTACTTGAGTGTCTCGACCAGGAAAACATCGACAGTAGCTATGTTAATTTTGTCAAAGAACATACCGGGTGCTCGGTTATTTTGATTGACGTGCGAAATGGCGAACGCACTACGCTTGCCTACCGTGGCGCTTCGAGTGATTTTAGCAATCTTAACCCTGACGATCTCGATACGATTCAGCCCGATTGGCTCTATGTGTCGAGCCTTCGCGGCGACATGCACAAGCTGCTGGCGCTTTTCGAGAAAGCTCACAGCCTCGGTGCAAAAGTGATGTTTAATCCTGGCCCAGACGAGATTCGCCAGCATGACAAGCTAATCGGCCTACTCGATCTCGTAGATGTGCTACTCGTGAATAAAGAAGAAGCCGCCCAGATCGTCCCGGGCTACGTGTTGGCTGAGCTCTCTTCGCGCCTCGCCAATTATTGCCCGATCGTCCTAATCACCGACGGCATCATGGGCGCCATCGCTACCGACCGCAAAGATACCTACCGGCTCAGCGTTTACGAGCAAAAACGCGTGCGCGACCGTACGGGCGCCGGTGATGCCTTCGGCTCCGGTTTTCTCGCCAAATGGGCGGCCGGGGCGAAGTTTAGCGAGGCGCTTCAGTTTGGCTCAGCCAACGCGTCGATCGTCACCCAGAAATACGGCGCCAAGGCCGGCATCTTGACCGGTGAGGAGGAGCTGCATCCGATGTCTATGCAGAAAGTCCAGCCGGATTAGCTACCCTAGTAGCCTGAGCAAAAAAGTCCACCAAGTAAGACCAAAGATAGGAGAAATATGTTTGATAAGGAAGTCCTAAAACAGTTAGAAGCCGCCGACGTCGAGCGCGCCAAGGCTTACGCGCGCGATCTCGAGGAAGGCCTCCGCATCGTCCGTACCTATCCGCAAGGCGTCACGATTTTCGGTTCCGCCCGCCTGCCGCAAGATAATAAGTATTGTAAAAAAGCCCGTGAGCTCGGCCAGCTACTCGCGCAGAACGGCCACGCTGTCATCACTGGTGGCGGTCCTGGCATCATGGAAGCCGCGAACCACGGCGCTTTTGAGTACGGCGGCCGCAGTATCGGCCTCAACATCACCCTCAGCCACGAACAAGAGCCGAACCTATACCTCACCGACACTCTCCAGTTCAAATACTTCTTCGCTCGCAAAGTCATGCTCGCCATGTCCGCCAAAGTCTACGTCATGTTCCCAGGCGGCCTCGGTACCATGGACGAGCTCTCCGAGATTATCATCCTCATGCAAGAGGGAAAGATGCCCAAAATGCCCGTCTTCCTCTTTGGTAAGAGCTTCTGGCGCCCGTTCGCGCGCTTCATTGAGAGCAAGATGCTGCCTATGGGGCTCGTTTCTAAGAATGACACCAAGATTTTCAAACTCACTGATGACATTAAAGAGATCGTCGCTGCCGCTAATAAGATTGGTCATCCGCCGATCAAGACCAACTATTACGACGGTTTTAGTGCTCAATCTGGTATTCCCGACTTGAAAAAGTAGCAGGATATATTATACATTACCATATTTTCTCAGGAAGTCAAGTGCAGCACGAGTAGAATGGCACCCTCATCGAACCAATACGACTTAATTAACCGATACGTCCTCATTGACATCACTATCATCTCATGCTATAATTAAAGAATCTGTTCCTTAGAGATGACATTAATCTACTGTGAAATGAGGCTAGATTATGAAAGATCATCAGTCCATCGCCAGTGGCTGGAGCCACACTATTACAGCCATACCCAGTCGCGACCGTCACCGTCCCACCTACGAATGTGAACTCCGCAACATCAGCATTGAACTGATCCCGCGTTATGACTTCAGTGATCTCATGGCCGCCTCGATGCGGGCCGAGGGCGTTCACGCCGACATCTTCCAGGAAGAGTTTCCCGAAACTCTCCTGAGCGGCAATACCGGTTGGATTCTTTGGAGTGTCCGGTTTGGCCTTGACCAGCTGGTACTGTATTACTACTCGCGCGAGCAGATCGGCGAACCCGACACAGACGGTTTCTACCAGCATAAAGGTCAGGCTACCGTCATCGTCAAGCAACCGCACAGTCTCGGTCTCCGTTTTGTCGTCCCCGCCATCCCGAGCGACGACCTGCCGGAACGCGTCTACCGTTGCACTATGTCGGAGCACAACGAGCCCAAGCAACACTCTCGCACCATGACCCTCACAGAACGCTACAGCACCGATACCACCGAAGCCGAGGTCAGCCTCTACTCTGTCCGTTTGCCGCAGTCCGATCGAGCCAAGAGGCGATCCCAAAAGTCCCCAGAGTCTCAGCAGTCCCAAAGATCTAAAAACTCCAAGCGCCGCTCGGGGGGGGGGTCATAAGTCGCATTAGCTACATCCATGTCATCAAAACTGCCCCGTCTAGGGGCAGTTTTTGTGCCGCATAGCTCAAGCTGAACCCCCTGCGTACATCGTAGGCCGCTAAGCTAACCCTCTACGCATAGTGCAAACCACCTCACGCTCTCTGAGTACACCGAAAGTCTCCATAGCCGCGTTGCCATAGATCTCCTACTTTAGTACAGATTCTCCAGCCCCCATAGCGCTATCCCCGTCGCTACTGATACATTGAACGATTCCTTTTGCCCGCACATCGGTATCTCTAAGAAATACTCCAGCTTCGCCCGGATTTCCGCTGGGATGCCGTGTACCTCCTCCCCCAGCACTAATACGATTTTCTCTCCCAGCTTAACCTCCGTCCCACCTGCAGTCATTTTCTGCCCTAAGATCACTTGTCGGGGCTGTTCGTCGGCAGCGAGGTTATTTTCTAGCCCCACAAGGGCATATCCTTCCATTATACCACACTTTTCTAAAAAAGTCAATAGTAAACGAGTGTCGACCCCTGAACGAGCCGTAGTATCATCCTCTGGACGAGCTGTAGCGTCCTCTTTCAGATGGACACAATCATCCGAATAAGTCTCTTCGCCTCCCAGCCTAGCATCAGTATCTCCAACTGTCGCTTTATCTCCCTCTAGGCTCTCTTGTACCACCAGCTTTTCCGCTCCTAGTGCTGCTTTTTCGATCTGACGATTTAATTTCGCCCTAAGGTGTGGTAGTATTCGCTGGTCGTTATATCTCGGCGTGTAGCCCGAGTAGATCACCCTCTCCACTCCTAGCCCTTCGCAAGTCCGCAAAATCGCCCCTACATTATAAATTGAACGGATATTATGCAACACTACAGTGATTTTCATAGCTTAATTATAACATAATCTCCCCCGTCATCTTATCCAAATGCTTCGCCAGGACCACAGTTGTTTTTCCTCCGACTATAGCGCTCAACTCACCCCAGCGCATGCTACTCCTCCATAGATATCAAAAGCCTCGCCAGACCTCACCATTAATCATTGCAAAAGCCCCAACATCTTATAACAAATACATTCCGCCACCCCAAGCCAGGGAGAACTTTACCAGTGGCCACAGATTACCGTACAAAACACAGTTTTATGCTATAATTATTACCATGGAAAGATATGACCCACTGAAAATCGAACAAAAATGGCAAAAAATATGGGAGGAGACTGAGGCTTTCAAGGCTGGTCCTCTCGATGAAACTAAGCCTAAGATGTATCTCGCCGAAATGTTCCCCTATCCGTCAGGTGCTGGTCTTCACGTGGGTCATGTTCGCAACTTCACGATTGTCGATGTTCTTACCCGTTTCTACACGCAGCAACAGATGAATGTTCTGCGTCCGTTTGGTTATGATACTTTTGGTCTGCCAGCCGAGAATTATGCTATCAAGACCGGTATCTCGCCCCAAGATGCGACTAAGACAAATATTGATAACTTCCGCAAACAAGCCAAGAAGCTTGGCTACGCCATCGACTGGAGTCGCGAGATCAATACTTCCGATCCCGAGTATTATAGATGGACCCAGTGGTGCTTTCTTCAGCTTTATAAGGCTGGTCTCGCCTACCAGAAAGAGTCATACCAGTGGTGGTGCCCAGTCGACCAGACGGTGCTTGCCAATGAACAGGTCGAAAACGGTCATTGCTGGCGCTGTGGCAGCGAAGTCCAGAAGAAGAAAATGAAACAGTGGTTCTTCAAGATTACTGATTACGCCGATGAGCTTTTGCACGATATCGACCAGCTCGACTGGCCAGAAAAAATCAAGACTATGCAGAAGAATTGGATCGGCCGCAGCGAAGGCGCCGAGGTGAAATTCGCAATCGACGGTGGCCCGCATTTCATTGATGACAATAACCCCCCACTGCCGGGCAAGCGGAACACTACTCGCAATATCATCCACGCCATTGTTTATAATCCTAAGACTGACAAATACCTCATGGCCGATTCGCTGACCATGGACAGCGTGGCTCCAGTCTCAGGGGGTATCGAAGACGGAGAGAGCGCCGAAGAAGCTGCTCGTCGCGAAGTACTCGAGGAGACTGGCTATCAGCATTTAAAATTCGAGCGTATCCTAGGGCAAAATCGTGCCAGTTTCTATCATGGTGGCAAAGATCTTAATCGTGAGATTACCGCCACGCAGGTCTATTATACTTTGGAAGATGACGCTAAGGCTGAGCTTTCCGAGGAAGAGGCTAAGACCCAGCAGGCCATCTGGCTCACCAAGGACGAGTTCTTCTCTCATCCTAAGGCACGCATGAAAGAGGAATTTACCCTTGCCCTAGAGGCAATCGAGGGTGAGGTCAAGTCTGAGGCTGGCCTTGCCAACAGTATCACCGTCTTCACGACGAGACCAGACACCATCTTTGGCGCGACATTCCTAGTCCTCGCTCCAGAGCATCCTATGATCAAATATCTCGTGAATTACAACACTCGTCCGGCGGTCGAAGAGTACTGCCAAACCGCCATCAGGAAGTCCGAGATCGAGCGCCAAGAAAACAAAGAGAAGACCGGTGTTTTCACTGGTAGCTATGCCATTAACCCCGCTACCGGTGATAAAATCCCCATTTGGGTAGCCGATTACGTCCTCATGGGCTACGGCACGGGCGCCATCATGGCGGTGCCGGCGCACGATGAGCGTGATTTTGACTTCGCCGAGAAGTTCGACTTGCCTGTGAAAGAAGTCGTCGAAAAGCCCGAAAACAGCGATGATGACAGCCGCTGCTACCACGGCGAAGGAGAATTGGTGAATTCCGAGCAGTTCAACGGTACCCGCAGCGAAGATGCTCGCGAGCAGATCGTTGCTTGGCTCGAAGAACGCGGCCTCGGTCATAAGAAAATCACCTACAAGATGCGTGATTGGCTGATTTCGCGCCAGCGCTATTGGGGCTGTCCGATCCCAATCGCTTACGACAAAGACGGTAATCCTCATCCGATTCCCGAAGATCAGCTCCCTGTGATTCACCCCGAAGTGAAAGATTACCAGCCCGACGAGACCGGTCGTTCGCCGCTCGCTAAGGCTAAAGATTGGCTCAAAGTTGTTATCGACGGGGAAGAGATGACCCGCGAGACCGACACGCTTGATGGCTACGCTTGCTCTAGCTGGTACCTCTGGCGCTACACCAGCCCGCACGATGATCAGGCTGCCTGGGACCCTGAAGCAGTCAAATACTGGGCGCCGACCGATATTTATGTTGGTGGCGACCACGCCGTCGCGCACTTGCTCTATGTCCGCTTCTGGTGCAAATTCTTCGCCGACCAAGGCTACCTACCTTTCCGCGAGCCCGTCAAGAAGCTTCTCTATAACGGCTACATTAACGCTCCTGATGGCAAGAAAATGAGCAAATCTAAAGGCAATGTCATCGACCCGCTTGAAGTTATCGACAGCGGATACGGTGCCGACACTCTCCGTACTTACGAAATGTTCATCGGTCCTTACGACCAAGATGCCGCCTGGAACACCGAAGCGATTGGTGGTGTCTACCGCTTCCTCAGCCGCTGCTGGAACCTCTGTACTGGCAAAGAAGTCCCCGAGATTGATTACGACCAAACCAAAGCCCTGCGCCACAAGACGATCAAGAAAGTCACCGAAGACATCCATCGTTGCAGTTTCAATACCGCAGTCGCCTCGCTGATGGAATACGTCAACGAGCTTTACCGCACTGGTGCCTCCACCGAGGATAAGATCACCTTAGCTAAGCTCGTCAAGCCTTTTGCCCCGCATCTCGCCTCTGAGCTGCTCGAGCGCCTGCACAGCGACGACGAATGGCCGCGTTGGGACGCCACCTGCCTCGTCGAAGAGGAAGTCGAAGTCGTCATCCAGGTTAATGGTAAGCTCCGCGCCCGTCTCCAACTCCCAGTCGATATTCTCGAAGACGAGCAACAGCTGAGAGAACGCGCCCTACTCGAAGAGAATGTCCGCCGTTTCACCGATGGTAAAGAGATCTGCAAGGTCGTCATCCCGAAAGGCGCCCATCTGGTCAATATTGTCGTCAAGTAAAACGAGCTCTTCCCAGGAAGCCGCACTAGCGATTCTTTCGCTCCAAAACAGGCACAAAAAGCACCCTCCCATTACGGGAGGGCTTGTGCTTACACATCCTCTCTTTCCAAATTTTGTACTTGCACTTAGCGTGCTTGGTCGCAGACGGGCTCAGGAGTGGGCTCGGGCGGAATGTCGATGCCGATCCCAGTCCCTTTCTCCAGTACGGGCAGGGCATAGTAGAACTTCAGGCTCTCCACGCATTCCACGTAGGCGGGGAAGAAACGCTCAGCGGCTTTTACCAGGTCGGCCCGATACTGGGCCAGCTCTTCATCGCTGAAACGCTCCATCAGGGACTCCGCATCGCACTCGCCGGCCACGAGCGGCTCCAGCACCGCAAGAAGTGCATTATAGGGGACGTTCCCCACGATGGATGCCGCTCTCATCATCAGGCCATGGGTCCCGACGTACGAGAAGTCGGCCCCCATTGCACGCTCGCACTCCACCTGCTGCAGTACCGTCTGCAACGCATACTCAGCGGTATGGTCTTTGCAGGTGGGGTTGTGCTCGGTGGTGATGTGTTCCTGGAGGCTCTCCAGAGCCCCCCGGAGCTGCAGTACGGGCTCGCACTTCTGGATCAAAAGTTCCAGTGCGCCCGCATCAGACAGGGAGAACTCGACGAACAGCCGGTGCAGATCTCGGTCATAGACGATCTCGGGCTTGCCCAGCATGTATTGGGTGGGCACCAGCCCGGTCATCTGCGAAACCTCGGGCGGATCGGGCGGCACGTCGGTCTCACCACCACCGGTGGTCGGCAGGTCGGTGACCGGAAGGCCGACCGGAGGCGGGGCGTTGTTGGGCTGGGACGTGCTGGTGGACTCCTGCGCGTCGGCCGGGGCCGTGGAGGCGAAGGCCGCGTTGGTGCAGAGGCCGCAGAGCAGCCCCAGAGCCAGCAGGGAAGCGATCAGGGAACGGACGAAACGGGCAGAACGGTACTTTTTCATTGCAGATTCTCCTCTCACAAATTTGGATGGATGCTAAAAGGTGCTACTTCGAGGCGATTATTCCAACCTCACCTTCCATTATACCACACATACTTAGAAATGTCAATACTTTTAATGCTTTTACGCCCTTAATGCAAACTATGCCGTAAACATAAAAACTAAGGGTATCACCTTGACACGCCGCCAATAAACCATAAATACTATTGACTTTTTAGCATAAGTGTGCTATAATGGAATAGTCAAATTACTAATCGTACTTCGATTGGTTCGCGACGTCCTGAGACCTCATAGTGAGGTCTTCGCACTCTTAACATGAATGATTAGAGAGGAGAGAATAACCCACCATTTCATCTGTCATGTCATTAGTTTTGCTCACATTTCATCAATTTGAGGAAAGGAAGATGCAAGATGTTAAAAAAGTTGTCTGCTCTGACCCTGGCCGTCATGCTCTGCGTAGGGCTGATGACCACCGCGGCTTCGGCTGCGTCCACCTCCACTTATGGCGACGCCGATATCTTCCGCGCCTTCAGCATTGAAGACGCAGCTACCGGCGAGGTCTGGAACAACCTCATCGATAATTATGAGGCTATCCCTACGCTGGAGGTTGACAAGGAATATATCGTTTCGACGACTATCCGCCTTGATGCCTCCAACCTGGCTGGCGACGATACCAGCGCGGGTCAGGGCTGCAGCGTCTCGATCTATCTCAGCTCGCAGGAGCAAGCCGGGCAAGAAGCCAACTTTGACATGGATTTCTACTGCGACAACATGAAATCCTATTACCCGACCATCTTCGGTAACGCCAAGGTTGACGCTGATATGGCGTTTGAGCTGGTCCCTGGGTCGCTCACTATCACCTGCGACGGGGCTGCCAATGGCTCTACGCTCGACGGTGAGCTTGCTGGCGTTTACTATTTTGTACGCATCGGTTATGACGCGCTCGACGGTGTGGTCCCCGTGGACAAGGATATCACCATTTCCTACCTGGTCCGCACTACTGCTGCTGTCATCCCCGACGTTGAGCCCTCGCCCAGCCCCGTGCTCAGCACAGGACCCGATGCGAGCGCATCCCCCAGCAATGCTCCCGCGCCCACAGCGACGCCGGAGCCCCCTAAGTATTCTTTGGGCCTCCCTGAGGTGGAGGATAGTGTCGTCATTTCGCGCTACCGTCAGGAATATAAGGAAGCTGACCGGCCGGACTACACCGTTTTTAATTCCGTGGTCGATAACCCCGACTACGGAAACGAGTTCCAGTTTCTCAGTATCATGAACGCCACCACAGGAGAATCCTTCCGCAGTGGTGTCGTCGAGTTGGTAGCTGGGCGGCAGTACCAGGTCACGGTTTTCTGCCGCAACGACCGTCAACCAGTTGAGGATGATGGTAAATGGCACATCGTCTACGATCTGGACTTCATCTACGCACAGATAGATATGCCCTACAAGTTAGGTGAAGGTGGTGTCGAATACATCACTGCCACCCTCCGATCCGAAGATAGCGACCCGAAATTCGTTTCCGCGTCGCTCGGCTTGGTGTCCCGACAGGGTGTCAGCCTGCGCTACGTCAAAGATTCTGCTCACGATCGTAAAGTCGGCTACGAAAGCAGCCGGATTGATTACGGTAGTCTCTTTGGGGATGGAGTCAGGCTGTCTGGCCTGGACGAAGGCGAGTACAACACTCTGACCTTCAGTATCCAGGTCGTGGCGGATGACACCATCCCTCCGGTAGACCCGAACGCTGACTACGACGCCATCCTTGGCGGCAATGCCACGTCCTCCGATATCTCGAACGATAGTCTGATCGGTGATACTCCCGCTAAGAAAGACACTCACTACGTCACGACTGCGGGCATGATCTTGGCCCTGATCCTCGTCTTCGTGGGGTCGGTGGCCTGCAGCATCATTTACACGACGATTTCCACTCAGCACTTGCGGAACGATATCGCCGCACTCCGGCGCCTGCGGGACAATCTTAGCGAGGAGGGCAAGCCCGAAACCGATCCCCGGATGGGGCCGATTACCCCGCCTCAGCTGGTCGTACCTCTGCCGCAGGACTTCGGCTCCAATACCGAACAGAAGGACGGCTCGCAGGTAGCCCCCGACGCTGATGAGCAGAAGAATGCTCCGCAGACGGGTGCCGATGCTGACGCCGAAGAAGCCGGCCCGACCGCCGGCTCTGACGACCCCGCCATTGTTGCGGCCGACCAGCCCGACATGAATGCTGGGACCGATCAGCAGGAGCAGGCTGACGACTCCACCCTCTAATCATCCATCCCGCTAAGGGCGCCCCACACCGGGGCGCCCTTTCCCATGCTGCCCAATCCGTGTGTTTTCGCGCAAAATCCCCTTGCCAGCGCCCCACAGATATGATAAAATTAGGAAAGATTTATATATAATTGTTTAAGGAGTATTATGCCTGAACCTAAAAAACAGAGTAGCCCACGCAAGACTGGGTTGCGTCGCAGCCACCTGCGTCTGAAGTTGGCCCGGAGCGTTAATCGCACCTCTCCAGTCAAGGCTTTCGAGACCGCGAAAAGGACCCCAAATCTTAAAGTCAAGACCGTGAAGCCCGCTAGCGAGCAGACCGTCAAAGAGAGGAAAGCCGCTAAGAAAGCTAGCGCCACTACGAAGCAGAAGAAAACTACAACCACAAAAATCACTAAAAAGTCTAAATAAAGGGTAAGGGAATATGGCTAGCAACCGGCACTTAGGTAGAATTATTGTTTTACAAAGTTTGTATGAATATGAATTTCGTGCAAAAGCTGGTGATACGTCAGCAGATATCGACACGATCGTCGCGAAAGATATCGAGCCTTACGCTAAGGCTCTTGGTGATACTCAGTTCGTTTACCAGCTCGCCGAGGGCGTGTCTGGGAAGTTTGAGGAGCTCGATGCAGTTTTGCAGCCGATGGCTCCAGAGTGGCCGCTTAGCACGATTGCCGCAATCGACCGCAATATCTTGCGCATCGGTCTCTATGAGCTGAAGTACTGTGGCGATACCGTACCGCCTAAGGTTGCTATTAACGAAGCTGTGGAGCTAGCCAAAGAGTTTGGCTCAGACAGCTCGTCTAAGTTCGTGAACGGAGTGCTCGGCACCGCCTATCGTGAGATCTATGGCGTCGAGAAGTCTGCTCCAGCCGCCAAGCCAGAAGTCCCGAAGGAGCAAGATGGCGAAAAAGAAGAAACGGGGGGTGAAGCATAGCGTCACTCGCCGTGAGGTGAAGAAGCCGCTACCGAAGCCCCAGCCAGTCGTAGAACAGCCTAAGGTGCCAGAGGCGCTACCGTTGAAATCCGAAAGAATTTCAACTGTTACGCGTTTGTCAGCTAGGATGTTCCGGAAGCCTGCTATCCAGGAGGTCGTGCGTGAGCCGACCGCTGGTGGCATCGTGTTTCGGCCGAGCAAGGCCAGCCAAGACCCCAGTGATATTGAGATCTTGCTAATCCAAGATTCTAAGGGTCGCTGGACCATCCCCAAAGGGCACATCGAGCCTGGGGAGAATGCTAAGCAGACCGCTATTCGCGAAATCGGCGAAGAAGCCGGGCTATTTCATATCGAGATCCTACTCTGGCTTGGCAAGATCCATTTTCAATATCGCCGCGTCGACAAACTCGTCCTCATGACTACTCAGATCTACCTCGTGCGCGCTCTTGACGACCACGAGATCCCCACCAAGGAGCAATGGATGCGGGGCATCAAATGGTTTAAGTTCAAAGACGCCATCGAGGCCATCGAGTATGAAGACATCGAAAAGCTTATGCTATTAGCAAGGAATAAAATTCGACAAGGATTATAATTTATGAACAAAGAAGAATATCAAGCCTTTGCGCGTGAAAAATTAGGGTTCGAGTTTAACGACATCGACCTCTTAATCACCGCACTTACTCATCGCAGCTACGTCAATGAGCACAAGCAAAGCGCCCGCGAGCACAACGAACGTCTCGAGTTTCTCGGTGATGCTGTGCTCGAGCTGGTCACCTCGGACTTCCTCTACCGCACCTACGACCAGCCCGAGGGCATCATGACTGCTTGGCGCTCCGCCCTCGTACGCACCGAGAGTATCGGCGCTGCCGGCGAAGAGCTCGGCTACGGTCCGCTCGTCCGTCTCTCGAAGGGTGAGAAACATGGCTCTGAGCGCGCCCATGCGGTGATCCTGGCGGACTGCTTCGAGGCCGTTATCGGGGCGATTTATCTCGACCAAGGCTATGATGCTGCCAAAGATTTTATTGCGAAGCACATCTTAGTCAAGATTGACAAGATTCTCGAAGAGGGAACTTGGCGCGACCCGAAGTCTTACCTTCAGGAACTCGCCCAGCACCAAGACGGTTCCACTCCGACCTATTACGTTATCGACGAAACTGGCCCTGACCATGACAAGACTTTCACTGTCGGCGTCTCCGTCCTCAAGCAGGTCAAAGGTGTCGGCACTGGACACTCTAAGCAAGAGGCCGAAGGCAACGCTGCCGCCGAGGCGGTCAAGGTCTATCTCCGTGCGAATCCGCATCTCCAGCAGCAGTTCGTCCGCGTCAGCCGTTAATGTAGGCGCATAATATATGACCAAAGAAATAAAACGGCGCGTTTAATTATCCCTCCAGACGTATTCCCGTGGCCACACGAGATTAGGGTGGCACGTATCTTAGCGATGGCCGGACATGTAGTCGAATTTTTACCGACTACCAGCATCAAAACCGCAGACGTAATGATAGATGGGGCGGAATACGAAATAAAGTCGCCCATCACCAATAAACCGGACAAGTTAGAACGCGTGATTAAGCGCGCCCTAAAGCAATGCAAAAATATCATATATGATTCATCACGCATTAAAGACATGCGAGATGATAACTTGCGAAGATTTCTCGTCAATAAAGCTCGCCAACAACCTCAAATCGGCAAGCTCATCCTTATCACGAAACGCGGTCAAATAGTTGACATTAAGTCGCTAATTTGATAAAATATAACCAATGAAGCCGAGCACGGGGCAGTATGCTCCTACCGCAAGGCTTCTTTTTTGAAATTCTCGCCTCGGCAATTCAATCAGGGGAAGTTTAGCATTGACATTTTAATCAAACTGTGCTATAATGGTATTATAGCCTTTTGAAGGCTCAGTTTCTCGTGAGCTAAATATGACCTTAACGAATCCCAGAGCAATCCATCTTCGGGATTCGCCCGCCTAGTTCAGCCAGGAATGCACATTTTATCATCAGAGGGGGAGAAACATGAAACAATGTCTGCAATTCATCGTCAAGATCTTACGTTTTGCATCGCCGCTCGCAGCCTTCGTCTGCATCTTACTGATGCCGCAAGTGATGGCAAGCTACCCGATCGGTACGTTTTGGTTTTGGCTCTGCCTGGCCATTTCTATCGGCGTCTGCATCGCCACCACGGTCGTATTCTTCCAGTGGCACAAGGTCAACTGGCTCTACTCCAAGTACGCGACTCTCGTCCAGCACGAAGTTTTCCGCGAGGGTCAAATCCCGCTACAGCTCGACCTTAGGGCTGCCCTGCTCGGGCTCGTCCTGACGATCGCTGCTTGGTTTAGTGATCGCATTTTGTGGGCCGCATATTACCTCGCTGCTCTACCGGCTGGGATCCTCACTGTGGCTTGCCTCATCGTGCTCGGGGTGGTCTGTCTCCGCATGTGGCTGGCTACATGCTTAGAGCGCGACATCTACATCGCCTATGCCTACCGGGTGTTCGACCCGGAGACTGGCACCGCCAAGGAGCGCCAAGATGTCTGCCATATCCAAGATTTGCGTGATATGCTGACGATTGCCGAGCTCGACTACATCTTGGCTAAGCATAAATACCAGCACAGTCAAGATGAGAAAATCGTGGAGGCTGTCGCTCGCGCCTTTTTCCGCGCTGCCCGCCAGACTCCTCCCCACGACAGGGAAGATTAGTATCGACCGGTTGTCGCTTGGCCTCGGCTAAGATTAGTGTCGATCGGCCGTCGTCCAGCTCCGAAGAGGGCCAACCGTCCATGTTGCCCTCCCACTTGGCGCCCCGACCTTTGGGGCGCCTCTTTACTTTTCTTGGAAAGTTTGCTATAATCAAAACATATTAATTAAGGAGAAAAAATGCTAGCGATTCGTATGCAGCGTAATGGCCGGGCGCACTTACCAGTGTACCGGATAATCGTCCAAGAAGCGCAGCGCCACCCACTTTCGGGTCGTGTTGTAGCCGAGGTCGGTAATTACAACCCAGACACCAAAGCGGTGGTCTTAGATAAGGAAAAGGTTGAGTTCTACCTCAAGAATGGCGCTCAGCCGTCGAGCCGCGTCGCCTACATCCTAAAGAAGGAAGGCGTTAAGCTCCCAGAGTGGTACAAAGCTGCTCCTGAGAAGCACGCCAAGGCGAAGCACGCCGATAAGCTCCGCAAGAATCAGCCGAAGGAAGAAGCTCCTGCGGAGGAGCCAGCCGCCGAGGAAGCCCCAGCTGCTGAGTAAGACAAACACCACCCCTAAACGGGGTGGTGTTTGGTTTCGAACAGAAGGCATTGAACTGATGCGAATAGCGAACAGAGAGAAAAACATGTTTCTCTCTCTTGAGCGACGCAATCAGTAGGGCTTTTATAAAAGCCTTGGCTCTTTAAGAAAAAAGTGGTCCAAAGCGAAGCGCGAAAAATGACCCCCGACAAACATCGTCGAGGGTCGTGTGCTGTGAAGTGCTGCGGGTGTGCTGAACCAGCATGCCTGTACGGGCTTAGTAGCGCTTACCACGGTGGTTGCAGAGGTAGATACCTCCCACGCTACACACCGCAATGAAAGCGACTATGCTGATCGCCAGCAAGGCCGCCTGCCAACCCGTCATCGTGTGCTTTACCTCGGGAGCGACTGCCTCTGGCACCAGCCGGTACATCTGGTCGTTCACGAAGAGCTCGCCGTCCTTGTCTGCCCGTTGGTAGAGATGACCGTTGTAAGTGATGAACTCATCCGCGGCCGGCGCATCCGCCTCGGGTATCGCGCCCGGTACATTCTCCGGAGCCTGGCTCGGGGTCAAACCCGGCATGGCGGTCGTAGCGGGATTATGATAGATGACGGTGTTGTCCGTGGGATCTTTCGCCGTTCCCGGTGTCGTCCCGACGGGCGAAGAGCCGTCCCCGGTATCGACCTGTTGACTACTCTCCGGTGCAGGCGAGGCATCCGGCGTCGTCGGAGCCGGCTGCGACGGATTGCCTCCGTTCATCATGGTCTCCGTCCGCTGCCAGAACTCATCTTGCTGCGCCTGATTCCAGTCCGAGACCTTCTCTCCGGCGCCTTGGATGGCCTGTCCAGCTTTGTCGAGCAGCTCGCCGCCTTTCTCTTTGGCAGCATCGATCGCGCCGGGCGCTTGCTCCTTGATCGTGTCGATGGCGCCAGAGGCGGCATCCTTGGCTGATTCTACCCAGCCCGGACCGTTCTCTTTCACCACATCTACTACCTCGGAGCCTTTCTCCTTGGCCGCGCCCCAGAGAGCACCAGCGCCCTCTTTGATGTTATCCCAACTGCTTGCATGAGCAGTGGGCACCATCAAGAGAGCCAGCGCCAGGGCGAAGGCAAAAGCATAGAGTTTCATTTTCATGACCACATCTCCTTTCAGAATTATATCGGGCTAAGGGACAATGCATTTTGTGGGCGGGCTCACTCTGCCGTAGAACTCTCCCGACTGCGGACGCACCCCAATCCCAGGGACGCCGGAAAGAACGTACTCCATCGGGTCCATCGGCTCGGGCTGCGTCGCCGCCAAGATTAGCCAATCACAGCAAACCGCCGCGATGATGGCTACTAATAGCAGCACTAACTTCTTAATGTTCTTCTTCATCTTGAAGACACCCCCTCATATCTCCATTATACCACATGTGCTTAAAAATGTCAATTCTTGTCATGCTTAAGCTTAAAATAACATTAAAAAATGACAAAAAAGCAGCTTTTATGCTATAAATAAAACTTTTAAGACCGAGTCTACACCTACGCTCGCAAATCCAAAAACGATAGTCGTCAGAAAACCAAAAAATCCTATGGTATTTTTCCCGTTTGTGCTATAATAGTATCATACATAAAAATAAACTGGAGACCTTATGTCAACCATTGACCAACAATTTGTAGAATACATCGTTAAAACCCTCGTCAACAATCCAGACAAGGTGGTAGTAGATCGCGAAATTGATGAGCGCGGAGTTTTGCTCAGTCTCAGCGTCGACCCAGAAGATGTCGGCCGTGTCATCGGCAAGCGTGGTGCTACCGCACAGAGCATTCGTACTTTGCTGCGCGTCCTCGGGACTAAGAATGGCGCTCGCTACAATCTCAAAGTCGTCAACACTGACGAAGAAGGTGGCGCTCGTCCAGAAGTTCACGAAGAAGAAATCGTCCAGGACGAAGTCCAAGATAACGTCGAAGACGGTGGGGAACTCGCCGAGAAGACTCGTGCTGAGCTTGCTGACCTTGACGACCTCGAGATCTAGTTAATATCCTTATTAAGCAAAAATAGTCCGCCTCGGTGGGCTATTTTTGCATCAAAGAGCGGGGATGGGCTATAGCCTGTTGTGGTTGGGCTAGTTTTGTGCTAAAGGTAGAGATAGACCTCTCTGCCTTTCGGTGCAGGAAAACGTCCTGCTCAGAGCGTGAACAGGGATTGCTTGTCGCAAAACCGCCCCCGGGATGGGGGGCGGTGTGGGGAAAGGGTTAAGCGACGACGCAAGCTGGGAGGATGTAGTGAAGCGACTTGTTGCTGCAGGTAAACGCCCGGCCTCCTTCGGAATATTGACGCTGGCCTCTGCTTCGCGGGTAATGGTCTCGCAGCCAAAAGCTCTGTGGTGTACCGTTGTTGTCGCAAAAAGTTCGCTTCTCGCGCCATTCTTTTACCAGATCCCCCTGAAAATAGTAGGGGCGAGCACCTCGAAAATACTCCCAAGTGTGCGATACTTCGCCACTTGCGCTATACTGCTCGGCGGCGAAATTTAGCTCAACCTCGCCAGGGATAAAGAACTTGTCGACACGATGGCCGACTAAGCACTGCCGGTCGTCGCCGTCGACTTCGTAGGTGTAGATAATGACCGGCGAAATGACCTTGAGCAGCTCTTGCGAGCAGCCCGCGACGTACATCTCTTCTTGGTGCCGTTGGGGGTGGCCGAGGAAGCCGTCGATCTCGGTCTCGCAGTACTGGGGGTTTCCACCGGAAACATCGAAGCATGTCGTAATTGGCGCGAGGTACTTACGCAAGAGCGTGGCGCAGGGCTGGGTGCGGGTCGATGACGTCTTGAGGTCGCGGTAATCGACGACAATAAGAGGCGCATCGTAAGACATACAGCTCTTGGCATCCCTCCAAACGTCATAAATCTCGGTGCCAACAGGGAACTTTTCCGCGGCGGTGCCGTCGCGAACAGCAAGCTGAAGTTGGCGCAAGCCCTGCGCGTAGCAGGCAAGTTGTGGGTTTGCAGGCTGCGGAGCCTTGCGGATAACGGCTGATGTTGGACTCATTTTTCGTCTTCCTTTCATCTGGATTCGTAGTGTGTAAGCTGGTCTTGGCGAAGCGGTCGGAGTATTCAGTGTTCGATTAACCCTTTTAAGGTGCTAGAAATATGCCCTATTATAGCATGAAAACTAGATTCTGCCATATGCAATACGATGTTATGCATCAAACGTTGTAAAAATTACACAAAACTTATCCACCGAAATAACAGAGGTAAAATACCATAATGTTGTAAAAAACACAACAAAAAATCTGGCGGAAAATCACCAAAAGGTCTTGCTATATTGCGAGACTTGGATTATAATAAAATCAGTTCGAAAGAACATAAAGGCTAACTGCGAGCCAACATAAAAAGTTGAGAGCTTATATGTTCAAAAAACCACCCACCCTGCAAGGGGCTGACGGAAATGTTGAGCCGTCGAGGGGTGGCTTTTTGGTGTAAGAAGATAGAGCTTTGGCCTAGACCCTTAGCTCGAGACCCAGCCGGCGTTCTAGGGAAGGTGGTTGGTCAGCCGAGCATCGTTCTGGGCTTTTCGGCTCCGTCCAAAAAGCTATGGGCCTAAAGAAACCCGCCCCAGAGATCGGGGCGGGTGTGCGTATGCGGGGATAGGTAGAACTTAGAGCGGATGCGCCCGGGCATTCAAAGACCAATCGCCGAGGGCGAGCAGAAAGCACCGGACATTCGGAGGTCAGACAATCGTTAGACCGTTAAACAGAGCACTGAGAACGGACCGAAGTCGCTAGGTCATTCCGACCACTAGGGACCGGCTCGGTTTTAGCCGTCTTCGGGCTGGGTCTGAGACCCGGCGGAGTTGCGCTGGATCTCGCCGCGGTGCAGCTTGGCCAGATAGTCGGCGAAGCCCGTGCAGTCGTGCTGGCGCAGGAACTCGTCCAGCCAGAAACCAACCAAATTGAGGTTCTGGCTCAGGCTGTACAGCGTCTTCTCGGTGTGAAGCCTGCCTTGGCTGTCCATCCAGCAGTAGACCTTTACCGTCCACTTGGCGCCGGACGCAGCATACTGTGCCTCACCGTCGTAGAAGTACAGTTCCTCGAGATCATTGGGGTTGATGTCGGTGTCATCCATCAGAGTGAACTGCACCGTGCCGTCGCTGATCACTTCTGTGAACTCGCGGCTGTCTCCGCCCTCGCAGAGCGCGAAATGCCCAGAACAGACGATGTTGGGATCCTCAATCCGGATCTCATTAATTCCGAACGCTTCCGACAGGGATAACCCCACCGGCAGAACCTCCATCCAGAAGGCGCCCATCCTGGGAGTCTCCTGAAGGTGAATGGTGCCGCTGAGCAGCGGCAACGGGCGCACGAAGTCTCGCTGGCCCCGCTCGTCGAAATGCCGGATGACCACCCGGCCACTGCCTTTGTGCAGGATCTGCACCGACCAGCCCTCAATAGAGAGCAGCATGCGGTCGTCAGTGAGCGAGACCATTTCGTTCTCGATCGGCTCCGCTCTGAAGTCGCCGATGGCCAGCTCGTCGCCGGGCTTCGGCACTGGCGCCACGTTGGTGCTGTAGTAGTCTTGGACTACCCCAAGGTCGATCTTGATATAGTGCCCACGCATATTTTCCCCTCCTAGCGTACAAAGCCCGCCGGCTTTTTTGTCTTGCCGCGAGATTTTATTTCATACGGCAGCTAGAGACCCGAAAGGCATAGGTCTCTAACCGCCGCATGAAACACGCTAAAAGAGAAATATGAATTCTCATCTATACATACGCAAAAGAACAAGGGCTAGCACTTGCGTGCATCCCTCATACCTTAATTATAGCACAGATAGCTCAAAAAGTCAATGGTTTTAACCAATTTTGCGCTGGATTTCAAATAAAATGCGTAGAGTAGGCCATCTCGTAGCGACTATGCTCTTGACAAAGCGAACTGTCAAATATGTTGTAAAATTTACAACATTAACCAGAAACCTCTTGTAATCTTGCAAAAAATTAGTATAATAAACTACAAGAAGTAGTGTGTGATGTTTTAGCGCTTGGGTAGGGTTATTTGGGCGTTGTATCATTCTGGAGTTGGCGACTCTAGACTGTCAGAACATCGCAGTAATCTTCGGCGCTACAGACTGAAGGAGCTGAATGGGGCTAACTTGCTAACCTCTATCAGCGACGGAAGTTTGACTCGCTTGGCGAGAGATTATCAACACTAATTAAGAGAGGAAACTGTGAGCAAAACAACAACTGCTGGCCGTCGCGTGTTTTTCACCGAGGGCGACCAGGCGCTTCCGATCCCGGATCTGATTTCGCACCAGACTGACAGCTGGAACGATTTCATAAAATCCGGGCTACGTGAGGTGTTTAACGAACTCAACCCGATCGACGATTACAACGGTAATAAGTTGTCGCTAAGGTTCAAAGATTATTATTTCAAGGAGCCACTCGAAGACGAGAAAACCGCAAAATATAACCTTTCGACCTATGCGGCACCTTTGCATGTCAAGGTCGAGCTGACAAATAAGGTGACGGGTGAGATCAAAGACCAGGATATTTACTTCGGTGATTATCCTTGGATGACTAACCGTGCGACCTTCATTATTAATGGTACGGAGCGCGTGGTGGTCTCGCAGCTCGTGCGCTCGGCTGGTGTGTTCTTCACCGCTGAAGATGTCAATGGTAAGAATTGCTACGGCGCTAAGGTGATCCCAGGGCGCGGGGCTTGGCTGGAGTTCGAGACTACCTCTGGCGGCTGTATTAACGTTAAGATCGACCGTCGCCGCAAGATCCCGGTTACGACCTTCCTCAGGGCGCTTGGTATCGATACGGACGAGAAGATTCGTGAGACCTTCGCTGATATCGACACCGGCGCGGTGAGTTTCATTAGCGCTACACTCGAGAAAGATAGCACGAACAACCAAGCAGCGGCCCTCCTTGAGGTCTACCGCCGTTTGCGTCCAGGCGATCTCGCGACCGTCGAGAACGCGAAATCCATGATCGAGCATGCTTTCTTCGACTATCGCCGCTACGATAGTTCGCGTGTGGGTCGCTACAAGCTGAACCAGCGCCTGGGCTTCGATACGCCGAACGATGAGGCGCATCGCACTCTGCAGATGAAGGATCTGATCGCAATTATCAAGGAGATCATCCGCCTCAATAATACCCAAGAGCCAGCTGATGACATCGACTCGCTGGCGAACCGCCGCGTGAAGCTAGTGGGCGAATTGGTCCAGCGCCAGTTCCGCCTCGGTATGCTTCGCCTGCAACGCAACATTCTTGACCGCATGCTGATGGCCGACCCGAAAGAGGTTACGCCGTCGCAGCTGCTCAACTCTCGCCCCGTCGTGGCTGCCGTGAAAGAGTTCTTCTCTAGCTCACAGCTTTCACAGCTCATGGACGAGGTGAACGCCTACTCTGAGCTTGCTCATAAGCGCCGTTTATCTAGCATGGGTCCTGGTGGTCTGACCCGCGAGCGCGCCGGCTTCGATGTGCGCGATGCTCACCCCACCCACTATGGTCGTATCTGTACTGTCGAGACGCCAGAAGGTGGCAACGTCGGCCTCGTGCTGAACCTTGCGACTTATGCTCGTATTAATGAATATGGTTTCATTGAAGCGCCATATCGCGTCGTTAAGAACGGCAAGGTGACTGACGAAGTCGTCTATGTCGATGCCGCCCGCGAAGAGAATATGATTATTGCTGACGCTTCCGTTAAGCTAAACGATAAGGGCGAATTCGTCGAGGAATGGGTCTCTGCCCGCGTCCATGGCCGCCCGAGCCAGGTGCTTTCAAGCCAGGTCACTCACATTGATGCTGCACACAAAGAAATTCTCGGTACCTCAGCAAGCTTGATTCCGTTCGTCGAGAAGAACCGTGTCGACCGTTCACTCATGGCCTGCGCCATGCAGAAGCAAGCTGTGCCGCTGCTAAAGAACGATGCGCCGGTGGTCGGTACTGGTATCGAGCACGAAGTCGCCATGAACACCTCGCAAGTCGTCACCGCCGAAGGAGCGGGTGAGGTCGTCCGTGCGGACGGCGTGAAGGTCGTCGTCAAATACAAGGACGGCGAAAAAGAATATATGGTCGATCATTTCGAGAAGACCAATGATGACCGCTGTTATAACCAGCGCGTCAAGGTAGCGCGTGGCCAGAAAGTGAAGAAAGGCGACATCCTCATCGAAGGCGCCTCGGTCACTAACGGCGAGCTCGCTCTGGGTAAAGACCTTTTGGTCGCTTTCATGCCATGGCGCGGCTACAACATGGATGATGCTATCGTTATCTCTTCGCGTCTCGTGGAAGACGATGAATTGACCTCGATTAATATTAAAGATTTCGACGTAGAAGTCCGTGAGACTAAGCTCGGTCCTGAGCAGGTCACACGCGACATTCCGAACGTCCCTGAGCGCAGCCTCCGCCACCTCGGCGAAGACGGCATCGTAGTAGTCGGTTCTGAAGTCCAGCCGGGCGATATTCTCGTCGGTAAAATTACGCCAAAGGGCGAGCAAGAGCTCAGCTCTGAGGAACGGTTGCTTCGCGCTATCTTTGGTGAGAAGGCCAAAGACGTCCGCGATACTTCCGTCCGTATGAACGGATCCTCGACTGGTAAAGTCGTCGGCGTCCGTATCTACACACACGAACAGGGCCACGAGCTCAAAGCTGGTGTCATCATGCAGATTAAGATCTACGTCGCTGAGATGCGCAAAATTAGCGTCGGCGATAAGATTGCTGGTCGCCACGGTAATAAAGGCGTGGTCTCTCGTATCTTACCGGTCGAAGACATGCCATTCATGGCTGATGGTACTCCGATTGATGTGCTTCTGAGCCCAATGGGCGTGCCGAGCCGTATGAACCTCGGTCAGCTCTTCGAGACGCACCTCGGTATGGCGGCACGCGCGCTTGGCTACGAAGTCGCGACCCCGTCCTTCAACGGTGTGCCAGACGAAGTTATCTCTGACGAGCTCGAAAAAGCTGGCTACGCTCGCGATGGTCGCGTCCAGCTCTATGATGGTCTTACTGGTGAGCCATTCAATGAGCGCACCTCTGTCGGTGTGATGCATATGCTGAAGCTTCACCACATGGTCGAAGATAAGATTCATGCCCGTTCGACTGGTCCGTACACCGCCGTCACCCAGCAGCCGCTCGGTGGTAAGGCACAAAATGGTGGTCAGCGTTTCGGGGAAATGGAGGTCTGGGCGCTCGAAGCTTACGGTGCAGCTACTGCTTTGCAGGAAATGCTCACTATTAAGTCTGATGATGTCTATGGCCGTGCTAAGGCTTACGAATCTATTATTAAGCGCGAACCGATCGAAGGTCCGAAGCTGCCAGAAGGCTTCAACGTCTTGGTGAAAGAGTTCCAAGGCTTGGGTCTTAAAGTGGATCTCTTGGATCATGGTAATTCGACCGACGCCGGCGAAGTCATCGAGAAGACTTCTCGCGAAATCGAAAAGGAACGCGATGACCGCTTGATCTATGCGCAACACGGCATTCAGCAAGAAACGATGGATACCATCATCGACCTCGATGACGATGAAGAAGCTGCTGAGCTGCTTGATGATGAAGGGGTAGAAATAACAGAGGATGAGGACTACGACGATCTGCCGGTAGACGATTTGGATGCCGCCGAAGACGACGCTACCCTCGACCTCGGAGAGGAGTTGTAATATGGCTTGGATGGATAATTATATCAGTGCCAACGACTTTGACTCGATTAGGCTGAGCGTAGCCAGCAAAGAGGATATCCTCGGCTGGAGCTACGGCGAAGTCTTGAAGCCAGAAACCATTAACTATCGCACCCAGAAGCCAGAGCGCGACGGCTTGTTCTGCGAGAGGATTTTTGGCCCAGTCAAAGACATTAATCCACACGATTCAAAACTAAAAGGCGTCCGCTCGCGTGAAGCGGCCGTGGATAAAGAGGGCAACCTCGTCACGAAATCTATTGCTCGCCGTGAGCGCATGGGGCACATTAGCCTAGCAGCGCCGGTAGCACACATCTGGTTCATGCGCGGTACACCGAGCGCTTTGAGCGTCCTGCTGGACCTCACAGTCAAAAATATTGAAAAGGTCGTCTATTTTGCTTCGTATCTCATCATCGAGTCTAAAGATGAAGAGATCGCCAAACGTTTAGAGGATCTTGAGGCTACTACTGTAGCCGCTCGCGAAGCAATTCGCTTACGATATGAGAAATTAGCCGAAGATAAAAACGCCAACACCACGGCTCTTGCCGACGAACAAGCCAAAGAAACCGAAGCTCTCGAGACCGAGTATCTTGCGAACAAAGCCGCTCTCGAAAGCCTCAAGAAAGGTGCCGTCATCACCGAACAAGCTTACCGCAATCTCCCAGAAGAGTATGTGGACTTGGTCGAGGTCGAGATGGGTGCTACCGCAATCACTAAGCTGCTCGAAGAAATCGACCTCAAAACAATGATTTCTGAGCTGCGCGAAGAAGCGGAGAATACTAAAGGCCAGAAGCAGAAGCGCGTCATGAAACGCCTCAAGGTGCTCGAAGGCATGGAAGCGGCTGGGATTAAGCCGATCGACCTCGTCTTAACCGTCGTGCCAGTTATCCCGCCGGATCTACGCCCGATGATCGCTTTGCCTGGTGGCCGCTTCGCGACCTCAGATCTCAACGACCTTTATCGCCGGGTAATTAACCGTAATAACCGTTTGAAAAAGCTCATCGAGCTCAACGCTCCGGCTGTTATTCGTCACAACGAGATGCGTATGCTCCAGGAAGCAGTCGATGCGCTCATCGACAACTCAGCTGTCCACGGTAGCCGTAGTGCTAGCGCGCAGAACGGCCGCCGCAAGCTCAAGAGTATCTCTGACCTCCTCAAGGGCAAGCAGGGGCGTTTCCGCCAGAACTTGCTCGGTAAGCGTGTCGACTACTCTGGCCGCTCGGTCATCGTGGTTGGTCCGACCCTGAAACTCAACGAATGTGGTCTGCCAAAGCAGATGGCGCTCGAACTTTTCAAACCGTTCGTAATCTCTTGGCTCATTGCCAACGAACACGCCGCAAATATTCGCTCAGCCACTCGCATGATCGATGCCAGCGAAGCCGTAGTCTGGGATGGTCTCGACGAAGTGATTAAGGGGAAATACGTCCTCTTGAACCGCGCACCATCACTCCACCGCCTCTCGGTCCAAGCCTTCCAACCAAAGCTCATCGAGGGTAAAGCTATTCAGCTCCACCCGCTCGTCGCTTCTGGCTTTAACGCTGACTACGATGGCGACCAAATGGCGGTCCACTTGCCACTCTCTGATGCTGCTCAGGCCGAAGCCCGCGAGCTAATGTCCGCCAGCAAGAACCTATTGAAGCCAGCCGACGGCGCACCAGTACTCGCGATTTATCAGGATGTAGTGCTTGGCATATATTATCTCACTTACGACAAACCTGGTACTGAGACCGACAAAGTTAAGCCGTTCAGCTCAGTCTATGAAGCAGAGATGGCTTATGATCAGGGTCTTATCGCCCTTCAGACACCAATTCGTGTCTATGCTAAGGGAGAGATCCGCAATACCACTCTCGGTCGCGTGATCTTCAACGAAGTCTTGCCGAAGGAATATCCGTATGACGATTCCGTCCAGACCAGCAAACAGCTGAAGAAGGTCATGGCTGATATCTTCGATCTGTACGGTGCGGAGACGACTGTGAAGACCGCTGACGCTGTCAAGAACCTTGCCTTCGAGTATGAGACCATCGCATCCGTCTCGACAGCAAAGGATGACTACCCAACGTATGCTGAGATCGACGATTTCATCGCCGAAGGCGACGCGAAAACCGCCCTTATCCAAGAGCAGTTCGAGCAAGGCCTCGTCACTGAAGAAGAACGTCATAATCTCACCGTGGCCAACTGGCGCGATATCGATAAGAAGATTTCGGACTTCTTGAAGAATAAGCTCGCCGATATGGATACTGACATCGCGGTGATGGTGAACTCCGGTGCTCGTGGTAGCGTCTCTAACATTAAGCTTGCTTCCGCTGAGATCGGTATCATGGTGGATATTAATAACAACGAAATCGAGCTTCCAGTCAAGAGTAGCTACAAAAAGGGCCTCAATACGCTGGAATCCTTCATTGCCACTCGTGGTGCTCGCCAGGGTCAGGTCTCTACAGCTCTCCGTACTGCCGACTCTGGCTACCTCACCCGTCGCTTGGTGGATGTCGCGCAAGATGTCTTCACGACCGACGAAGAGGCGCCAGACCCAGGCTTCGCCGTTTACCGCAATGAATCTGAATATACTGGTATTGGCTTCGCCGCTCGTATCGCTGGACGTTATACTGCCGAGCCAGTCCCTGGCTATGTCGATGCTGACCAGCTCATCACGAAAGAGATGGCTGAAGAAATCGAGAATGACGATAAGATCGAGATGGTCAAGATCCAGTCCGTCCTCACTACGACTGCCGTCAATGGCGTGCCGCGCAAAGCTTACGGGGTTGATATGTCTACCCGTGCTCTCGTCGAGGCAAACCAGCCAGTCGGTGTGATCGCCGCGCAGTCCCTAGGTGAGCCAGGTACTCAGCTGACACTCGACACTAAGCACGGCTCAGGTGTGGCCGGCTCCGGTGCTATCGCACGTGGCCTTCCACGTGTCGAGGAGCTTCTCGAAGCCCGCGTCCCGAAAGGTCAAGCTTATGTCGCTTCGATCGACGGCACTGTCGCCGTGGTCGAAGAGGCGAACAAGTACATTGTCACTATTACTCCAGATAGCGGCGACACCTTCCGCCTCGAGCTCGAAGGCCGTACGGCTAAGATCAAAGATGGTGCTAGCGTCAAAGCTGGCGACGTCATCGCCGATAAAGGCGACGGTCAAGAGCCATTAGTTTCGCCGGTCGATGGCAATGCTCAGCTCACCGACGATGCAATTATCGTAGTCGCTGAAGCTGGCGCTGCTGTCAAGACCGAGATCCCGAACGACGCCGAGCTGCTCGTCCGCGATGGCGACCGTATCAAGGCAGGCGACCGCATCACGACTGGTTCTTTGAACCTCCAAGACTTGCTCAAATACAAGGGCGCTGACGAGACTGCTCGCTACATCATGAACGACGTCATCTCCGTCTACGCCGCGCAGGGCCACGAAATCTCTGCCAAGCACTTGGAGATCATTGTCCGTCAGATGTTTAGCCGCGTCATGGTCGACGATGCTGGCGAGTCTAGCTTCGTCTCGGGCGATATCGTCTCGAAGGCTGCCATCATCGCCGAGAACCAAGAGCTCGAAGCCAAAGGCAAGCAACCAGCCACCTATCACAGCCTCTTGCTGGGTATCACCAAGGTGTCTATCTGGTCCGACTCCTTCCTCTCGGCCGCGTCCTTCCAGGATACGACTCGCGTGCTTATTAATGCCGCGATAAACGGTCGTGTCGACCATTTGAACGGTCTCAAGGAGAACGTCATTATCGGCCGCAAGATCCCAGTCGGTACCGGCGTCACTCCACTCAGTACTACCGATGCGGAAGCTGCTGAAGCTGCCGCTGAGGAAGCTGACATGGAGAGTGCGCCATCAGCCGAGGAAGTAGCAGAAATCTAGAGTAGTAGCATTCTGCTCAGTCTCAAAAGCCCCCTGTGTAGGGGGCTTTTGGCGGGGCGATAGCACTGTGGTAGCACCGATAGCATCTTCGGAGCTGGGCTCGACATTTGACGCCGGCGTGCCATATTGAGATGTGCGGGCTAGGTCGGGCGGTTCTAGTGAGTTTTGCAGGGGTTATGTGAGAAGTTTTCGAGCGCGAAATGGCTACAGCATAAAACGAAATTTTATGCTATAATATACCTATTATGGTCCCCACCAAATCTCAAATCCTCCAAATGCTCTCCGACGCCCGCGCTGCTGACGTCTCACATGAGGGCTGGGTCGTGCACTCTATTGGTGTGGGCGATGCCGCCGGCAAGATTGCTGCGTCCGTCAACGCTGCGCAGCATCAAACTATGCTCGATCCTGAGCAGCTAATTAAGCTAGGCTATCTTCATGACATTGGCAAGCTGTTCGACTACCCTGAGCACCCGAAGAAGGGCTACGAGTATCTTAAGTCGCTTGGCTTCGACGACGAATACTGTGAAGTTTGTCTCACTCATTCTTTCGTCAATAACGACCCCTTCTGTAGCTTCGCCGACTTCGTAGACCCCAAGCGCGACCAATTCCTCATTGATTACATCCAGCACCACGACTTCTCGCTCGCTGACAAGCTCGTTTCTCTCTGCGACACTCTCGTTTGCCTCAAGCCTTATACTATTGACAAGCGTATGATCGACGTCATTTCGCGTCATGGCGTCTGTGCCCGAACACCCGAGCGCATCCGCGAGACTTATAAGCTCAAGGAGCATTTCGACGACCTCCTCGGCTACAACCTTTATGATCTTTTCCCAGAGATCAAGGATAACCTCTAGACAGCTTCTTTCCAGACCGTAGGATATTTTCTAGACGCCAAAGCCAGTCTTCGGGCCAAAAACCAGATCTGCCACTCAGAGGACGAAACTTAAAGCACTCCAATAAACTATCTATTCTCCGCTCTCCAGCAATTCCTTCACGTGCCGCGCCACCCCAGCATTGCCGTCGATCAGCTCAGCATTCGGGAAGTAGCGCTGTATGTATGGTCTCAAGAAGATATAGTGCGTGCAGCCTAGCACCACGCCGTCAACCTTGTCGCGCTCTGGCAATGGCAGTAATAGCTCATCCAGCTTCGCCACTAAGCCTGCATTTAGCGGGCAAGCGTCCTCCCCCACCACCGCCTCTTCGACCAGCTCCGCCAGACCTGCACAGGGAAGCAACGTTAGATGCTGATCGGTGATATTGTCTTCGACCAGACGTTCCACCTGCCGCGACTTAACCGTCGAGAGTGTCGCCATCAGCAAGATATTGCGGCAGCCGTGGTCGCAGGCGACCTTTAGCGCCGGCTCCGTCCCCACGAAAGTCAAGCGCGGGAAACGCTCTCTGAGCGCCCGGATACACTGCGTCGTGGCGGTATTACAGGCAATCACAATCATCGTGGCTCCAGCCTGCTCCATCTTCGCCACGATTTCGCTCGTGATCTCGATTAGCTCGGACTGAGATTTTTCGCCATAGGGACAATGCTCGCGGTCGCCAAAATAAATCGTCTGCACGCCCGGCAGCAACGTCTGGATCTCTTTCAAAGTCGTCCGACCGCCTGCACCCGAGTCAAACACGCCAATTATTTTCTGCATAAATCTATTATAGCACAGTACATTAGACCGCAAGAAAGTGAAGAAGAGCCCAGCGCATAGGATCTCGAATTTCGTCTAGCGTGTGGGTCTGATTTCGTCTAACGTGCAGGCCGAATTTCTCCTAGTTTGCTGGATGTGTAGTATAATATATATCATGGAAGTTAATCAGGACACTATTTCTCATCTAGCGAAGCTCTCAAATTTCGCCCTGACCGACGAGGAAAGCACCCGCTTGGTCTCGGATATTAAAGAAATTGTTAATTATATCTCGCAGCTCGACGATTTGGATACCTCTGGCGTCGAGCCTACTTACCAGGTTTTCGAGATGGAAAATGTTTGGCGTGATGACGAGATTCTCCCGCAAGAAGCCGACCGTGAAGCTCTGCTCAGCCTGACCAAAGAGGTCAAAGATCATCAAATTAAAGTACCAAAAGTATTGTAGGGGAGACACATGCTAACTGCGAGTAAAGACGTAAGTGCGATGTCGCTGGTCAAGGAAGCCTTGGCGAAAGCGCATCAATATCAAGAAGAATACAACATCTTTAATTTTATCAACGACACCGAGGCGATCAAGAAAGCCGCCGAGATCGACGCTCGCCTTCAGAATGGCGAGGATGTCGGTCGTCTCGCGGGCGTGCCCTACGCACTGAAGGATAATTTCCTCAGTCCCGAGGGCGGTACTACCGCTTCTGCCCACATCCTAGAGGAGTTCGTCAGCCCGATTACGGCCACCGCTGTCCGTAAGCTCGAAGCCGAAGGCGCTATTATGATTGGCCGGACGAATCTTGATGCTTTCGCCCATGGCTCTTCTACCGAGAACTCTTACTACGGTCCGACCAAAAACTCGAAGGACACTACTCGTGTCGCTGGTGGCAGCTCCGGCGGCTCCGCCGTGGCGGTCGCGCTAGGCATCGTACCTTTCGCTACCGGTACTGATACCGGCGGTTCCATCCGCCAGCCGGCCAGCTTCAACGGCGTCTATGCGATCAAGCCTACTTACGGTACGATTAGCCGCTATGGTGTCGTGGCGATGGCATCTAGCACGGATTGTGTCGGCTTTTTCGCTGAAAGCCCAGAGGATCTTGACCTTCTCATGCAAATCACTGCTGGCCAAGATCCGAACGACCTCACGACTCTGCCTGATTACTATAATAACGGCGAGTCGAAGTTCGATGATCCGATCAAGAAGATCGGTGTGATCAAAGATTTTGATAACGATGCGGTCAGCCCTGAGATTCGCAAGGCCCTCGCCGACGAGATCGGGCGCTTGAAAAACGCTGGTCATGAGATTGTTTATCTCAACATGCCTGCCCTGAAATACGCCCTCGCTGCTTACTACATCATCGTCCCGGCGGAGGTCTCTAGCAATCTTTCTCGCCACGATGGTATCCGCTACGGCTTCCGGAGTAGCGGTTCCAGTACGCTCGACCAGCTCTATGAGAATACCCGGAACGAAGGCTTCATGCCCGAGAATAAGCGCCGCATCATGATCGGCAACTTCGTTCTTTCTTCTGGCTTCTACGATGCTTATTATCTGAAAGCCGCGAAAGCTCGTACTCTGATTATTGACGAATACGCTAAAGCTTTCGAGAAATGCGACTTTATCTTGAGCCCGGTTAGCCCGAACCCAGCTTTCAAGCTCGGCGAAAAAGTGGACGACCCTGTAGCAATGTATCTCGAAGATATGATGTCCGTATCTCTGAATCTTGCCGGTATACCGGGTGTCGCTGTCCCGGTTGGTGAGACCGCTGATGGTCTTAGTCTCGGTTTACAGTTAGTTGGCCCGCGTCGCAGCGACCAAGATTTGCTGAAGTTCGCTAAAAATATGCATGAATACGACCTCGCTGCCCCCTCTCCTGAAGTAAAAAATGACGACAATACGGACATCAAAGGAGGGAACGACTAATGCCACAAATGGTCTTCTTGGTAATTGCGATCGTCGCCGTCGCTCTGCTTGTCTTGGTTGCGATGGTACTAAGCGGCAAGCGCCGCCACGCTTTCGACGTCGAAGAGTATCAGACGCGCTGGCTCAAAATCGAGAACGGTCTCGAGGAGAACGATCCGCGTAGCTACAATCTATCTGTGCTCGAAGCCGATAAGCTCCTCGACAAAGCTCTGAACGAGATGGGTATACCTGGTCAGAGTATGGGCGACAAGCTTAAAAAGCTGGGCAATAAAATGCCTGACCTCAACAAAGTCTGGTTTGCCCACAAGATTCGCAACCAAATCGTTCACCAAGATGATTATCAAGTTAGCTATGAAGTAGCCAGGCAAGCCCTGCGCACTTTCCGGCAAGCCTTAAAGAATTTAGGAGCAATATAGATATGTCAGAAAAAACCAAATATATCCCAACTATCGGCATTGAATGCCATGTCCAGCTCTGCACGAAGACCAAGCTCTTTTCTGAGGTCGACAACGATGCGCGTGGCAAAGAGCCAAACTCTTGCGTCTCTCCAGTCGATTATGCTCTCCCAGGCATGCTGCCACGGCTAAACAAAGCCGCTATCCGCTACGCCGTCCGTGCCGGTCTCGCCCTGAACTCTAGCATCAATCTCGAGAGCCGCTTCGACCGCAAGCACTATTATTACCCAGATTTGCCCAAAGGCTATCAGATTACTCAGCTTTTCCACCCAATCATCGGGGCAGGCTACGTCGAGCTCCCAAGTGGCGGCCAGGTCCGCATCGAACACGCTCACCTCGAGGAAGACGCCGGGAAGCTCAGCCACGAAAGCGGCGACTCTCTGGTCGACTTGAACCGTGCCGGTACGCCATTGATCGAGATCGTCTCGATGCCGGACATTCACTCCGCCGTCGAGGCTCGTGAGTACACGAAAGAGCTCTGGCGCCTCATGACTTACGCCGGTGTCACCTTTGGCGATCTCTATAATGGCAATATGCGCTTCGATGTTAATATCAGTATAGCGCCCGAGGATAGCACTGAACTCGGCACGCGCGCCGAGGTCAAGAATCTTAATTCATTCCGCAGCGTCGAGCGTGCAGTCGAGTACGAAATCAAGCGCCAAGCTAAGCTTCTTGATAAAGGCGAGAAAGTCGTCCAAGAAACGCGCGGCTGGAGTGACGCTACCGGCGAGACTACCTCTCAACGTAGCAAGGAAGAAGCACAAGATTACCGCTACATGCCCGAGCCAGATATTCCGCCAATTCGCCTGAGTGAAAATATCGTCGACGAAGAGCGTGCCAAATTGCCTAAGCTTCCAACCTGGTACCGCCAAGAATTTGGCGAAATCCTCGGCGCCGATAGCGTAGAGACGTTGCTTGATTATCGTCTGCTCATGGAGAAGCTCGCCGAGCTCGAAGACAAAAAAGCCGTCAAGAAAATTGCCAATCTTTTCCTTTCAGTTTTGCTTGCTGAAGAGAACGCTAGCTTACTTAATGATGAGCTGCCTACGAGGGATCAACTCCTTGAGCTCGTCGCCATGAACGAGAAAAACGAGCTCTCCAGTACTGGCATGAAAGAAGTCTTCCTTAAGTTTTTCGATCCAGAAATGCACTACAAAGACACGCGCACGATTGCGAAAGAGCTTGGCGTCGTTCAAGAAAACGACCTCGGCGCGCTCGAAGCGATCGTCGACAGTGTCCTAGCGAAGCTCGAGACGCAACAAGCTCAGGCCGACTTCAAGGCTGGTCAAGAAAAAGTCCTTGGCTTCCTTGTCGGGCAGGTCATGAAGGAGTCTCATGGCAAGGCTAACCCTTCCGCTGTCCAGGATATCCTCCGAAAGAAGCTTAGCTAGTCCAGGTAGACCCTAGTGGGCAACGATGTTTCTTCCTTGCGAACTTGGTTTGCTACGCATGTTAGTCTCGATGGCAAGCCTTACACCCTAGATGCCGACCAAGCCAAAGCTGTTTTTGACAGTCATAAGAATACGCTCGTCACCGCGCGTGCAGGCTCCGGTAAGACCCGCGTCATCGTCGCAAAGATCGCCTATCTTATCGCCAGCGGGCAAGCTGATTTTGAAGAGATAGCTGCCTTTATGTTCAACCGCACCGCTGCTGCCGAGGTCAACGAGCGTATCGGTCTGGTCGAGATTGATGGTACGCCACTTAAACATTGGCATGGCCGTAAAGCGCCTATCAAGATTGCCTCGACCTTCCATAAGTTTGCTCTCGATATGGTCAAGCTTTCTGGCGAATATCCCGAAATTATTTCCGAGCAGACTCATGATCAGCTCGTCCGTTTGGCCGTACGTAAAGTCGTAGCCGAGCAGCAGCGTAAACTTTCCGCGCAGACCTATACGGAGCTCCTCCGCCTAGCCAGTAGTTTTATCGCCCGTGCTGGACAGAAATATCTCGGCGACAAGGGCCTGCTCGCTCTCTGCGCCGATGTGGATTCTTATACCCAGGCGCATCAAGCCGACTCCACTTACGACCATAATATCTACCTGCACCGTGTTTGCCTTGCCGCATACCAAGAATACCTTTTGTCGCTGAATTTTCCCCAGATAGATTTTAATATCCTCATGTCTCGCGCTATCCGTCTCTTACGTGAAGCCGCAACGCAGCCTACCAGTACCCTTCACGCTCAGACCGCGCGTTTCAAATACATTATGGTAGACGAATATCAAGATTTCTCTTACCTTTTCTTTAGCCTCGTGCAGGCTATTCGTCAGAACTGCCCTTACGCTCATCTTTTCGCGGTTGGTGATGATTGGCAGGCCATTAATCGTTTTGCTGGCTCCGACGTTGATTATTTCTTGAACTTCGCTCAGTATTTCCCCGAAGATGTGGTAAATATCCCGCTCGTCACCAACTACCGCAGCAGTCGCCGGATCGTCGAGAATGCGAACGATTACATGCTTAAGCATTACGACCCAGCCGCCCAGCGCGCCGTCGCTTTCAGTAAGGATCGGGGCAAGATTAAACGCTTGACCTACACGAAGACGAACTTCGACGCTACAGATTTGCGTGAGGATGCTCTCGGCGATGCACGTTTCCAGCTTGCAATCAGTAGAGCTTGCGGCGGTCAGCCGGCTGGCTATCAGGCTCCCGCCCAACTCCTGAAAACTGTCTTCAAGATCGTCAAGAAACATCGTCACGATAATCTACTCCTTCTGCACCGCCATAATTTTACCTCTTTTCCAGGCGTCACCTTGGACGGCTTTCATCAAAGTCTCAGGGATATTGTCCTACATGAACGCTTACTTACACCAGATGCTTTCGATCAGCGCATCCGCATCATGACCATGCATAAGTCTAAGGGTCTCGAGTCTGATGTCGTGATCTTGTTGGAGGCCGATCGCTCGCAGGTTTTATCGGCTCATCCGTACGCGACTATTTTTGAACTCTTCGGCGACACTTTGGCTGCAGAAAAAGCCGACCAAGAGCGTCTGCTTTACGTCGCCCTCACTCGCGCCAAACATCGACTCTATATCTTATCCAGTGATGATAAGAGTCCAGTTTAGTAAAAAGTGCGGCCCCAAAAAGAGCGTCCGCAGAGCACTTTAAGCAATAAAAATACAAAAAATACATAATTTCGTGTTTTTACCATTGACATTTTAGACGATGTGTGCTACAATAGAAGTATGTGTATGATAAATTTCGCACACCAGTATCAGATCGAGCCAGCCACTTACCTTGGCTCTGCTGTGCTATCTCTGGATAAATGTGCGGGAATTATCATGTTATAACTTATTTATCGTAAAATTCAATTCTAGATAACTCCCGAAGGTAATCTTTCGGGAGTTATCTAGCCGCAGATTTATGTGGCTAACAGATGCTATTTTTAGCATAGAACTTTAAAAACTCTTGAAAGGAGCTAATCTTATGCAATCCCAGTCCAAATCCCGCTATCGCCGCTCTTTGTGTCTCGTCCTCGTCGAATCAGCCCTCACTGCCGGCAGCATTTCCGTTCCGATTATGACCCCATTTTTTCATTCCATCGGTCTCAATCAAGCCGAAATTGCCATCACCCAAGCCCTATTTACACTCGTGATGCTGTTTATCGATCTGCCTACCGGCTGGATTGCAGACCGCTTCGGGCGCAAATGGGCGAATGTGATCGGTGATTTTGGTGCTGCTTTGTCCTATTTCCTCTATGCGACGGCTACGAATTTTCTCGGTGTAGTGAGTTCTGAATGTTTACTCGGGTTTTTTATGGCATTTAGCGAAGGTGTCGACTTCAGCTTACTCCGGCATTTTTCCTATCAGATTCAGCCTGGCGAGCAATATTTCCGCCAGCAAAGCATGCGTCTTTCCTTTTGGCGAGAAATCTCGAGCTTGACCTTGGTGTTGCTCGGCGGACCGATCGGCGCGATTAGCTTCCGCTTGGCAATCGCCTGTAACGGTTTAATTTATCTATCGTCAGGGATAATAAGTCTTGGCATTTATGATGATAGTGAAAGGCTGCATCGCCCCGTCACTAATCCTCTGCGCGACATGCTTCGTATTGCTACCTCTGCCCTGAAACGGCCGCGACTGCGCACTTATATCTTTGCTTTTGCCGTTTCGCGCGAGATGACGCATGGTATCATTTGGGTCTTCACGCCGATGCTGATGTACGCTGGTGTGCCGCTCGGTATCGTGTCAATGGGCTGGGCGATTAATTCGCTTTTCTGTATGCTCGGTGTCAGCTTGGCCAAAAGATTTTCGCCAAAATTATCCGACCGGCAAATCTTAGTTATTCCGCTTTCACTTATGGCTTTCAGTATGGCAGTCTTGACTATTCGGATCAACCTCTGGACGATCGGTTTTTATCTCCTGATGGGCGCCGTGCAGGGCTGGACCGCGACCACTATGATGCCGCGTTTGCAGCAGCACATTCCTGCCAGCGAGCAAACTTCGGTTATTTCACTCGCCAAGGTAATTTCTAAGCTGATCTATATTCCAGTTGTCTATCTGATCGGTCTGGCTGCTGATTTCAGCTTGAACTTTGCCGGCGCTGCTACGTTGATTATTTTCTTACCGCTCGGTCTGCTCATCTTACGCGCTTTCAAAGAGTAAACTTGTCAAAACGCCCCTCCCCGGGGGCGTTTTTGCGTGTAATTCAGCAAAAAGCCACTTAATTAAAAACTCGTTAAGTTTACACAGTTACAAAACCAGACTTTTCCAGAAAAACCTCTATGATTTTTGCTCAATTTATGATAGAATTAAGAAAAGCCTGTTTCTTGGAGTGTTTAGAATGTTTTATTCTCAGACATATCCTAAGTTTGGCAAAATTTAATATCATAAAGGAAAAATACTTTCATGGCAAATGAAGTAAAAGATTTATCAAAACTGCGCAATATCGGTATTATCGCTCATATTGACGCTGGCAAGACCACTACTTCCGAGGCTATTCTCTACCGTACTGGTCTCAAACACAAAATTGACCTCGTAAAAGGCGGCACCGGTGGCGCTACTACCGACTGGATGGAACAGGAAAAGGAACGTGGCATTACTATTACTTCCGCTGCGGTCACTACCTACTGGAAAGGCCATAAAATCAATATCATCGATACCCCGGGGCACATCGACTTCACCGCTGAGGTGGAACGCTCCCTGCGTGTGCTTGACGGCGCCGTGGTTGTCTTCGATGGTAAGATGGGCGTCGAAGCGCAATCTGAGACCGTTTGGCGCCAAGCTACTAAATATGGCGTGCCTCGTGTCTGTTTTGTGAACAAGATTAACCAGATTGGCGGCGATTTCTACAAGTCTCTCGATAGCATCCATAAGCGTTTGTCGAAAAACGCGGTCGCTATTCATTTGCCGATCGGTTTCGAAAAAGATATCTGTGGTGTCGTTGACCTTATTGATATGAAGGCTTACACTTACAAAGATTACGCCGACCACGAGCTGACCGTGGGTGAGATCCCGGCTGACATGCTGGAGAAAGCTAAGAACGCCCGCTCACTCCTCGTCGAAGAAGCTGTCCAAGCCGACGAAACCTTGATGGAGAAATTCTTCAACCAAGGCGAAGAGGCTATCACCGAAGTCGAGCTCAAGGCTGCTCTCCGTAAGCGTGTTCTCGATGGCGACTTCTTCCTTGTCACTGGTGGTGATGGTCGTGGTGTGATCGTTGAGAAAGTTCTCGATCTTGTCACTGATTATCTTCCGTCTCCACTCGATCGCGACCAGGGCCAGACTTTCGGTATCGATCCTAAGACTGGCGACCAGATCGTCCGCAAGGCCGACGACAACGAGCCGCTTACTGCGCTTGCTTTCAAAATCGCTACGGACCCATTCGTTGGTAAGTTGATCTTTATCCGTGTCTACTCTGGTAAGATGAAGTCTGGCGACACCGTTTTGAATGCCACGACTGGTGATAAGGAGCGTATTGGCCGCCTCGTACGTATGTTTGCTGATAAGCGCGAAGAGATCGCCGAGATCACCGCAGGTGATATTGCCGCTGTGGTTGGTATGAAAGAAGTGACGACCGGTACCACTATCTGTGATCCAGCTCACCCGATTCACCTCGAGGATATTAAGTTCCCAGATCCTCCTGTATCTATCGCTGTCGAGCCAAAGACCAAGTCTGACCAAGAGAAAATGGGTCTTGGCTTACAAAAGCTCGTCGAGGAAGATCCAACTCTCCGTGTTCACACTGACGAAGAGACCGGCCAGACTATTATTTCTGGTATGGGCGAGCTACATCTTGAGATTGCCATCGACCGTTTACAGAAGGAACATGGCGTCGAAGCTAACACTGGCGCTCCACAAGTTGCCTATCGTGAGACTATTCGTGGCACCGCTGAAGCTCAGGGTAAACACATTAAGCAGTCCGGTGGCCGCGGTCAGTACGGTGATGTTTGGGTCAAGTTTGAGCCGAACGAACCTGGCAAGGGCTTTGAATTCATCGATCAGATCAAAGGCGGCGTAGTTCCTCAAGAGTACCGCAAGCCAGTTCAGCAGGGTATCGAAGAAACCTTGAACGGTGGCGTGATTGCTGGTTATCCAGTCGTTGATGTGAAAGCCACTCTGTACGATGGTTCCTATCACGATGTCGACTCCAGCGAGCTTGCCTTTAAGCTAGCCGGTAGCCTAGCTACCCGTGAGGGTATCAAGCGCGCCAAACCAGTCTTGCTTGAGCCGGTTATGAAGCTGGAAATCACCACTCCGGAAGAGTTCATGGGTGATGTGATCGGCGATATTAACTCTCGTCGTGGCCGTATCGATAGTATGGAAGACCTAAGCGGTGGCGCTAAGCTGATCAAAGCCTTTGCTCCGCTGGCGAACCTCTTCGGCTACACTTCTGACTTGCGCTCTATGTCGCAAGGCCGTGCGGCTAGCTCCATGGAACTCTTCGCTTACGAGGAAGTACCACCAAACGTGGCTGCCGAGATTATCGAAAAGAGGAATACGAAAGAATAGATAAAAATTGTTTTATCTATTCTGAGTGGACGATTTTTCTGGTTAATCCAGAAAAACGAAATACGAAGAAACAAAAAAGAAGGACCCCACAAGGGGTCCTTCTTTTGTCCGAGTATAGGGCTGTTTTCCGCAAGCGAGCCTTGACTTAGCCTGCAGCGAAGCATACAATATAAGCATAATGCATAAGCGCAACTATCAATATCTTCTAGAGGCATTATCGAATGGGTATTAAATTTTCTGACGCTGCGCATCTTGCCGCCCAGAATGTTGTTAGCTATAAGCTTCGTAGCCTCGCTATCGTACTCACTGTATCGATTATTTTTGGTCTTATTATCGGTATCAACTTTCTTTTCACTGGTCTACGCACTACGCTCCTTGACGCCTCTACCATCAAGACTGTGGGCGCTAGCTACGTCGTAGCAAGATTTAAGAATACTGCCGGATATAATAGCCGTGAAGAAAGATTAGCCGAAAGAGCCAAACAACACCATGGCGAAAAAGTCGGCAGTATCACCGACTATCAGATAGCCGGAATGCCTAACTCTACCGTTGCGAGTTATGACCTTTTCCAGCCATATATAGACCAAGCCAAGCTTGCTTCACTGCCGTCAGACCGGCTTCCCGTTCTACTTATTCCTGACGCATCAAGGTTTAGTGATGCAGATAATTATAAAGAAATATTTGCCACAGATTACTATGCGGTAGGCGAGCTACCGACAACGCCCACGATAGGGGATTCGTCTCTGCCCGGAGAACTCAACCTTCTCAACTTGTCTATCAAGCAGTCCTCTAGGTATCCAGTCTGGTATTCGTACGGTTTTGGAGTCATCTTGGATAACGGCGACGGACGCGTGCAGAATTATATCCAGAGCAAACTCGATCAAGCTGAAGATCAATCCGCCTACAATAGCATAAAAGACTACGATGTCATCCGATTTGACAATTATAAGGATTTGACTGGATTCATTGATGCTTCTGACGCAGAAGAGCATCGCCTGGGTAGACCTACTACGCTTGAGATAAGCTCTATATTCTCCGACACTGCTAGTATAGCCCAAGGTTTCTTTGATACCGACCGGGCCCTCTTTGTTATCGAAACTGTTCTTATGATTGTCGCTGTCATTATTACCACGTTCACTTTTATCCATCTCCTTGATCAAGAAAGCCCTAGCGTCGCTCTCTACCGTTCGCTTGGTGCCACCACTGGTGATATTCTTTTAATCTATTTGATATATCTCTTAGAACTTTGCCTGATCTCCGTTTTTACTAGTATTATAATTGGGCTTGTCATAGTCGCGGTTATATCAGGCGCGAACGTTTCTGCTCTCACCGAAACGCTGCAGGATACCTATGAACTTTCATCCGTACCTCACGTCTTTCTGCTTGGCATTGACCATCGGTTTTTCGCTACTATCTTCTGTGTTCTCCTCACCGCTCCTCTTGCTCTCTTATTATCTCAGGGCCGCCTCTCCAGCAAGCATCTCGCCAGCTCCATAAAAGACGATCAGTACTAAAAGCGACATAACATAGCTAAAACATCGAGTCTTACCTTACATTATCGTAATCTTTCGCAAAATCTGGCGAAAATGTTATAATAATATCAAATGAAACGCATTCTAATCATCGAAGACGAAGAAGCCATGCGCCAAGGCTTGACTGACCTCTTAGCGAGCTCTGGCTATGAACCGGCCGCGCTCGACCTTTCGACCTTCTCTCCCGACGAATCGCCGAACCTTTCGTTGCTTATCGACCAAATTACCGACGCACAGCCCGACCTTATTCTCCTCGATATTAACTTACCCGGACTCAACGGGGAATTGTTGCTCAAATCTCTCCGTGCGAGGTCTCCAGTCCCCGTGATTATGGTCACGAGCAGTAGCGTAGAGATGGACGAAGTTTTATCTATGAGCTATGGCGCTGACGATTATGTCGTCAAGCCTTACAACCCGCAGGTGTTATTACTACGCATTGCCGCCGTCCTGAAGCGTGCTAGCGGCGACACTGGTCCGATTAGCTTTCACGATCTTTCCGTCGATCTCGCCCGCGGCGTGATCGAAGGCAAAGGCAAGCGTATCTTCCTGACGAAGAACGAGATGATTATCTTGGGGCATCTACTTAGCCACCAAGGCGAAATCGTCACACGTGATGCACTAATGACTGATCTCTGGAATAATCACGAATATATCAACGATAATGCCCTCACTGTCAATGTCAGCCGTGTCCGCTCCAAGCTAAAAAATCTCGGCTACGGTGAATCAATAGAGACTCGCAAAGGTCTCGGGTATATCCTCTCATGAGACGCCCAGCAATTACGCCACTCGCTAGTGTCGCAAGTTTCCGCAATTTCTTGCGCGACAAAGCCTACTTCCTCGTCGCCGCTACCGTGCTCACTATCATCGCAGCACTCTTCCTTAATGGTTTCCGCGTGCGCATCGAGATTTGCATTATGCTCGGTATCCTTTGGCTAATCTTTCTTATAGTAGTATTAATAATAGAGTATTACCGCAAACGTAATTTTTATCAAAATCTGCTGACCAATCTCGAGCGCCTCGACCAAGCCTACCTCGTCTTAGAGACTTTGTCTCGGCCACGTTTCTATGACGGGGAAGTACTCTACGCCGCGTTGTATCGCATCAATAAATCCATGTCCGAGAACATTAATCTTTATCGTAGTCGAGCTCAAGAATTCCAGGAATACGTCGAAATGTGGATTCATGAGGTCAAGACTCCGCTCGCCACGCTTGCACTACTTTCACACGACCCGAAAGTGAGCGAACAGATCAAACGTCTAGATGATTACGTCGAGCAAATTCTTTATTTCGTACGGGCCGAGAATGCCGAACGTGATTATCTTATCAAAGCAACCAACCTTGCCAATGTCGTCGGCACTGTCGCCAGCCGTAACCGCGAGATTCTTTTAGCCAAGAAAATTGACCTCGATGTCAGCAATCTTAATTATGACGTTCAGACCGATGCGAAGTGGCTGGAGTTCATTCTCAACCAAATTATTAACAATAGCATCAAATACCGTAGCCGCCATATTATGATTACCACTCACACGCAGGACGAAAAAGTCGCCCTTATTATCAAAGATGACGGTATTGGTATCGATGCAAAAGATCTCCCACGAGTTTTCGACAAGTCTTTCACTGGTGATAATGGTCGTCTCGGCAAGAAATCTACTGGCATGGGTCTATACATTGCGAAGACCCTATGTGATAAGCTTGGTCACCAAATTTCCATTAGCTCCACTAAATCCGAATATACAGCAGTGGAGATAACTTTTGCAGCGACTGAATACTACGAAGTCATCGACGATACAACTTACAAAAATGTAATCAATTCGTAATCTTAGACGCACGACAGCAAGACGACGCTTATATATAATTATGCTAAGGAGAAAATTATGCGAACGATTTTAGAATTAGAAAAAGTCGAGAAATACTACGGCAATAAGTCATCGCTCACGAAAGCAATCGATAACATTTCTTTCACGGTCGACGAAGGTGAGTTTGTTGCCATCATGGGGTCAAGCGGTTCTGGTAAAACTACTTTGCTTAACGTTATTTCCACGATTGACAATGTCACTTCTGGTCATATTTACGTCGGTGGCGAAGATATCACTGCGCTGCGCGGAGAAGAATTGAACCGCTTCCGCCGTGAAGAATTGGGTTTCATTTTTCAGGATTTTAACTTGCTTGATTCGCTCACTGCCTACGAGAATATTGCTCTTGCGCTTTCCATCCAAAACTGTGATGCAAACGAGATTGATAGTCGCATCCATCAAATCGCCAAGGAACTAAATATCCAGAATGTCCTAGAAAAGTTCCCTTACCAAATGAGTGGTGGCCAAAAACAACGCATCGCTTCCGCTCGTGCCATTATTACTAACCCGAAGCTGGTCCTCGCGGACGAGCCTACTGGCGCCCTCGACTCAAAATCTTCACGCATGCTGCTAGAGCAATTCGACAATCTTAATGATAAGTTCCAGACTACGATTCTTATGGTTACGCATGATGCTTTCGCTGCCTCTTATGCTTCGCGTGTGATTTTTATTAAAGATGGTAAGATTTTTAATGAACTCCGTCGCGGCAAAGACGACCGCAAAAAGTTCTTCAATGCAATAATTAATGTTATTACCTTGCTCGGCGGAGATCTAAACGATGCGTTGTAGCCTTCTTTTTAAAATAACAAAATTTTTTCACAGAATAGCGTCCCGCGAAAACTGCCAAAATCACCTATTAGAAAATAAACAAATTTTTCTACAAGAGAAAATCCCACTTTTTGCGCAGAATTATGCTGTTCTGAATAAAAATAATTATTTCTTAAGCTCAGAATTTGGAGCAAATCATTATGTTCGTTAAAGTCGCTCTTAAAAATATCAAACGTAGTATTAAAGATTACGCAATTTACTTTTTTACGCTTGTACTCGGCGTTGCAATCTTTTATGTTTTTAATGCACTCGATAGTCAAGCCATCATGCTAGATGTCACCGAACGCGTTCGCAACATGTTGGAGCTCATGAATACGATCCTTGGTGTCGTCAGCGTCTTTGTTTCTTTTATTCTTGGCGCGCTAATTATTTATGCCTCGCGCTTCTTAATCAAACGTCGCAGCAAAGAGTTCGGCATCTACCTCACCCTCGGCATGGGCAAGCGCCAGATCTCACTCATCCTTATCCTTGAAACTTTCTTCATCGGCCTGCTTTCGCTAGGCGTCGGCTTGGTCCTAGGCATACTTGCCTCACAGCTGACGAGCGTATTAGTTGCTAATATGTTCGATGCTAACCTTACTCAATTTCAGTTCGTTTTTTCTGGTTCCGCGTTTGTTAAAACTTTGATCTACTTCGGCGTGATCTACCTCGTCGTGATGATTTTTAATACTATTAATATCAGCCGCCAGAAACTCATCAATCTGCTTTCCTCTAGCCGTCGCAACGAGAAAATTAAACTCAAGAACCTTTGGCTCTGCACTGGCGTATTTATTATCGCTGCTACCATGCTTGGTATCGCCTACTATCTGGTCACGGCCGGGCTCGTCAAATTCATGGAGGATGGTAATGGCGAGATGGGGCGCTTGCTTATCCCGATCATCATGGGCGTCATCGCAACGTTCCTACTTTTCTGGTCGCTTTCTGGTCTCCTACTACGCGTCTTTATGAGCTTCAAAAACGTCTATTACAAGAAACTGAATTCCTTCGTTTTGCGCCAGTTCAGTAGCAAAATCAATACTACGGTTAGCTCCATGTCGGTCATCTGTCTCATGCTCTTCGTCACAGTATGTATTCTCGGATCAGCACTTTCAATTAATAAAACTATGCACGCCGCGATGGAACAAACACTGCCTTTCGACGTTCAAGTCGAAAGCTACGGCGAGCAAGCTATCGATATTAAAGACGCCTATGCTAAGGACGGCACGGACCTTGATGAATTAGTGAAAGACGTCATCACCTATCGTATTGGCAATTTTGAGGCGCTTACTTTAAGGGATTCTTTTGACGAGACTTCCGCCGTGCTCGACGAGAACGGCGCTGTGCAGTCGAGCTATGTCTCCGAACGTTTCGTCACACTGAGCGATTATAACAAAGTCGCGCCTTTCTTCCAGCTCCCGACTATCGAACTAGACGATCAAGAGTACGCCGTGCTCGCCAATTATGGCCAAATCGTTAAGTTGCGAAATGCTGCCCTTGTCAAACATACACCCATCGAGATTGAGGGAAAGACTCTCTATCCGAAGTTTAAAGAGTGCATCGACGGCACCATCGAACTAGAAATAAGTAAGACGAATGGCGGGATTATCATTATTCCAGATAGTTTAGATGCTAAAAATGTCTCCACCTATTACCGTGAAATCATGCTGGCAAACTATCTTGATGAAAACCGCAGCATAGAAATTGAAGACCAGCTAATGAGTCTAAGACAGCGCTATTTTAACAGTGATCCCGATAAAGAGAGTTTTAATGATAGTACTATCTTTTACTACGGCGTCACTCCCCGCCAGAGCATCATAGACAATAGCATCGGCACGTCCGCCCTTGTTACCTTTATCGGTCTCTATCTTGGCATCATCTTCTTAATCTCCAGCGCTGCTGTACTTGCACTCAAAGAGCTCTCCGAAAGCAGCGACAACCGTCAGAAGTATGCTATCCTACGTCAGATTGGCACAGACGAGCGTACATTGAACAGTGCTTTGTTCTGGCAAATTTTCATCTTCTTCCTCTTTCCATTGCTAATCGCAGCCATCCACTCCGTCTTTGGTCTCATGTTCTGCGACTTCGTTCTCTCTAGCATCGGCGGTATTGACATCACCCAAGCTTTGCCTGGAGTCATCGCAATCCTAGCTATTGTGTATGGCGGATACTTCCTCATCACCTACGCTTGTAGCCGAAATATCATACGCGACCAACGTTCATAATCACGAGACCGGCAATTCCTTGCGAAGTTGCACATAAACCAATAGTTTATGCTATAATTACAAGTATGGAACTAACTGTAATCGGTTTGCTCACCGTTGTAATCGTCATCCTTATCGTTATTCTATTCCGGCGTCCTAGCCAGCAAAACTTCGATACCTCTAAGCTAGAGGAACGCCTCATCCGCGTCGAGGCCGAACTTGATAAGATTGCGCCCAAGATCGAAAATGAGTTTCGCGACAATCGTAAAGAAATCTCCGATAACCTCCAGAGCATCCAGAAAACCGTCGATACGCGTGTGAAAAGTCTTCAAGATGATAATTCAAAGAAGCTTGAAGAAATGCGCATGACCGTCGACGAAAAACTCCAGAAGTCAGTCGAGCACCGTTTTAATGAAAGTTTCAAACAAATCTCCGGTCAGCTCACGCAGGTTTATCAAGGTCTCGGCGAGATGAAGACCCTCGCTACTGGCGTCGGCGACCTCAAGAAGGTCATGGAGGGCGTTAAGACCCGTGGCATCTACGGCGAAGTTCAACTCGGTAATATCATTTCTGATTGCATGGCGCCTGAACAATATGTTGAGAATATCGCCACGAAAAAAGGTAGCAATGATCGTGTCGAGTTCGCCATCAAGATGCCGGGTAAAGACGACCTTACTGTCTACCTGCCGATCGACTCAAAATTTCCAGTCGAGAACTACAGCCGCCTACTTGCTGCCTACGAGAAGGGAAATAAAACCGACATTGAGCTTTTGCGCAAAGCCTTGTCGAACGACGTCAAAGAGCAAGCAAAGAAGATTTCTACTAAATACCTCGATCCACCGCTCACCACCGACTTCGGCATTATGTTCGTACCGACCGAGAGTCTCTATGCTGAGATTTTGCGTATTCCAGGCCTCTCTGATGATATTCGCCAGAAATACAACGTGACGATTTCTTCACCGTCCACATTACCCGTAATTCTTTCCGGTCTCACCATGGGTTTTCGTAGTGTCGCTATCGAAAAACGTTCGGCTGAAGTCTGGCAGACTCTCGGTGCTGTTAAGACCCAGTTTGGTAAGTTTGGCGACCTTCTTGCCGCTACGAAAAAGAAGCTCGAAGAAACTGCCAATAAAATTGGTAGCGCTGAGACAACGTCGCGTCAGATCGAACGCAAGCTAAAGTCAGTCGAGAGTTTGCCTGAGAGCGAAAGCATTAAAATGATTGGAGATGTAGAGGTATAAAGATATGCGTACAATCAAGGGATATCTAGATGAATGGCGAATACAAGAATATCTGTTGATTACGTTTTTTATTAGTTGGCTTAGCTGGGGTATCCTTATCTTGCTCACTACCTTAAAAGTTGTGCCATTCACTAGCATACTCGGTACTATCCTCTTTACAATTGGCGGCTTTGGCCCAACCATTTCTGCCATTATGTGTATAGAGGGTAAGCTTAGCTTTAAGAAGCTCAAAGACTTTATTTTTAGCCACCGCAAGAGGACTATCGTCTACTTACTTCTGTTCGCCATCCTTGAAGCTGTTGTGATCGGGCTATCATCAATGGAAACGAATAGTAATATCATGTGGTACTATTTGCCTATCATGTTTATTGTCTGCGCGTTTTTCGGTGGGGGGAACGAAGAACTCGGTTGGCGTGGCACCTTGCAGCCATTAATAGAACGTGTCTTCGTAAAGAAAATCAAGAATCAAGCCCTTTCTTACACCGTTGCCACGCTCTGCGTCGGTCTGATATGGGCGCTTTGGCACTTACCGCTCTGGTTCGTCGGTGGTAGCACGCAGCAAGGTATCAACTTCGGTCTCTTTACCGTCTCTGCAGTTTGCCTATCCTTCTGGCTAGCCTGCCTATACCGCTGCACGCATTCTGTGTTTTACTGCATGCTACTCCACGGTCTCTCAAACGTTCTTTTCGGCTTCTTTGCCATTAAGGTCAACTGGCTACTATGCTTGGGCTTTGCCGTCATTACAGCTATATCCATCGTGCTCGGCAACAAGTCTAAGCCTGTGGCCAAGATCTCGGAGGGCTAAATGTCTATCGGAACAGTCGCCACATGGTTCTTGCTCTTCCTTACTTATTCATCCATAGGCTGGGCCATGGAGGTAATCGTTAGCGTGCATATGCATCATAAGCCCAGCAACCGAGGCTTCTTGATTGGCCCGCTCTGCCCAATTTACGGGTTTGGCGTGCTTCTGGTCAGCCTCTTATTGCAGGGCGCTGAAAATATAATTGAGATTTTCGTCGTGGCGACTCTCGCTAGCGCCGTCCTCGAATATACTACTAGCCTCGTCATGGAGAAGATCTTTCGTGTGCGCTGGTGGGACTATAGCAAAGATCCGCTAAATCTCAACGGGCGGGTCTGCCTCAAGAATTTAGTTTACTTCGGTATCATGGGTGTCATCGTAATGCGTTTCACTAACCCGTTCTTTCTGAGCTTATATAATAACATCAATGAGACTGTTCGCATTATTATCGCCGCAATCTTACTAGCCCTAATGCTCGCGGACATTGGTGTCTCGCTCTGGCTTATCATCAAATGTCGTGTCACGGCTGGAACGCTCCAAATCGACGCTACCGACGAAATCACGGCCAATATCCGTGAAGTCCTCATGAAGCAGGGCAAGCTGAACCGGCGTCTCGCTAAGGCTTTCCCAGAAATGGAAGTTAAAAAGAAAACAAATAGAAACACACCGAAACGTAGCTCTAATAAGCGTACCCACGCCACTTCAGGCAAGTCAAAATCCGAGCGCACTTCATGAGTTTGTGTTTTTATCAGAATAGATATATAATAAACATATGTATAAGAAGTTCGTAGAGTTTTTAGAAGGTAAGAAGAGGATTTGTATTGTTCAGGCCGAGAATCCAGACGGCGATTCGCTCGGCTCTGCTATCGCACTAGACTATTTGCTTACTGATACCGAGAATCACCTTTACTGTCCTGTCGACATCCCACGCTACTTACACTACTTTCCTGACTGGTCGCGTGTCGAGATTGACTTCGACTACCGTGCCGATGCCTATATTATTGTCGATACCGCCTCAAGCGTATTACTATCGAAGCTACTTGAAGATACTGCGATCAAGAATTGTCTCTATTCTAAGCCCGTCCTCGTGATCGACCATCACGAGAGCGAAGACGACCTTGACTTTCCACACGGAGCCATTATCGAAGCACTCCCAGCCTGTGCCGACCTGATTTATAAAATCGCAAAAGACAATGGCCTCGTCATCACGAAAGAAGCCGCTTCGGCGCTCTATTCGGCGATTTCTTCCGATACGCTCGGCCTCGTCAGCCAGTCTGTCACGGCTGACACCATGCGCGTGATGGCGGGCCTCATCGACCTCGGCGCTGATCCTGCCGCTCTTGATGAGGAGCGCCGCGAGTTCATGAAAAAGTCTCCTCGTATCCTCGACTACAAGGCTGACCTTATTAAGCGTGTCGATTACTCACTCGACGGCGGACTCGCTACTGTCCATATCCCGTTCGAGGACATCCAACAATACTCTGACGAGTACAACCCTAACGTCCTTATTCTTGAAGAGCTAAGACTAGTAGAAGGTGTCATCGTCGCGATCGCTATTAAAACTTATCCTGATGGTAAAGTGACCGGGAAGATTCGTAGTAGCAAGCCTGTCGCTGAGCAAATTGCTGGATACTTTGGTGGCGGTGGGCACCCATATGCTGCTGGCTTCCGTACTTATGATACGAATTATGAAGATGTGGTTGCTGATGTCGTCAAGATCTTACCAGGCCTCTTAGCGGATTGCGAGAAAGATGGCGAGCCGACTTTATAACCTTTCTACCTATTTTTGGCATAAGATTCTGCGTGTGCCAATCACGCTGCGACCAGCCTACGACAACAAGGTCAAGCATCCCGAACTCACCGTGGTGTTCTTGCATGGTATTAGTGCCAATTCTACTACATGGAAGAGTACTTTCCGCGAACTAGAGCAGCAGCCTACGCGAAAACGCGTGCGACTAGTCGCACTTGACCTACTCGGCTTCGGCCGGTCTTTGAGGGCTGACTGGCTACGTTATGATGAACGCTGCTACTCGAAAGCCCTTGATCGATCACTTCGCAAGCTCAAGACTCATGGCAAGCTGGTGCTGGTCGGTCATTCCATGGGTTCACTCATCGCAGCGGACTATGTAGTTAACTACGAAGAGCACGTCGAGCTATGCAAAATGATTCTGGTCTCGCCACCAGTCCTTATGGCGGATGAATTAGCCAAGATGCCAGACAAAATCTACAAGAAATCTTATAGCTCGATACATAAGCTTGCGAACAACGTACCAGCAATGGAGACAGTCGCTAAAATTATCCAGAAGTTCACCAGCTTTCGGAGCGATTATATCAAAACCTGCGCTTTCGAGCGTTCCATGGAGAATATCATCCTCAACCGCAAGAATTATCAGACTTTTGTCAAGATTAGAGTCCCCACTATAATCATCCATGGACATTTCGACCCATTAGTTATGGGGTCAAACCTACGGCGCATCGCCGCGCATAATCCGCGCTATATTAAATATGTCAGCGTAATCGGCCAACACGATGTTTCAGTCGGAAAACGTGCTAAAATAATACTAGAGATTAAGAAGACATTGGAAGAACAAGCTCATGAAACTATATAATACATTATCGCGTAAAGTCGAGACCTTCAGCCCATTTAATCCTGAAGAAGTGAAAATCTACACCTGCGGCCCGACGGTCTACAGCCAGCCTCACATCGGTAATTTCGCGGCTTATATCTACTGGGACCTGCTCGTACGTACCTTGCTCGCTAATGATTACGGTGTCAAGCGCGTCCTCAACCTCACCGATGTTGGCCATCTTACTTCAGACGCAGATAATGGCGAAGACAAACTCGAAAAGGGTGCTCGTCAGCTGGGCGATACGGTTTGGGCGGTAGCCGAGCGCTATATTGGCTCTTTCCAACGTGATTATGAGAAGCTAGACCTCATCCAGCCAGATGTCTGGGCCCGCGCGACCGATTATATCGAAGAGGACAAAGCTATTGTCCAAGCTTTGATCGAGAAAGGCTACACCTACGAGACCAGCGACGGTATTTATTTCGACACTAGTAAGTTTTCAGCATATGCTGACTTCGCCAGGCTAGACCTCGATAATCTACGTGCTGGTGCTCGTGTAGAATATTCGGACGAAAAAAAACATCCTTCCGACTTCGCTGTCTGGAAATTCATCCAGCCAGGTGAGCAGCACGCCATGCGCTGGGATTTCCTTGGTCAGCCTGGCTACCCCGGCTGGCATCTAGAGTGCTCGGCAATCATTCACACTGAGCTTGGCGAAACCATTGACATCCATACTGGTGGTATAGATCATATTCCGGTGCATCACACTAATGAAATTGCTCAAACTGAAGCTGCCTTTGATAAGAAGCTCTCTAAGTATTGGCTACATTGTAATTTTCTCACCATCGACAAACAGAAGATTTCTAAGTCGCTTGGTAATATCTGGACGCTTGACGACCTCGCCGCCAAGGACTACTCTCCGCTCGATTTCAAAATGTGGGTCCTACAAGGACATTATCAATCCGAGCGCGACTTTAACTTCGAGAACCTCGAGGCTGCGCGCATTCGTCGTCTCAACTGGCGTAATCGCATCGCTGAAGCCTATCAGAACACTTATGGCCCGACCGATTTGACCAAGATATTAGATGCAGTCAGCGACAATCTAAACTCTCCGCTCGCTTTCTCGCTCATTGACCAGACCGAGGGGGCCGATCTCAACTTCTGGCGCAGAGTTGACGCACTGTTCGGTCTTGGACTGATTAACGATTCGCCAATGATTGATGATGAAGCGCAACGTTTGCTTACTTTGCGTAGCGATGCCAAGGCTAAACGCGATTACGCTGAGGCTGACCGGATTCGTGATGAGCTTTTAGCGCGAAACATCGCCGTCAAAGATACTGGCGCAGGGCAGGTCTGGCAATATGCTAGATAGTTTACCTTTGCTTAAGAAATTTATGGTAGAATAATATCATGGGAAAAGTAATTGAGGTTAAAGATCTAGTCAAAGTCTACGGGAAGAGGAGTACAGCTTTTGAAGCGCTAAAAGGTGTCGATCTAGACATCGAGGCCGGCGAATCTGTCGCTATCGTTGGCAAGTCCGGTTCGGGTAAGTCTACTTTGATGCATCTGTTAGCCCTACTTGATAAGCCGACCTCTGGTGTAATTAATATCGATGGCATTGATTCTACTAAACTGAGCGCTAGCGAACTCAATAAGCTGCGCAACCATACTTTTGGCTTCGTCTTCCAGCAATTCTTTATGAACCCGAACGATACTGTTATTGAAAATGTCATGCTCCCACTCAAGATCGCTGGCGTTAGCCGCAGGGAACGTCGTAATCGCGCCGAGCGGGCCTTGACTACCGTTGGTCTCAGCGAACGCAAACGTAATAAGGCCACCGACCTTTCTGGCGGTCAAAAACAGCGCGTTTGTATCGCTCGTGCCATCGTCAACGATCCGAAAATTATTTTTGCCGATGAGCCTACAGGCAACCTTGATTCTGCTACAGGCGACCAAGTTGTCAAACTTTTATTTGACCTAAATAAAGAAAAGGGCGCCACGCTCATCATCGTCACCCATGACGAGGACCTTGCTCGTCTTTGCGATCGTCAAATCCGTATTTCTGATGGCAAAATTATCGAAGGGTTAGAGGATGAGCCGAAGGGTGAATGGGTTGATGGTAAATGGAAAATGAAGATCAAATTGGAGGCCTAATATGGGATTTTTCGAAATAATTCGTAGCGCTAATCACAACCTTCTCCGTAATAAGGCTCGCACCATTCTGACTATTATTGCGATTTTTATCGGTAGCTTTACAATCGCGCTAAATTCCGCTATTAACTCCGGTGTCAACAATTTCATCGATGACCAGACCGCTAGCCTCGGTGGGGATGATTATATTATGGTAATGCCTGAGGGATCGGTCAATGCGGTAGGCTCAATGATGATGGCGAGCAGCGACGAGCCGCGCGAATACGACCCTGCGCAAACTTTGACCGCTTTTAGCGCCGAACAGCTTGAGAAACTCAAAAATATCGACGGTATTGATGGTGATAATCTCTATATTGCTAAGCAAATTCCAGTCGAATATATCACCAGCCAAGATACCAACAAGAAGTATACAATTAATATCGGCGCGATGCCTCCTGGTGATTTCAATATCGCCACGACAGCTGGTGGTTTGCCAGACCGCAACGCCAAAGAATACGAGATCACTTTAGAACCTGGCTATCCAAAAGCGCTTGGATTCGCCTCCGACGAAGATGCTATTGGCAAGACCGTTGAGCTGGTGATGCTTGACCCAGTTAGTGAAGAGGCGCTTACCTATAAGGCGAAGGTTGTCGGTGTGCAGGCTAAGGGGGTTGTCGCCGTGAATGGCTCCATTGTCAATCCAGCTCTAGAAACCGCCATGTATGATGATGTTGCCAAGTACTATCCTGCCGAACAAAAAGATACTGCCTATGCAGTCCAGACTCGTTTTGACATCAATAAATATACTGAATCAGAAATAAAAGACATCCTCCGCGAAAATGGCTTCTATGGCATGACTGTCTCTGATATGATGGGCGCTATCCGCACTTTCTTTGATGTTATTATGATAGTCTTCACCATCTTTGGTGGCATTGCGCTGCTCGCCGCGGCGATCGGCATCATTAATACTCTTCTCATGTCGGTCGAAGAACGCACTCGCGAGATCGGCCTCGATAAGGCTTTAGGTATGTCATCCACTAAGATCTTCCTTAGTTTTTCCGTTGAAGCTATCTCGCTGGGTTTCTGGGGCTCCGCTCTCGGCGTAGCTCTCGCTATGATTGTCGGCCATATCGTGAATTTTGTCGTGCATCAGCCAGGTGGTTTCCTCGAGGTTTTCCCAACTTTCAACCTCTTCAATTTTACGCTACAAGGAATGCTCCCAATCATCGGCACCGTCATGATAATTGCCCTTGTCGCTGGTACTGTACCAGCCTGGAAGGCTGCACATAAGAACCCTATCGATGCCTTGAGGTATGAGTAAATGGAACCGCTCCGCATAGAAAAGCTTATCCCAGGTGGGCAGGCGCTCGGGACGTTGTCTAGTGGCAAAAAAGTTATGCTCTGGGGTGCCTTACCTAGTGAAACCGTCACAAACTGGGAAGTCGCCAAAGACAAGAAGAACTATTGCGAGGGAGTCGCGCTGGAAGTTTCCGAGGCGTCTCCATATCGCATAGCTCCTCGTGATGATATTTATCTCGCCACTTCTCCTTGGCAAATTCTCGATTATGATTACGAACTTGCGCAAAAGAAAGAGCTACTTGGTGAGATCATCCGCCAGCAAAAGCTGGATGGTATAGAAATTAGCGACGTACAGACCGACGGTAAAGCCTATCAGTACCGCAACAAAATGGAGTATGCGCTCTATTATGACAACGAAGCAACTAGAATCTTTGCGGCCTTCCGCGCTCGTGGTACACATCGGAAAATACCTGTCTTTCAGTCTAGTATTGAGCGACCAGAAATTTGGCAAGCTGCTAGCGAGATTATCGCTAATATGAACCGTCGCGGCGATGAAGCACGTAAATATCAGTCGCTCCTACTTCGCTGCAATCAAGCTGGCGAAGTCAGCGGTGGCTTACTCAAGAATGGTAAGTCCCATCCAAAGTTCCCTAACCTTCAAGATACAATTCTGGGTGAGAACTACAGCTATTCACCTAACGGCTTCTTTCAGATCAACCTACCAGTCTACGAAATGGTTCTCAAAGAGATTAAACAGTCGATTGTGCTAGACGATGTGCTTGACCTCTATGCTGGCGTCGGAACAATCGGGCTTTCTGTGGCGCGCGACCGCCAGCTCACTCTTGTAGAATGCGATAAGTCAGCCTACGCTGAAATGGAGAACAACTGCAAGGGGACTACCGCTCGACCCATTTTAGCCAAGTCTGAAGATGCTTTAGGCTTCATCCGACATGAGCAGACTATTATTATCGACCCGCCTCGTGCTGGTTGTTTGCCAGTCGTCATCGACCGAATTCACGAAGTGCGGCCTGCGCAGCTCATCTATCTATCTTGTAATCCGATTACGCAGATGCGCGACCTTAGCTTGCTGGCTGATGTCTACGCCGTACAGAAATGCATCCCCTACAATTTCTTCCCACGCACACCACATCTAGAAAACCTGGTTATATTGGAACGCAAATAATGGGCCTAAATAAAGAGCAACAAGCTGCTGTCGAGTACCTAGAGGGGCCGTTGCTGGTCTTGGCTGGCCCAGGGACCGGCAAGACCCAGCTTCTTTCCGCTAAGGTCGCTTATATCTTGCAGAATATTGATGTCAATCCAGAAAACATCCTCTGTCTCACCTTCACCGAAGCTGGCGCCGCGAACATGCGTAGCCGTTTGCAGAGCATGATCGGCAAAGCCGCGCTAGATGTTAATATTCATACTTATCATGCTTTCGGTTCCAACATCCTCGAGCGCTACAAGAACTATGCCGAGAATTTTGATCGCAAGCTTGACGCCCCTATCGACGAGACTACTCAGTATAAAATTATTCATGAGATCCAGGCCTCCCTCCCCGTCATGGATATTCTGCGCGATAGTAATACGAAGGACATTATTTCTACCATCGGTAATGCCAAGGCTGCTCGCCTCACATCTGCCGACCTGAAGAAAATCACCGAGGCTAACATCCAGGATAGTATCGATCTCGCTGCAGAGATCTCTCCGATTCTGCTTGATCTCAAGCCCCGTGAGAAGTTTGAAACGGCGCTCGAGGGTACTTATCAGCCGATCCTAGAGATATTGCTTAAGCACAGCACTCCCGAGCCGATCGCTGGCGGCGTAGAACGCATCGCTAATGTCCTCGCGAAAGACCTCGATAAAGTCATCAAAGATTGCCTTGCCGAAGACAAGCCAAAACTGAAGCCGCTCTCTGACTGGAAAACTAAGAATTTCGAGCTCTATGTCCGCGACCCGAAGCATCCCGAGGAGACTAAGAGCTATCGTCTAAAAGACCACATCGCTAATAAGAAGCTGCTTTCACTTGCAAACATCATGGCAAAATACGAGCAACGGCTCAACGATGAAGGGCTGTTCGACTTCAACGACATGATCGAATGCGCCATCAAATATCTCAAGGCGGATGACGGCTTCCGTCTGCAGCTCTCAGAGCTTTTTCAATACATTTTGCTCGATGAGTTCCAGGATACCAACGCCTCGCAATTTGAGCTCATCAAGCTTCTCACTCAGTATGAGCAGCCTGTCGTGATGGCAGTGGGCGACGACGATCAAGCGATCTTCGAGTTCCAGGGTGCCAATGCCTCGAACCTGCGGGATTTCCAAGATTATTACGGCGCAAAGATTATCACCCTACTTGATAACTATCGCAGCACAGGCGAAGTGCTCGGCCTGTCGCAGAAGATAGCTACCCAGATCAATGACAGTTTCGCCAAGAATTATCAGATCAATAAAACTTTGCGCTCCATGAAAGACGCTTGGGCCGGCGAGCAGTCGCGGTCACCACAAATTTCTCGCCACGAGTTCCCCGGCACGGTAGCCGAATACTATTGGATCGCCCAGCAAATTCGTGCACTCGTAGACGCCGGCGAGGACCCTACTGAGATTGCCATCATTGCTCCTAAACATAGAAATATCGCTCCTATTCTCCCGTATCTCAAACAGCAAGGCCTTGATGTTACTTACGAGAAGCGCGATAATATCCTGCTGGACACCAAAATTTCCCAGATCATCAAGCTCGCCCAGTTCGTCTATCGTCTCTCCCAGCGCGAGCAGCCGGTCGAAGATTTACTAGAGATCCTCTCCTATGATTTTTGGCAAATTCCGCCGATTGTGGCTCTGCGCGCGGTCGAGCAAAAATGGGGTGCTAACCAGTCCGTACTTGACTATCTCGCGGGCGACCCTCAGCTCGAGCAGGTCGCTGCGCTACTAGCGAGCCTTGCTGCTGTCGCTAATACTGCGCCACTAGAACTGTGGCTCGACTATCTTATCGGCAATGCCGAGCTAGACGGCCAGACTTCGCCGATGCTCACCTTCTATCAAGAGGGTTCTTCCGAAACTGAGCTACTTGAGTTCTATGAGAATCTTGCCACCCTACGACAAAAAGTTCTCGCTCATCTCCGCGCCCCGCAATCTACTAGCCCAGATTACATCCCAAGGCTCAAAGATTTTGTCGAGACGCTTAGTGATTTTGAGCTGGCGGGCAGTGAAATTATGCGTACCAGTGTCTATCGCGACAACGCGAACGCCATCCAAGTTATGACCAGCCACAAGAGCAAAGGGCTGGAATTTAAACATGTTTTCCTCACCTCAGTCGACGACGCTTCTTGGGGCAAGTCCAAAGGGAACAATAATCTCCTTTCTCTTCCGAAAAACCTCGCTCATATCCGTCATACTGGCATCACGGATGACGAGCAGCTCCGTCTCTTCTTCGTTGCCATTACTCGTGCGAAAGAGACTCTCACTCTGACCAGCGCCGCTCACAATGAAGACGGCTCCGACATCAAACGTCTACGCTATCTTTCTGAGAGTAGCCGCGATGACAGCGAACAACTTTCGCCGTACCTGCTCGAACCAGCCCAGAAGATTATTTTGCACGATGATTTTACTGACACTGAGAAGATCGAAACCATGCGTCTCGGCTGGGTGTCTGCTTATCAGAAGCTTGAACCGTCCGTCATGGATCTCCTCCGCGAGCGCATGAAAGATTATCGTCTCACCGCCTCGGATCTGACCGGCTTCATCGATATCGTCTATGCCGGTCCTCAGCAGATTTATCGTAATCGCGTCTTGCACGCCCCAAGTGAGCCGGCTGACTTCTCAATGTGCTATGGCAATATCCTCCATGCTGTCTTTGAACAAATCACATCTCAGCATATCGACAATGTTCAAGCTCTAGATCTCTTTAGAAGTGAAGCTCAGAAAGCTATCCTGAACGACCAAGACAAACAGGCTCTCCTCGAAAAAGGCCAGCACAGTCTCCAGGTAGCGCTCAACGAATTTAGCGACATTCTTCGTCATAAACATGCGAAAGCTGAGGTCAATCTGTCCACAGAGCATCTTAACTTCAACGGCGTGCCGCTCACCGGCAAAATCGATCACCTCGAGATCGACCCCGCTACTAAGACTATCGAGGTTTACGATTTTAAGACCGGCAAATACTACGACAAGAAATGGGATAGCCAGCCTAGCCTCTACAAATATCGCTTGCAGCTTAGCTTCTACAAGCTACTTCTCAATCTCTCGCCCACTTATCGTAATTATAAAATCACCCGCGGGCATATTCTCTTCGTTACGCCCGATAATGATAATAGAGTCCATGATAAAGTTTACGAATTTAATGACCCCGATGAGGCTGAGCTGAAAGCACTCACCTGCGCCATCTATCATCAGATGACAAGTCTCGATTTCGTCAGCGATGATGAGCTTTTCGTTGCCGCCGACAAGGCCAACACCATGAAACAGATCCGCGCTTTTGCTCAAAAAGTTATTGACAAAGACACTGACAAATAGTAAAATATGGAGACCGAGCGGCTTCTCGGTGAATCGTTCCTCCCACCTATCTGGCATTCACAGAAAGGATGTGAATATGAATGCCGACTCATACTGGCCGTGGCGGTAGTACCCATCTCACTGAAATGGGCGCGATCTATTCTAAAGTGTCGCATATACGCGGTACCTGCAGCCTCGGCGGCCTCACTGGTGAATCCGGCAGCGACCTGCTCAATCGCTATTCCAAGAGTGTTGGTGGCGATATGCACAAAGTGTCCACCTTCGCCGATGAGATCGCCACCAAGTACGGCCGCTAACGCCACATCCAGCACCTTCGGGGGCGGCCATAGTGCCGCCCCACTTTTATGCTACCAGCTTTCCATTAGTCAGTTCTCCGTACAAAAATCCCGCTCTATTACTAGAGCGGGATCCCTTATCGCATAAGACGACTTATTTCGCAGACGCTTCAGCCTTAGCAGCCTTCTTCTCAGCTTCTTTTTCTGCCTTCTTGACTTTGTTGCCAAGAGTAGCGCGAAGCTTAGCAGCACGCTCAGCGCGAGCCTTGAAACGATCAACGCGACCTTCGGTATCGATGATCTTCTCTTCACCAGTAAAGAATGGGTGAGAAGCCGAAGAAATCTGCACCTTGATCAAAGGATATTCCTGACCATCAGTCCACTTGATAGTTTCTTCACTAACAGCCGTCGAACGAGTCAAAAACGAATAGTTCGCTGCCTCATCCATGAAGACGACATAACGATAATCTTGTGGTTGTGAAACTTTTTTACTCATAACTCCTTCTAGTCTATCACACTTTGGCCCAGGTGTAAACCCCGAAGTTCGTCAGCTTGCAGAAGAATCCGCCGGTCTCCTGCAAGAAGGTTAATAGATATAAGCCTCAATATCGAGAAAATATGTTATAATAAAGAACATGTGTACCTTATGCTATAGAAAATACAGCTTTACGAGACGTACAAACTTCAAGTATTCTCAATAGGAGGGGTTAAATTGAAAAAAATTGAACTGCACTGCCATCTCGACGGCTCTCTAAACGTCAGACATGCCGGTGAGCTGCTTGGCCATATCGACCAGGCAGAGACTGCCGACATGATGACCGCCCATGGCTCAAGCAGCCTTGCCGACTATCTGGAGAAGTTCCAGGTACCTCTGAAGTTGCTGCAGACCAAGCGCAACCTCACCGAGTTCTCCCGTTTGCTGGCGGAAGATTTGGCCGACGACGGCGTCATCTACGCCGAGGTCCGCTTTTGCCCGCTGCTCCACCGCAATCGTCACCTATCTGCGCGCAAAGCTGTGGAGGCAGTACTCGAAGGTCTCCGGAAGGTCTACGGCATCCAGACGAACGTCATCCTTTGCATGATGCGCCAGTTCGACGTGAAAGACAACCAGAAGATCATCAGGCTAGCCGCCGAGTTTCGCAATGATGGCGTCTGCGGAGTAGACCTGGCTGGCGACGAAGCCGCGCACCCGAATTCTGAGTTCATGGGGCTATTCCATTGGGCACAACAGGTCTACCAGCTCCCGATGACCGTACACGCGGGCGAGGCGGACACCTTCACTGGCGTCGACGCCGCCCTTAACGCTGGCGCCGCTCGCATCGGGCACGGTGTTCGCGCTATCGAGTCTGCCGCCACGATTCGGCGTCTGGTACATTTGCAGACGCCCCTGGAGATCTGCCCCAGCAGCAACATCGACACTGGCATCTATCCCAGTCTCATTGAGCATCCTATCCGTAAGATGTTGGACGCCGGTGTCGCCGTCACTATCAACACCGACAATCGCACTGTATCTGGTACTACGCTGGAGAAAGAATACCAGCTTCTCCGAGAGGTACACGGCTTCACCGATGAAGACTTCCTCCGCTGCAACCTGAACGCTGCGTTGGGCTCGTTCGCAAAGGCTGACCAGAAGGTGAAGCTCTGTCGAGAGCTGCTCGCCGACTATGCCGCCAATTAAATCTATAGCCTTTAAGAGCTCGGTCCCGGCCGGGCTCTTTTTTAAAAAAGGCTACCAGCTCTCCCCTTGACTTATCTCTCAATCTGCGCTATACTAAAAGAGTAATCTATCAAACGAGACAACTACGGGAGGTATCCTGACTCAGCCAAAGCGAGAGTCTTTATCCCGTAGCAAAGAGAAAGGATAACCAATGACTGTCGATCCAAAAAACATCGATATGAAAGCACTACTTGAAGCTGGTGCGCATTTTGGTCATAAGACCAGCCGCTGGCACCCAAAGATGGCGCCATATATTCACAGCAAGCGCCAGGGTGGCCACATTATCAACCTTGAGAAGACTGCCGAGGCTCTCGAGAAAGCTCTCCCTGAGCTAACCAAGATCGCTGCTAGCGGCAAGAAGATCCTATTCGTCGGCACTAAGAAGCAGCTCAAAGACATCACTAAGACTGCTGCCGAGTCTGTCGACATGCCTTACGTCACCGTACGCTGGGTTGGTGGCATTTTAACCAACGTTGATACTATCAACCGTCAGATCAAGAAGCTTCACGACCTGGAGCGTCGCATGGCTTCTGGTGAGCTCGAAGCTCGTTATTCTAAGCTCGAAGTCCAGCGCTACCAGGAAGAGATTGATATCTTAAACGAGCGCTACGGCGGTGTGAAGGAGATGAACGAGCAGCCAGCTGCCATTATCGTCGTGGACGCCTGCCAGGACAAGAATGCTGTCAAAGAAGCGAACACCTTAAAGATCCCTGTTTTCGCAATTACTGATACCAATGTTGATCCTACGAATATCGACTACGTCATCCCAGCCAATGACGACGCCGTAAAGTCTGTCCAGCTCCTGCTCGACTACTTCGTTGCCGCCATCAAAGAAGGCGAAGCCAAGAAAGAAGCTTAATTTATAAACTCTGACAGCTGTCCGAGTTTACAGTAGGTCTTACAGGGGTAGAGAAATCCAAAACTCTGACAGCTGTTCGACTTTTAGAAAACTAAAGGAGGAAAAATGAGCCAAGAATTAAAAGAAAAAGCCAGTGAAGTCAAAGTCGTTTCGATCGAGCTAATTAAGAAACTTAAAGAGCTTTCTGGTGTCGGTTTGACCGACGCGAAGCAGGCTCTCGTAGAGGCTAAGGGCGACTTCGATAAGGCTCTTGAAGCCATGCGTAAGAAAGGCATGACCAAGGCTGAGAAGCGCGGCGACCGCGAGACTCGCGAGGGCATCATCGAGACCTATGTTCACGATGGTCGTTTGGGCGCTATCGTCGAGGTGAACTGTGAGACCAGCTTCGTCGCGAAGACCGACGAGTTCAAAGATCTCGCTCACAAGATCGCCATGCAGATCGCGTCCATGAACCCGCTTTATGTCAGCATCGACGACGTCCCAGAAGATGTTTTAAACAAGAAGAAGGCCGAGTTTGAAGAGAAATTCCGCGGTCCTGAAAACATGAAAGATCAGATCATTGGCGGCCAAGTAAAGAAAGCTTTCTCTGACCAAGTTCTGATGGAACAACCGTATATCCTGGATGACAATCTTACTGTCGCCCAGTTCATCAAGGAAGCCATCGCTAAGACCGGCGAGAATATCACTGTTCGCCAGTTCAAGCGCCTCGAGCTCGGTGTCACTGAATAATAAACCAACCATGCTGAGTTATGCCCTCATAGCTCAGCATCTTTTGTAAAATAACCATAAGGAGACAACATTAATGTTTGACGATACCGAATATCGCAAAGCTATGGAAGCAGCGCTCGCTCACTTCAACGATGAGATGAAAAAGGTCCGCACTGGCCGGGCTCATCCCGACATGCTTTCAAATATTAAAGCTGAGGTTTACGGTCAGTATACTCCGCTCAATCAAGTCGCCAACGTTGTCGCCGTCGATGCTACTCTGCTTCAAATCACACCGTTCGACCCTAGCACCATCCAGGCTATCGCCGCTGCTATTCGCAATGACGCCGCGCTGGGCCTCAACCCTTCCGACGACGGTCGTGTTGTTCGTGTGCCGGTGCCTCCTCTAACCGAAGAGCGTCGTAAAGAGATTGTCAAGAACGCTTCTAGTAAGGTCGAGGACGCCAAAGTCGCCGTCCGTAATGTCCGCGAAGACGCCCGCAAGGAGCTCAAGGCCGCCGAGCTTCCCGAAGACACCAAGAAACGCGCCGAAAAAGACATTGACGAGCTAACCAAGACCTTCACTGACAAAATCGACGAGGCTTTCAAGGCTAAGTCTGCGGAGCTCATGGCAATTTAATGGCGGACGCACTTACACACATAGGTTTTATCGCCGATGGCAATCGTCGCTGGGCACGTGGGCGCGGTTTGCCCACATTCGAGGGGCATCGCCGAGGATTCAACAATTTCCAGATGATTGTTGACGAGCTAGAGAAACATGCAGAAGTCAAGTTTGTCTCCTTCTTTGCCTTTAGTACCGAGAATTGGGACCGTTCTAAAGAAGAAGTCGACTATCTTATGACCTTGCTTGAGAATTCAATCAATCGTCTCGCTAAGCAAGCCAAAGCCAAAAATCTTCGTATCATCCTCATGGGCCGCCCCGAGCCAGTCGATCCTAAGCTCTGGCAGAGAATACTAAAAGTCGAGAAAGATACCGCTATGAACACCGGTCTCACTGTGTGTTTTTGTTTCAATTATGGTGGCAAGTGGGAGATTGCCGACGCCGCTACGAAGGCCATCCAAGCTGGCGAGAGTGCTCTCACGCCAGAGACCTTCCGTAATTATCTCTACCATCCCGAAGTCCCCGACTGCGACCTTATCGTCCGCACCAGCGGGGAAGAACGCATTTCCGGCTTCCAGCTTTGGCGTGCCGCCTACTCGGAATTTCTCTTCTTGAAGAAACATTTCCCGGCGCTTGAGCCGCCTGATGTTCAGTTCGCGCTCGACGAATATCATAAGCGCCAGCGTCGCTTCGGCAAGTAGCTTGGTCGCGACGAGCTAGGCAACGTCTAAGATTAAGAGGTCCTAAGATTCTAAAATCCTAAGACTTTTCTTAAAACCCGCCCAGTCTCACATTTTGTAGTATAATAAAGATTATGAATATAGTTTTTGGGATAATTATCGGTTTGCTAATTTTAATGTTGCTCGTCGTCGCACACGAATTTGGGCACTTCATTATGGCGCGCCGTAATGGTGTCAAAGTCAATGAATTTGGCATCTGCATGCCGCCCCGCCTCGCAGCTTGGGTACGTCGAGAAGTCGAAGTCGAAGATAAAGACGGCAACAAAACCCTCAAGAAAAAGTGGGTCAAGCTTCCCAAATCCGAATGGAGCAAGAAGCAAGATGGTCTCATCTTTAGTATCAACTGTCTCCCCATTGGTGGCTTCTGTGCTATGGATGGCGAATCCGCCGCCGACAAGCGCAAAGGTACTTTCGGTGCTTCCAGTTTCTGGGCTAAAACTAAAATTCTCTTCGGTGGTGTCGTAATGAACTGGCTAGTTGCCTTCGTTATCCTGACCATCCTCGCTTTCACTGGCATGCCACAGTTCATCCCTAATCAATTCTACCTCGGCAACGATGCTAAAACAGTCGATGTCACGAAAAGCGTCGTCGTCCAGGACGTCATAGAAGGCTCTCCCGCGGCTCAAGCTGGCTTCGAGCCCAAAGATGAAATTATCCGAGTTGGCGAAACTACCGTCAATGCTCCAACTGACATCACCGATTTTGGCAAAGCCCACGCCGGTGAAACGGCGAAGTATGTCGTCAAACGTGGTGATGGGGAGAAAGAACTCACCGTCCAGCTAAACGACGCCAATGCCGACTACGTCCTTGGCGTCCAGATGGCTAGTTACGGTCAAACTTTCATTCGTTCTACCTGGTCAGCACCCATTGTCGGTGCTGGCCTCACCCTCCAGCTCACTGGCGAAACTTTCAAAGGTCTTGGCGAATTAGTTTGGAATCTCGTCTCTGGAGTCGTTCGCCAGTTCAGCTTCGACGATTCTGTCCGTGAGGAAGGTCGTGTTGATATTGGCACCGTAGGTGATTCTGTCTCTGGCCCAGTTGGGATCGTGGGCGTCATTTTCCCAGCCTTTGCCAATGCTGGCGCTGCTAACCTTGCTTTTCTCGCCGCTCTGATCTCTGTTTCTCTCGCCTGTATGAACGTCCTCCCGATTCCAGCTCTTGACGGTGGTCGCTGGCTACTTATTGCCATCTACAAGCTCCGCCACAAAGAGCTCACGAAGGACGCCGAAGAGCGCATTGTCTCGCGTGCCTTTATGGTGCTACTTGCGCTGATTGTGATTATCACCGCACTCGACATTATGAAGTTTTTCTAAGGTAAGGAGCCCCATGTCGGATAAAAGCGAAACTAAAAGCATAAAACGAAGTAAGGAGCAGCGTATAGGCAGCACTCAAAGCCAAGCCAAAATTTCTCGCAAGTCTCTCATCAAAAGCGCTCCATCCAGTAGCACCGCCGTACCTAAGGCATCTGCTTCGGAAAGTCAGACCGCCTCTACCGGGGATGCCGTGTCTACCTCATCGAAGGCTGCCCATAAGAAATCTCCTAAGCCCCGCCGCAAGATCACCAAATACGACATCCTCTTTACTCTCTTCGTCCTTCTCTGGGCGCCGCTGGTGCTTGTTGCGAGCCAGTACGTCGCCTACTATCTAGTAATCCTCCTGTCGAACATGCTTTCCATGTTCAGCTTTGCTACCTCGAACTTCACCATGCTTATATACTATATAATGTCCTACGCTCTTGCCTTGCCTCTGATCATCTTCGTTCCACCCCGTTTTGCAAAATATCTCCGCAAGCATCTAGAATCTCAAACCCCGAAAGAAATTACCGCCGACCTCGCCGCTAGTCGCACTGATCTCGGTCTCCAGCATCTCCCGACTTTTGTTGACATTGGCCTCGCACCCATCGCCTACATCATTTCGATCTTTCTCGCCTCTGTCTTTGCGAGCTTCATGAGTAATTTCGCCTGGTTTAACGCTGATCAGGCTCAAGACGTCGGCTTCGGCTATTTCGTCACCGATCTCGACCGTCTCTTTGCTATTCTTGGCGTTGTTATTATTGCGCCCATCGTCGAGGAGATTATCATGCGTGGCTGGCTCTATGGCAAGCTTCGTCGCAAGTGGGCTGCCCCCGTCGCCACCATCCTCGTCTCACTGGTCTTCGCCGTGCTGCACGGTCAGTGGAATGTTGGCGTTAGCGTCTTTGCCCTCAGTCTCGTCCTCTGCACTCTGCGTGAGATCACCGGTACTATCTGGAGCGGCATTCTCTTGCACATGCTGAGCAATGGCATCGCCTTCTACATCACCTATATCGCTCTCTAGCTCGTCCAGATTTCGGAAGACTATTCGCCCTAGCCCTACCATCTGGCTCCCATCAGCGTGTCTCTAGAAAACCAGTACTTTTATGCAGTAGTACTATTCATCGCGAAATTAGCTAGTTTTTAGAAAAGTATGCTATAATATGGGAAGTTATGCGTTATAGTGAGACTTTTGTAAAAACCCTACGAACTGCCCCCAAAGACGAGACGGCTCGTGGTGCTCAGTACCTAGCTCGCGCCGGCTACGTTCACAAAGAGCTTGCTGGCGTCTATGATTATCTCCCGCTCGGGCTAAAAGTCCTTGACAATATCAAACGCATCGTCCGTGACGAGCTTAACAAAATCGGCTGTCAGGAGCTTCTCCTCTCTACCTTACAGAATCCAGAGCCATGGCAAAAGACCGATCGTTGGGACATTAAAAAGATGGACATCTGGTTCCGTACTACTCTTGCGGCAGGCGGCGAACTCGGTCTCGCACCGACCCACGAAGAACCCATCGTTGAGCTGATGAAATCTTACATCAATAGCTATAAAGACCTGCCGGTCGCTGCTTACCAGATCCAGACCAAATTCCGCAATGAGCTCCGAGCGAAGTCTGGCATCATGCGCGGCCGCGAGTTCATCATGAAAGATCTTTACAGTTTTTCCGCTACTGAGGCCGATCACGACGCCTTTTATCACAAAGCCGAGCAAGCCTACGCCAAGATCTATGATCGCCTTGGCATCGGCGCCGACACCTACCAGACCTTCGCGAGCGGCGGCGTCTTCTCGAAATACAGCCACGAATTCCAGACCATCACCGAAGTCGGCGAAGATACGATCTACTTCAATTCCGACAAATCCGTCGTCCTAAACGAAGAGGTCGTGAACGACGAAGTCCTCGCCGAGATGGGCGTCCGTCGCGAAGACCTCCAGACCGCCAAAGCCAGCGAAGTTGGCAACATCTTCACTTTAAAAACCAAATATTCCGCCCCGCTCGGTCTCGAGTTTACCGACAAGGATGGCGCGAGAAAGCCTGTCCTCATGGGCTGCTATGGTCTTGGTGTCACGCGCGTCATGGGCGTCGTTGCCGAGAAACTTTGCGACGACAAAGGTCTTGTCTGGCCCGAAAGTATTGCTCCTTTCAAATTCTACCTCGTCTCGATCGGCGACAAAGGCGCTGAGTTTGCAGACGCCCTCTATCATGGTCACGAGTCCGAAGTCTTCTACGACGATCGTGATCTTCGCCCAGGCGAGAAGTTTGCCGACAGTGAGCTAATTGGCTTGCCATACCGCGTTATTGTCTCCGACCGCGGTCTTGAGAACGACGAAATCGAAGTCGTGAAACGTAGCACCGGCGAGATGAAGAAGTTCAGGCGCGAAGAATTTTCATTGAATAATATCAACTTTTAGAAAAGTGAGGAAATTATGAAGAAAGTAGTCAACCTTACGAAGGCTGGTAAAGCCGAATTAGAACAAGAATTAGCCGATCTCGTTGCACAGCGTCCTGCGATTGCCGAGCGCATCGCCACTGCCCGCGCATTCGGCGATCTCTCCGAGAACCAAGAATATACTGACGCCCGTGCCGAGCAGAAGATGGTCGAGAACCGCATTCTTGAAATTCAAGAGACCTTAAAAAATGCCGTTCTCATCCGCACCAAGAAGACTGACAAAGTCGTCATCGGCACCACTGTCAAGATTAGTATGGGCGGCAAAGAGTTCACCTACACCGTAGTCGGCCCCGTCGAAGCGAACCCGCTCGAGGGCAAAATCTCCCACGAGTCCCCGATCGGCAAAGAGCTCCTCGGCCGCAAAGTCGGCGATGACTTCACCTTTAACGGCAAAAAAGTCAAAATCAAGAGTATCGAATAAGCCAGCCTACCGTCGTAAACTGGCCCCACACTTACATTATATCACACTTTACTATAAAAGTCAATAGTAAGTAGGACTTTTCCTAGTAAAATGCAATTATTTATCAACTTTTATGCTATAATTAACACATTATGACCACTTTAAGCGATTATCGAGACGAAAGATTACGAAAGTTAGCGGAGATTCGTGCCCAGGGCATCGACCCCTATCCAGCCAAATCCTACCGCAACACCAAAATATCTGCCATTTTAAACCATTTTGACGAAAAAAATGGCCAGACCGTTTGCGTCGCCGGCCGCATCACCGCCATCCGCTCTTTTGGCAAAATCGCTTTCGTCAAAATTCGCGACTACTATGGCGAGATCCAGATCTTCATGGAGAAGTCCGACGACGTCGCGCCAGGCCGTTTCGGGTTGAAACAGCTCAAGCTCCTTGATACAGGCGACTTCGTCGAAGCCGAGGGTACAGTCGGCAAATCCAGCACTGGCGAGATTTCCATTTTCGCGAACAGTGTCCGCTTACTCACGAAGGCGCTCCGCCCGCTGCCGGGCTTTGATGGCTTTACTAATAAGGAAGAGCGCTATCGCCGCCGCTATGTCGATATGAATGTGAACCCAGAGGTCCGCGAGCGCCTCGTCCGCCGCTCGAAGTTCTGGCAAGCGACCCGCGATTTTATGAACGGCCACGGTTTCATTGAGATTAATACCCCAGTCCTCGAGACTACTACCGGTGGTGCCGACGCCAACCCGTTCGTCACGCACATGGATGCCCTCGACAGTGATTATTATCTCCGTATTTCACAAGAGCTTCCTTTGAAGCGCCTACTCGGCGGTGGTTTTGAGAAAGTTTACGACATTGGCCCACGCTTCCGCAATGAAGGTGTCGATGATGAACATCTCCCTGAGCATATCGCTTTCGAGAGCTACGCTGCCTACGAGAACTACGAAGACGGCATGGAGCTCTACGAGGAGATGATTAAGTACGTCGCTATGCAGACTTGGGGCACGCTGAAGTTCAACGTAAGTGGTTTCGAAGTTGATCTTGACTGCAAATGGCCACGCATTCGCTATTCCGACCTCTTAAAAGAGAAGTATAACGTCGATGTTTTCAACCTCGACCGCGAGCAAGCCCTCCGCATTTTGAAAGAAAACAGCGTCGATATTGACCCGAAAGCCAGCGACGGTCGTCTCCTTGACAATATCTGGAAGCTCATCCGTAAGACTTCTGCCGGCCCGTACTGGCTAGTCGAAGAGCCGCTCAGCCTTAGTCCGCTCGCCAAGACTCTCCCTGAGAACCCGCTCGTCACCCAGCGTTTCCACCCGATTATCGCTGGTACTGAGATGGGCAACGGCTACAGCGAGCTCAACGATCCGATCGATCAGCTCGAACGGTTCGAAGAGCAACAGGCTATGCGCGATAACGGCGATGACGAGGCGCAGATGCTTGATATGGATTTCGTCGAAATGCTCGAATACGGCATGCCCCCCGCCTGTGGCTGGGGCAACAGCGAGCGTAATTTCTGGCTACTCGAAGGCGTCTCTGGCCGTGAAGCCGTGCCGTTCCCAATTATTAAAGCTCGTGGTGATAGCTAAACCCACCGGTTTTGTTTATCATGTTGCACGCCGCTGAATGGAATCAGGCCCACGTCGCCGAACCCGCCGGCTTCGTTGACGAAGATCTGAATACCGTCGGTGTCTTCACGCTCAAGGCTGGCACCCCCACCATCCTCTCCCTGTCGCCCGGCGAAGATTTTGAGCTCAACACCAGTATCATCCATCACTGGAAGCTGCTTTTCCAGGCTAGCGACGACGGGATTCTCGGCGATGCTAATTATGACCAAGCCCTCAAAGAGCTCACACCTTACGTCATCGACCAGCAAAACGGCAGCATCCTTGTCAAAGCCCTTAGTGATGTTGAACTGGACGAAATTCTCGCCCAAGCTATGTTCGCTTGAATCAGCTCTAACACCCTAGAACCTGATTACTCATATCGCAAAGTTGTCTCATCTTAGCCTAAAACCATTCTGGTTCGACCCAACCATATCATATGGCCGCCACAGACCAAAACGAGCGAAGGTTGGGCCAGATTCCGCCCCAACAAGATAAAATTTATGCTACAATTAAGCTAAGATGAGTGGAAAAATAATGATAGTGGGCACTGGCAACGTTGGCGCTAGCATTGCCTACGCGATCCTCAACCAACGGACCGCTGTAAAAGAGTTAATTTTAACTGACCTCAACGCGGACGACGCCGAAGGCGAGGCCATGGACCTCAGCGACGCGCTAGCAGTCTCGCCGAGCTACGTCAAGATCCGTAGTGGCGACTACAGTCTCGCGAAAGGTTGCGATATCTGCGTAATTACCGCTGGCGCGAACCAGAAGCCCGGCGAATCTCGCACCGATCTCCTCCAGAAAAACACTAAGATTCTCCAGAGCATTATCGGTCCAGTCATGGCGTCTGGTTTCGATGGCATCTTCTTAGTCGTCACGAACCCGGTCGACACTCTGAGTTTTCTCACCTGGAACTATTCTCATCTCGCCCCTGAGCGCGTAATCGGCAGCGGTACTGTCCTCGACTCCGCCCGCCTGCGCCTCAAACTTTCTGAGAAACTCGGCGTCAACCCTAAGTCTATCCATGCTTATCAGGTCGGTGAACACGGCGACAGCGAGCTTACCCTCTGGTCTAGCGCCAACATCGGCGGGGAACGTCTCACTGAGATTATTCCGAAGCATGAGCGCGATAATGTCGAAAAGTTCGTCCGTAATAAAGCCTACGACATCATTCAGAAAAAGGGTGCCACGCATTATGGTATTGCGGGCTGTGTCGTCCAAATTATCAATTGCATACTTAATGACGAACGCCGTGTCCTCTCCGTTTCCTCACTCGATGACAATTCCGGGGTCTATAATGGCTTCCCAGCCGTGGTCGGCCGCCAGGGAATTATTCGCCGTCTAGATACCGCCATGTCTGAAGAAGAGAATATCAAATTCCAGAAGTCAGTCAATGCCCTCCGCGCCACTCTGAAGGAGATCCAAGATGTTTGATATCAAGAAAAATCGCCCCACAATTCCTACAGGGCAAATAAAACACCAGTCGCGAAAGTCAAGCTTCCGTTCTTGGCTACATTGTAGCACAAGAAGTAAGATTTGTCAAGTACTTTTAGCCGTTTTTGCCATCTTGACAAGCATAAGCCTCACGCTCGCCCCTGTTTTTGAAGCTGGCGCTGTTAGCTCACCCAGTCCCACCATCTATAGCAACATCTACCGTCGCAGCAGCCTCTATTTCAAAGATTTTGCCGCCCAGTATTATCTCTATCGCGATGAAGACGGCGTCAGTCGTATGCGCGTAAACGAGGTGATCACTGCTGTCTTCCCCGAGGCAGACGTCAATCATGGTATCAACCGTGTCATTCCGTTCACCAATCAAAACGGCAAGAATCTCACCATGCGCTCCGACGACACGATTTACCTAGATGTCGCTCGCAACGGTGAGAAAGAGCCAGTAAGCAAAGTTGAGATTGGCGACGGTTATTTTGACGTCTATATTGGCGATGAAAACACCTATCTACACGGTGAGCAGACCTATACCCTTTCCTATGAATTTGAAAATGTTATTACCGATTTTGAGAATTGGCAAGAGCTTTACTGGGATACAAATGGCAACGATTGGCATTACTCTTTCGATAGCGTCACGGCGCTTGTCGTGATTGATCCGAGTATCGCCGATAAGTTCACTGGGAAGACTGCTTGCTATGTCGGAGCTTATGGTAAAAAAGGTGAGGATCGCTGCGAGACCGAATCCGGCGATGCAGAAGAGCTTTTCAGCGGCGAATCTTATGCAGGCGCTAAGTATCTCCTCTTCACCACCGATGAGATCAGCAGCCGTGAGAATCTCACCTTTGTCCTCGAGTTCGAACCAGATACTTTCGCGCCTGCCCCGAAGCGCTTTGACTATCGTCTCGTTATTGGCGCTACGGTTGCTTGTATTGGCTTCGTTGCTGCCGTTATGCTCATTATCGCGAGCAACAGATCCGTCGCCGAGAAACGCAAATACTATAAAGGTCTTTTCGCTAAGCCTGAATACACTCCGCTTCCAGAGTACACCGTCGCCGAAATGGCCGCAAACTACATTGGCAAAGGCGCCCACGGCGATGCCAAAGTTGCGACTTTGCTTGATCTCGCCGTCCACCATAAGATTGAGCTCGTCAAGACCGAGAAAGATGGCGCTTTCGGCAAGAAGAAAACTACTTGGCGTATCCGTATTAAAACTGATACACTAAACAAACAACAAGCCTCCGTTCTTAAGATTCTCGCCGGTAGTAATAATCCACTACGAATGGACCAAGAGATTACCATCAAGACCCGTTCCAGCACTAGTGAAATCCGCAGTCTCGCCGAAGCGTTCTCAAAATCAGTCGATACTAACCTCGAGAAAAAGGGCCTCAAAGAGGCTACCACAAAGGATAAAAAGAAGCCAAATTTCACCAATATACTCTCTATCTACTGTACCATCTATCTCGTCGCCTGGATGGTCAGCTTCGTCTTCATCCTGAGAGATACGCCCGAGTACATCACCGTGGTCGGTGAAGATTCTACCTTGCTTAGCTTCCTTATCTGCCTCTTCCCGATTATCACCGTACTCTGCGGTGTGATTGCAACCACCCGCAACTATTCCCTCGCCAAGCATACCATGAAGGGTCTCGAAATCTCCAAATACATGGATGGCTTACAGATGTATATTAAGATGACTGAAGCCGAGCGTCTACAGATGCTTCAGAGCGTCAAAGGCGCCGATACTTCGCATGCAGGCATCGTCAAGCTTTACGAAAAACTACTCCCCTACGCTGTAATTTTCCGCCAGGAGAAGAGCTGGCTAGCTGAGCTCGGCAAATACTATGAGTTTGACGACGTCGATACCCCGGTTTGGTATGTTGGGGTTGGAGCCTTCACAGCGCGTGAATTTAGCTCTGCCATGGCCGCCGCCAGCCACGCTGCCTCAACCAGCATCACCTACTCAAGCACCAGTGGCTCCAGCTCGGGCGGCTCAGGGTTCAGCGGTGGCGGTGGCTTCTCCGGCGGGGGCGGAGGTGGCGGCGGTGGAGGCGGATGGTAAGCCTCACCTGTGCCAGCAACACGTCAATCCACCAATATATAATATATAATTCAGAAATATGTTAAAATAATACTATGTTAGATATCAATTATATCCGGAAAAATCAAGAATTAGTCACCAAGTCAGCTCAAGAAAAAGGGTATCATGTTGATATCTCACATCTCCTTGAGCTTGATGATAAACGTCGCGAACTTTTGCAAAAAGTCGACGAATTGCGTCGTCAGCGCAACGAAATCTCCAGCAAAATGGGCAAAGGTAAGCCCGATCCTGATACACTCGCTGAGGCGAAACGTGTCAAGTCCGAGCTCGCTGCCGAAGAGCCGGAGCTTACTGCTATCGAGACCGAGCTCCGAGATCTCCTCAAACAAGTCCCGAATGTCATCTTCGACGACGTACCGCTGGGCGGAGAAGAATGTAGCGTCGAAGTTACCTCTTGGGGCGGCCAGAAGTCCGATGGTGTCGACCACCTTGACTATGCCCTCAGCCGCGACTGGGTCGACTTCGAGCGCGGAGCCAAAGTCGCCGGGGCGAAGTTTTATTATCTGAAAAACGGCCTCGCGCTACTTGAGAACGCCCTCCTCCAGTATGGCCTTAAGAAAGTCCTTGAGCATGGCTTTAGCTTCATGACTGTCCCTGATATGGTCTCAAGCAAGGTTCTCGAAGGCTGCGGCTTCAATCCTCGTAGCAGCGAGCAGAGCGATGAATACTACATCGAAGGCGAAGACCTCGCTATGATTGCCACCGCCGAAATGCCTCTTACCGGCTATTACATGGACGAAGTTCTTGAAGAGAAAGATTTGCCAATTTGTGTCGCAGGCTACAGCGCTTGCTTCCGTAAAGAAGCTGGTGCCTACGGCAAACATACACGAGGACTCTTCCGTGTTCATCAGTTCAATAAGCTTGAAATGTACGTCTTCTGCCTTCCGGAGCAGTCGAAAGAGATGCACGAGAAGATTCGTGCCGTCGAGGAAGATATTTGGCAAGAGCTCGGCATTCCGTATCGCGTGATTAATATCGCCGCTGGCGACCTCGGCGCTCCCGCTGCGAAAAAATACGACATCGAATACTGGTCTCCCGTTGATCAAAAATACCGCGAGCTCACCAGCTGTTCCAACTGTACCGATTTCCAAGCGCGTAGTCTCAATATCCGGGTCAAACGCGCTGACGGCAGTCTCGAAGTCGTGCATACACTTAATGGTACCGCCGTCTCACTTGCTCGCACCATGGTTGCCGTGATCGAGAATTATGCCCAGAAAGACGGTAAACTCAAAGTTCCAGAGGTCTTGAAACCTTATCTAAATGGAGCTGATGAGATTTAATGCCCGCTGACATCGAGATTCCCACTCCCGAGAAACCACGCCGCCGCTTTCGTTTCAAGTCGGTCGTGGCTTTGGCGAACCGTAAATTATCCGTCCAGTTCGCCGCCATCGTTCTCGCGAGTTCCACTCTCGTCTCAGCTCTGCTCGGTATCTTCCGCGATCGCCTACTCAACTCTTACTATCTCGACACCTATCCCACCGGGATCGACGCCTATACTGCTGCTTTTACCATTCCGGATTTTCTTTTCTTCATTCTTACTTCTGGCGCACTCGCTGTATCTTTCATCCCAGTGTTTAATCAGCGCCTCATCAATGGCAATAAAAAATCCGCCTGGGAGCTAAGCTCTAGCTTACTCAATCTCATGGCACTCCTCACTCTAGCTGCATCGGTTCTCATTATGATTTTCGCCGACCCACTCGTCCGCTACATTGTCGGGCCAGGTCTCGACGAATCTGGTACCATCCTCGCGATCAATATGATGCGCGTCATCGCCATCAATCCATTCCTCTTCAGTATCTCCACTATCCTCTCCAGTATCCAGCAAGCCCTCGGCCGCTTTGTCTTCTACGCACTCGCTCCTGCACTCTATAATGTCGGTATTCTCATCGGCATCGTCTGGTTCACTGGCGGCATCAATATCTTTGGCTTCCAGCTCTTCGAGGGCGGTATCATGGGGGTTGCGCTCGGCGTGGTGCTCGGCGCTGTGCTTCAGCTGCTCGTAAGCTTGATCGGGCTTTTCGGGCTCGGCTTCGACTACGAGTTCAAGATTCGCTGGCGCAACCAAGGTTTTCGCTCTGTGCTCAAGCTCTTACCTGCCCGTTCGCTCGATCAAGGTATCGACTATCTAAATACCATTGTCACCACAAACCTCTCCTCACGCATGGGCGCCGGTGCATTGCGTAGCTATAATCAAGCTTCCAGCCTCGCCCAGATGCCAGTCAGTCTCATCGGTGTCGCCATTTCTACCGCCTTCTTCCCGAAGCTCACCGAAGAGCTCGGTGAAGGCAAGGACGCCGAGTATCGCAAGACTTTTCGTACCGCCCTCAGCACAATCATCTGGATTGCTATGCCGATCGCCGCCATTGCCTTCTTCGCCCGCGGCTACGTCGTCAGCTTTATTAAGAACGGCGGTGATTCGCTCATTGCCTCCATTCTCGCCACTCTGATCATCTCGATCTTCGCGCATTCAGTCTTTCATATTGCCACGCGCGGTTTCTACGCCGAGCAGGACACAAAAACACCTTTCGTAGTCTCGATCGTCGCCGTCGGGCTTACCATTCTGCTCTCCATCGGTTTCAGTATGCTAGGCATGGGCCCCGAAGGACTCGGCTGGGCACAGTCTATCGGGGCGCTCGTCGAAGTTGTCATCCTCGTCAGCCTCCTCCAGCAACGCAGTAATAACAAGCTCCTCGACAAGAGCTTCTGGCGTAATGTCGGCAAGATCACTTTCGCTACCGCCGTCACTGGCGCCATTGCCTATTCCATGACGAAGTTTTTCCCGCTCATGGCCACCGACGATTCCTTCTTCAGTACCTTCCCGAAATTCTGCCTCATCACCCTCGTCTCACTCATCGTTTATATTATCGCTGGCTGGTTCCTCGGGCTCGAGCAAGTCCGCCCCGTCCTCGAAAAAATCCGCAAAGTCCTCTCCAAGAATAATGGATAAAGTGTTATAATAAGTTTATGGATATTTTCGAAGCAATTTTACTCGGATTTATACAAGGGATTACCGAATTCCTCCCCATTTCATCTTCTGGCCATCTCGAGATCGCCCGTCAGATCTTCCAATTTCCCGCCGACAATTTTCATCTTATTCTCGAGTTCATCAACCTCGGCACGCTCGTCGCTTTGATTATCTACTTCCGCAAGCGTATCTGGAAGATTATGCACGACGTTTTCAAAGAGCATAGGTACAAAACCGCACTTAATATCGTCCTCACCTGTATTCCCGCTGGCCTCGCTGGCCTGCTGCTCGGCGACTTTATCGAGAATAACGATTTCTTTGGCAATATCTTTACCGTGGCCGCCGCCATGGGCATCGTCGGTATCATCATGCTATTCATTGACAAGATCCCGCACATGTCGTCGCTTGAGAACGAAGATCGCCTTACGCCAGTCCGCGCCTTGATCATTGGCGCTTTACAGACCTTTGCGCTCATCCCCGGCACTTCTCGCTCTGGCACGACTATTATTGCTGGACGCATCGTCGGGCTGAACTCCGAGTCTGCTGCCGAATATTCTTTTCTCGCCAGCATCCCGCTCATGATCGCTGTTTGTTTCAAAATGTTCATGTCCGACACCGGGCGCATTTTCTTCGCCGCCAACGCTTGGTCGCTCCTCCTAGCCAATCTCATCGCATTCGTGGTCGGCTTCCTTGCGCTTACCTTCGTCCTCGATTACCTCAAGAAGCCGAAATCCCTCCAAAGCTTCGGTCGCTATCGCATCGTCGTCGCTTGTCTCGTCATCGGCATCATGCTGACCTTAGTATAAAGCTTACTATTGAGAATCGTAATTTTGTTGATAAAAGTATAGAATATGCTCTCAAGCTCGCATAACTTGCTCCAGAAGAGATTACTAGATTTACCCCTGTTAAAGCAGGGGATATTTGCTATAAAATATAACGTACTATCAGCCATGAATAACATGCTCTTGACTGGCAAGAACTTACTCCAAATTCGCAAGATCTTGTTCTAGATTTATAGGGTTATGTTCCAATTTTCTGAAAAATCTAGTACAATTTTTACCACAAACGCAAAAACTATGGTACAATAGGAATGTTCAGAGCATATAAACGACATAAAGTTTTTAAACTCAGTGTAAACGTCCATGGTAATGGCGCCATGAGGGGAGCCATTGTGGATGATTACACTTAAGTGCCGTTTGAAACATATGCTCTGAACACCCTCGTGGTGCCATTTTTGTATGTATGGTTAGTGGCCTTTCCATAGGTATGAATTGACACTCCGATTGCTTTAAACCAAACCCAAAAGGAGGGCCAAAATGCGTCACAAATTATTGGCCGGAATAATACCTTTTTGTTCCGGTAAAAGAAAACCATCAACTTTTACATCTAGTAGTCTTACGGATTGCAACCATATTACTACTAATAACAATATGCTTCATAGTAAAAGTACTTATTTCTACCGATGGTCTTCTCGATACATCTCTATCGCCCCAATAGCCTGTGCGCTAACCCTCCTGGTGGGAGTAGGCTTTCTCCTAAACCCTACCACTAAGGCACAGGAAGTGTATGCTGCAGAGGACGAAGAAAAATGTAAGACCACTGCCGATGAGTATGGTGTTTGCGCCATGGAACTAGGCATCTTCATGAACAGTACAGATAGTGCCTTTAATGAACTACCAGCTACAGAACTGAGTACTGATAGTGTAGTACATAGAGACTATAGTTTCTCCATTAGAGCAGTAGATACTAAAGATGGGTATGATCTCTATGCTGGAGTAGTGAACACAGGATCCTTTGGTAATAGTCTAGTTAATGCTGATTATCCTACAGAAGAACATATGATTAAAGCTCTAAGTGGAGAGAATATAGCATATAGTAGTATAGGTAATAATGAATGGGGCTATGCTCTCACTTCTACTAACCAGAATGCAGAAGAGCTTAGCTACAATGCTCTGCCAGTAGCCACTATCACTACTGAGGGAGACAATACTACTCTTACTAATGGTAAACTTCTGGTGCATGGTGAGGATACGGGTTATGATCCTAGTCAACCTGTAGGAGAAGATAAACATACTGACCAAGACTACAAGCTCTACTTTGCCGCTAAAGCTAGTCCTGAATCTCCTTCTGGGCATTACAGAACACAGGTGATGTTGAGTCTTATTGCGAATCCAAAGAATATCACTTCAAGCATGCAGGATTTTGCGAAAAGAGGCCTATGTGAAAGTCTTGAAGGACCAAAACGTCTTAAAGATAGTCGCGACGATAAACTATATTGGGTCTCTAAAGTAACCGATAATGGGGTTAGCCAATGTATCATGACTCAAAACCTCGACCTTGATATTCCAGCCGACGGGCTTAAAGCTATAGACACCGATATCGAGAGAGACTGGGGGAGTAGCCTGTCCGTAGAGGATCAAACCTACTTTGGCCGCCCAGCTGTAGCGACTGTCAATGGCACAGACTGGTCTTTCACTAGCTCCGACGTCGACGTCGTTCAGTCTTATGACCCAGGAGAGTATATTATTAATCAAGCCACTACTTCATGGAGCGGAAAATGTAGCAGCTCTAAGGACCCTAAAACATGTGAGCGCTATACAGCTATTACTGCTGATACTAGCAAAGAAGACCTTCATTATGCCGTAGGCAATTACTATTCGTATGATGCTGCCACGGCTGGCACGGGAGGCAAAACCGACCCTGACAAGCAGGCACCAGGAAGTATATGCCCGAAGGGGTGGAAGCTTTTTGATAATGACGATACGAAATCTTTTAAAACTGTCCTTATCAACCAAACCCAAATTACAATACGTGAGGCACCATTTTATTTTCCAGCTGCAGGATACGTCCTTTTTGGATTAACCAATATAGGCACCGAAGGTAATTATCGTTCTTCCAGACGAGTTCGTGCTGAATTTATTAATCGTGCATACATTTTAAATTTTGGTTCTAATAGTATACGCCCTCAGGATGGCAATAGCAGCATAGAATGTGGTATGTCGGTTCGATGTATTATTAAATAGTCGCCTATTAGACAAGCTTGTCTTTTACTGGGCTTGGGGTCATGAACATTAATTAGGCTGGACGATAGTCGATTTTCGTTGAGCTGCGTCTAAAGAAACAAGCAACTTATGAAATGAGATCTCGCCCACCTCGACACCGAGACTAACAAAAGCAAGCTTTATATCTCAGATGTGCCAAGAGAAACGCAAGATGTATACCTTAGAGAGCTCCTAGCCTTGTATGAGAGAATAAAAGCCGAACCAAGCTGGCGAGGCAGAGCGACAGCCCCGTAAAGACGGGCGCTGGAACGGTTCTCTCAAACAAGGCAAAAGCTCTCTTTTATAGAGACATCAAACTGTCGACAACCCTACTGACAAATAATGCAATGGCTCCCAGCTCCCCGAGAGCCATTTTTGTACCTTACTTCCTCTTCGCTACTGCCGCTCGATCGTTGTCCCGCGCGAAATCATCCTGATATTTCTCGTTAAAAAGGAAACTCATGATCTGCTCGAAAGTCAGCATTCCGAGCAGCTTTTCGTAATGATCCACTACCAGCATCAGCTGGCTACCTGTCCTTAGGAACGCTTTCAGCGCCTGCTCTAGCGTATAATCTCCCCGGATGTAATACACACGCGACTCCATCACTTCGTGCGCCGGCTTCGTATCCTTAATGTCCAGACTATTCAGCAAGGCCGTGTGTAGCGTACCGATGATATGCTGCCGCCCGTCCACGACGGGGAAATAAGTAAAACCAGATTTGTATAGCTTATCAAGTACCAGCGGTCCCATTTCTTCGTCTTTATCTACGAACACCATCTTCACTGCCGGCGTCATCAGCTCCGACACGCGCACATTCGGTAGTTCTAGTATTGCCGCCATCGCCTTACGTTCGCCACTAGTCAGCACCGTCATCGGTGCCTCACGCAGCAGTGCGAAAAGATCCTCGCGCGTCTCTGGTGCGCTCTGCGCTACGGGGCAGGTCACCTCCTCGACCACCACTTCATGCTTGTAGCTCGGCTCGTCATTCACGGGATGCTTCTTATTCGCCGGCTCGCGATAAGCCTCTAGCTTCGGATCCACCCAGCGGGCAAAAGATTTCAAGAAATTATGCCACAGTCGCTGCAATCCCGTGCCGATTCGCTTCAGCCCTTTCTGTAAAGCCTGGCCGACTTTGCCTAAGATACCCCGCACTTTCCTCCAAACGCTATCCGCATTTTTCGACCGACCCCCTCTTGCACTAACCTGCTTATCCATAATACTATTATACTATAGATTCTCCTTCTGTACCACACCTGCCTCCCCCACTTTCTGCAAAACATGCTATAATAAATACAAATTAGTTAATCAGAAGAGTGGAGAAAATATGGACAAGAAAACCTGGATTGTAATCGGCGTATTGGTGGCGGGTTTCGCCAGCCTGATTGGCATTAGCATTTGGCAAGGTAAAGCCTCGCATGTTGACTATAGCAAGTACGAACCCTATTCTATCATCGCTGCCGACGAGAACACCGGCAATCTGGCCGAGAATATCGATGGCAATCCTGACGCGCCAGTTCTCATCTACGAATATGGCGACTATCAGTGCACGGCTTGCGCCCCGACTAACCCTTACATTAATGACTTGATCGAAGAATATGATGGCAAAGTCGCCGTGGTCTATCGCACCACCATCATGAGCTATCATCAGAACGGCAAGGCCGCTGCTGCCGCCGCCAACGCCGCCGCCATGCAGGGCTATTGGAAAGAGTACAAGGATCTCCTCTTCACGAATCAAAACGATTGGTTCTATTCTGACGCCAGCCAACGCCAAACTCAGTTCGAGGAATACTTCATGCAGGTGAGCAAGAATCAAGGCAACCTTAGCAAGTTCCGCGAAGATATGGCCGGCCAAGAAGTACTCAAGAAAATCGATTTCGATGAAGCAATGGCCGAGAAGGTTGGTATCGAGTTCACCCCGACTTTCTACGTCGAAGATGAGTTCGTTGGTCAACGCAAAGAAGATAATAACGGCGAAGCTATCACTACCGACCAGTTTATCGACAAGCTCCGCGCTGCCATCGACAAACGCCTCGAAGCCAAAGATATCAAAGTCGATAAAAAGACCAATACCAAGAAATAACCGCCCATTAAGCCCCTCTTCGCCCGAGGGGCTTTTCTAGATCCAGCAGAGCCTAGGCTCGACGAGGACATAGCTCGAGCCCCAGCCTTAAGGGCTTCAGAACCTACCAAAAAGCCTCATCTACAGCCACGTCAGTGGCAATAAATGAGGCCTTATCGCGTATGAACACTAGAATTTCGGGTCAAGCTCGATAAATTCTTGCCATGGCGCTGGCGGGAAGTTTTTCTCGCGCCGAGCTACCACTGGGCGTTTTGGTTTACTACGCATTCATTCTCCTGTTTAAGTACTGTCAGTTCGAGGCTAGCAGTAAACAGCTAATCGACCTAACCTTCACACCGACCTATCTATCATATCAAACCACGCCGGAATTGGCAAGCATAATTATTTCGCATTCTATCCCTATAAATCGCCCAGAAGCTCTAAAATATGCTAAAATTAATCTATGGCTAAACCACGCGCACAATTCGTCTGCCAGCAATGCGGTTCCATTTACCCCAAATGGGCCGGGCGTTGTAGTGAATGTGGCGCTTGGAACTCGCTCATCGAGCAAGTCGCTGAAGTAGAGCCTGCCGAAGGCAAATCCGCCATTGCTCGCGGCCAAACCTCGGGTAAACCACTCACTTACAGCAGCATCAGCAAGCTCGAATCTTCTGACGAAAAGTCTCGCCTCCGCACCGGCTTTCGCGACCTCGACATTGTACTTGGTGGCGGTATCCTTAGTGGCTCGGTCATGTTGCTTGCTGGACAGCCTGGTATCGGTAAGTCTACCTTACTTATGCAAATTTGCGCCCAGATTGCCAACCACGGCAAAAAAGTCCTCTATGTTTCCGGCGAGGAATCTGCCGGCCAGGTTAAGCTCCGTGCTGTCCGCCTTGGTGCTAACTCTGACGAGCTCAAGTTCGCCAGTAGCAATTCCGCTAATGATATCGCTAAGACTATCGAGGGCGGGGAATTTGACCTCGTCATCGTAGATTCCATTCAGACACTTACCCTAGCCGAAATCTCCTCCGCGCCTGGCGGGATTTCTCAGGTCACGAACTGTGGCAATATCATTATCCGTGCCGCGAAGTCATCCAATACTGCCGTCATTATCGTCGGCCACGTTACCAAAGACGGTACGCTTGCCGGCCCAAAAGTCCTCGAGCACCTCGTCGACGTTGTACTAAATTTCGAGGGTGATCGCTACGGCGGATTCAAGATCGTCCGTGCCGTCAAAAATCGCTTCGGCTCCACCAGCGAAGCCGCCATCTTCGAGATGCACGGAACGGGTCTCCAAGAAGTCGCTAACCCCTCTGCCGCCCTGCTCGCCGAACGCCAGAACACCGACGGCTCAATCATTCTCGCCACTCTCGACGGCACCCGCCCCATCCTCGTAGAAATCCAAGCTCTCGTCACGCCCACTACCTTTGGCTATCCCCGCCGCACCAGCTCCGGCTTTGATAACAACCGCCTCACTCTGCTCATCGCCGTCATCGAACGCCGTACCAAACTCAAGCTCAGCGACAAAGACATCTATATTAATGTCGTCGGCGGGCTTAAGCTCCAAGACGCCGCTGCTGACCTCGCCATCTGTCTTGCCATCGCCTCCGCTGCCGCTGGGCGCAAACTTTCTGAAGATTATGTCGTCTTCGGCGAAGTCGGCCTCGGCGGGGAAGTGCGCTCCGCCTTTCGGCCCGACCAGCGCATCGCCGAGGCAAAAAAGCTCGGCTTCCGCCATGCTATCGCCCCCGCTACTATCAAAGATTCTTTCGTCCTCCCCGTCAAAGACCTCCGCGATACCCTAATCAAATACGTCAATGAATAAAAAGATTAGATCTCATTTCGACATTTCAATATGTCCTATAAAACAGAACGACAAGCTAAACATTCTTAGTTCATCATTCTGTTTCGGAAACCGCGCTTTTCGAAACAGAATAGAGCTGGTCTTGGGAGGTTGGACACCTTTCTCCCAGAAAGGGGTCCATAGCGCATGCGCATTCTAGGCATTGACCCAGGCACTGGCATCTGCGGCTTCGGCGTGATTGAGAATAATCAAGCCGTTGATTACGGCGTCATCGCCACCCCGCCACACACCCCGCTCGAAGACCGTCTCCTCGACATTTACGAGTCGCTCCACGAGATTATCGAGCTTAATCACCCCGACGTCATGGCGATCGAAAAACTTTTTTTCAAGCAAAACATCACTACTGGTATCTCTGTCGCTGAAGCTCGCGGCGTCTGTCTCTTAGTGGCCAAGCAGTGCAGTCTCCCCATCTACGAATACAGCCCAAACCAGATCAAAAACGCCATCTGTGGCTATGGTATGGCTCACAAACCTCAAGTTCAAGAAATGGTACGCATCCATCTCAAACTCGAGACTGTACCAAAGCCCGACGATGCTGCCGATGCTCTCGCCGTCGCAATCGTACACTCTTTCGCCGCAAAAGTTTGACCAGTAGCCCCTCATATTTACACTAAACATTCTAATTATGCTATAATTAATATAAATAAGGAGGCAAAACATGATTAAAACAACTCTAGCTGCATTCGTTATCGCTCTTGGGCTGTCCCTAGGCACCGCACCGGTCTGGGCCGAAGAGGTCGACTGCATCATCGACCCTACCAACGAAGCCTGTCTCGTCACTACGAGTGATGAGCTCCCTTTCATTCCCAGCGATTATCCCGAGCAGAATGCTAATGACGCGGACGACGATAGCGAGGTCATCATCGACGAAGAGGTCGAAGAAACCGAGCCAGCTATGTGGCCCGCCTATCTCTCGCTTGGCGCGCTCGGCCTTGCCATCCTTGTCTTCATTGTCCTAAATCTTTTCGGTGGGAGAAAGCGTAAATAGCCTGTGATCGCCCATATTGCCGGAATTGTCACCGAGAAAGACCTTAATACCATTACAATCGACGTCCATGGCGTCGGCTACGAGCTAACTATCACCGCTCCCGACGCCGAAACTACCAATCTCCAAGACGACGTTAAATTTTATACTTACCATTCTGTCCGCGAGAACGGCGAAGATCTCTATGGCTTCTCTAGTCTCGCCGCCAAGCGTCTCTTCCAAATGCTTATCTCTGTCAATGGTGTCGGTCCGAAAGCTGCTATGGCTATCCTGAGCCTTAGTACGCCCGAAGAAGTTCGCAACGCCATCGCAAATGATGATATTGCTTTCATCTCGAAAGCAAGCGGCGTAGGGAAGAAATCTGCCGAGCGTGTCATCGTCGACCTCCGGGATAAAGTAGGTCTGCCTTCACACTACGGTCGCAGCGAGATGTTCCAGAGCAATAACCCACTTACTAAGACCGACGAAGCTCTGGACGCACTCATCGCCCTAGGCTTCCCGCTCAAAGAAGCCACCGCCGCCCTAGCCGATGTCAACCCGAATCTCTCAGTCGAGGAGCGCGTACGCCAAGCTCTTAAGCAAAAATAGCCTCAACAACCACTTAAAACTCTTCCCAAAAATCGAAAACTGTGATAAAATAAGGAAAGTTGTAATATATAAAGGTTAAATATGAGTTTTACAGATTTGAAAAAGATTGGCGATGCTCAGAAAAAGTCGGCTGTTGTTGACGTCCGTTCTGGTGACACCGTCCGCATTACCCAAAAGATTAAAGAAGGTGAGAAGTTCCGCTCCCAGGTCTTTGAAGGCGTCGTCATTCGCACCGACCGCAAGAATTCTCACACCGCTCGCATCACCGTGCGCAAAGTCGCTTCCGGTGTCGGCGTCGAGAAGTCGTTCTTGATCCACAGCCCGCTCATAGAGAAGATTGAGATCGTCCATCGTGCGAAGGTCCGCCGTAAGAATCTATCCTTCTTGCGCGAGCGCTCTGGCAAATCTGCTCGTCTCACTAACAAGGCCTTCGATCGCGCTGCTGTCAACGCTCTCACTGTAGCCGAGCCAGCTAGCGAAGAAGCTCCTGCTGAGCCAGTCGCTGAGGAAGCTAAAGCTGAGTAAGGTTCTGCTCGGTATTGATGAAGTTGGACGCGGCCCCTGGGCGGGGCCGCTTGTCATTGGTGCAGTTGTTCTCGGGCCGCAACCCGACGCCTGGCTCGATCAGCTCACCGACTCTAAGAAGCTCACCGCCAAGAAACGCACTATCCTTAGCCAGCAAATCTTAGACCGAGCCACCGCCACTGGGCTCGGCTGGGTATCCACTAGCGAAATCGACCGCTATGGCCTCAGCAATTCACTTAAACTAGCTGCTCGCCGCGCCGTCAAGCAAATCCTCCAGACCAAAATAAACTTCGACGAAATCATCATCGACGGCACCATCAATTTTCTCGCCGATACGCCACTTTCCGACCGTACCACCGTCCTCAAAAAAGCCGACTTCCTAATCAAAGAAGTCTCCGCCGCCTCTATTATCGCCAAAGTCGCTCGCGATGATTACATGATCGCGCTAGCCAAGAAATACCCCGAATACGGTTTCGAGCGTCATGTTGGCTACGGCACTGCAATACACCGTCAAGCTCTGCTCGACCACGGCGTCTGCCCCGAGCACCGTCGTAGCTTCCGCCCAATCTATGAGCTGATCAAACAGCACGAGGATAATATCATCCTTAACCCAGAAATAGCTCACAAAGCACCTACTGCCACAGACACCGCTACCGCTCACGGCCAAAAGGCCGAACGTGCCGTCATTGCCTATCTCCAAGCCCACGACCATGGAATCATCGCGCACAACTATAAAAACAAAGCCTACGAGATCGATATCATTTCTACTCAGGATGGCACCATCTACTTCACCGAAGTAAAATACCGCCAAAGCTCTGCCCATGGTAGCCCCATCGACCAAATCACCCCGCAAAAACATCGCCAGATGCAATTCGCCGCAGAAGCGTTCATCTCGGAACATCCTGAATTTTTGCATTATCAGCCCCGGCTCGCTGCTGGCACCGTATCTGGCAAGGATTATTCCGTCGATGGCTGGCTCAGCTTGCCTGAGTAGCCATGCGGATTTTTTGACAAAACGTGCCGTTTTCGCTTATTCTATTGCCACTATTAAATATTCACATTATTACAGTAGACAAAAATACAATTATTTTGTATAATATACACATAGGATTACTATGTTCCCAAATCTATATCACAAATTAAATAAAATTATCACCGAGTATGATCTCACCTCTCTAACAATTGATATTTTTGATACCATTTTACTTTATGATTACTGGCCAGCCGATTTGCGGTTGTATGATGTCGTGGTCCGTTGGCTTCCGACATTCCAGCGGCTCATTTCTCCAGAAATTAACGCCTACGAGCTCTATGACTGGCGAATGTCGACCAAACGCATCCTCGAAGAGCAAGGCTTATCCCTACGCATTGACGTTTGGTTTAACATCATTATTGATGCCATCTGCAACAAATACGATATAGCGCTAAGCCCTGAAGAAAAATTTGAGCTTCTTACTAGCATGATTGGTATCGAAACGTCTTTCGAGATGACCAGCTCCAAGCCAAACCTCGAGCTTATCCAGCAAGTTGCTCGACTTAAGAAAGAACACCCAGAGCTTAAAGTCTATTTCGTAGTGAATAGCCATCTCACCAGTGAGCAAATCAAGAGTCTGCTCAAGATACGCCAGATTACCATTTTCGACAGCGGCATTAGCTCCGCCGACATCGATAAGCGCCTAGACGCCGGAGAACTATTCGAACAAGTCGCGGCTAAGTTTGGGCCGAACTTCGACCTCACGAGCAATCTTCACATCGGCGATAATCGCACTTCTGACCTACTCGCCCCGCGCCACCACGACAGCCATGCTCTTCATTATCGACCGTTGCGAATGCGCGGTATGCGCACCATGGTCGGCGAGACTTGGCTTTATCTGCTTGAACAAAACGCCAAGTTCCACGAATGCCGCAAAGCCAACCAGACCAAAAAAGCCTATGCCACCTGGCGCGAATACGGCACTACTCTTGCTAGTATCCATCAAGCCTGGGCCTGGCAAACCCGTGCGCTCACCCAAATTCATCTCGACCATAGTGTTTATCTGATTGGCGACGAAGCAAGTAATGTCGTTAAATACGATAGTTTCACAAACTGCGAGAACCTCGAAATTATCCCGAGCATAAACCATGACAATCTCATTCGTGCTTTTGTCTGGCTTCTCGCTACTTACCACACCGCACGCTGGGACGCCGCCCAGATCTTAAATATTCTAATACATACCGAGAAGCTTTCCCGCAAAAAACTCTATCAAATCTGCTTTGCAAAAAGCTATAATTATAGCGAAATGGCCATCAATACCTTCACCGAAGATGAGTTCGCTTCTACCTTCTTTAATGAGCTCACCAGCTGTGATCCTGAACATTCTGCCCCTGCTCGCACCGCCTACGAGCTCATCGCCACTAAGCTACCACAAAGTACTCGCCCGCTCCTACTTATCCAGGTGCATACAGACTCCACCCCCGAGCTTTTCCAAGAGTTTACCAAGCTGCACGGTATCACAAACACCATCGAGGCCTTCTATCTCGACCAAAACGATGTCGTCAAAAAGTCCACTCGCGCACTGCGTAAACTTATCAATCCCCGCCGTCAGAAACAAATCGACCTTGGCGCTATTGACGCTGATTTCAAGCAAACCAAGATCGCTCCCGACAAATATATCGATCAGATCCTCTTACCACGCCTAGAGCAGCTCACCAAGCAACTTCGCGCCCGCAGCAAATAGTTCTCACCGTCCGCCGTGGTCAATCCGCTTCCAAGCGACGTCTTTCGTCAGGAGTGCCTGCAATGCACAGGGAACGTAGCTCAACAAATACAGTGGGTTGAAGAAAATCGCCTGCCACTTAATTTTTTTCGTGAAACGCATCTTCTCACGCCGAATCATCACCACCGTAATAATCAATAATACTACATACACCGTCAATAGTAGTCCCACTAGAGCGCCCATCATTAAGCCGAAATTTTTGCTCAAAACAACATTCATAATATCACCGAAACATAGGCAAATCACTCCAAACAACGCCCAAATCACTGGACGTACGCCCACCGCTTCTTTTACGAGACTACCTTGATTACTCTCTACAGGACGTTTACGCATCAACGGAATATAGTGGCTCCGCGCCGAGAAATAGCCCTTGATCCAGCGCACTCTTTGATCAACTGTCTGGTCATAACGCGTCGGCTGCTCGTCATAAAACACCGCCTTCTCATTATAAAAAGTCGAGATATTATCAAGTATTGCATAGAGCGACATTTCATAGTCTTCCGTAAGGCTATGAAACGGCCAGCCTCCCCACTTCTCGACTAACTTACCATCAATATAACACCCTGTACCAGAGAAAATAATGTTCGCTCCATGACGAATCCGGTTCTTATTACCCATGGTGTTAATCATCGTAAAAGTCAACGCCGACACTGCCGCAATCACATTCTTATTGTTATTCTTCGCATTACGATATCCCGTCGCCATTTCATAGCCCACGCCATACACCTTCAGCATCTCCTCCACATAGGTCGGCGAAAGCCGATTATCTGCATCAAACACGAAATACAAATCATAGTGTTTCCCAGAACGCAAGATTTGTTTCACGGCCTCGTCCAGCGCATAGCCCTTCCGCTGCAATTCCAGATGTTCTCGCAGAATTACGCTGCTACCATACTTTTTACAAATCTCCACCGTCGGATCAGCCAAATCTTCTACTATCACATAAATATCTTTCATCGGTATCGGCACCGTTTGCGCCGTAATGCTCGACAAAAGCTCACTTATCACTGCACTTTCATAGCGCGCCGGAATCAAGACCGCCATCCTCGGCTTCGCAGTACGTTTCTCTAGATTCAGAGAATTATGCTTCAATGCGGCGTTCGCATACCGCCACAAAATCACTGCATAGAGCAAGCACATTAATCCAATCAAGCCAATCATGTATCCTTCTCCGAACGCACCATATTCGGGAAATAATGGTGCAAAAATTCATCATCAAAGTATTCATCATAAAACTCACCAATCGGCGTAATCGGTGGCATGTTGTTATGCCGAAAAGTTTGCCGAATGATTGCCGACCACGAAATCAAACAGTCAAAAATCATAAAAACCAATAATGCCCAGAACAGCGGATTACCAACTCTTGCTGGTATCTTCTCGATCAGGCTTGAGCAAAACGGATAGACAAATTTCACCAAAAGCAGCCCCAATACCCCCCAGACCAACATCAACGGTATCGTCGTACGTCCCTGAACGTTTAAGAATTGATAGCTGTAATCCCAAGACGTCGTACCAGTGAAAGTCTCTTGCAGGAAACTTAACATGTACTCTACTGCACCACCCAAAATCGCCGATATACCAAAAATCTGCCAAGCATCATACTTCTTTCTAAGAAGCACCCAACACATTAACGCTGCACCAAAACCATAAATCACATTAAACGGCCCCCATATTACACCGCGATGCAGCATGAATTCACCCATCTGTACATAAATCAGTACATCTTCATAAACCGTACCTATCACCGATCCGATCATGAATATAAAAAATAACTTCTTGAAGCTTAAGCCCTCGGCAAACTTGCCACTCTTGACAGTTACCTTTGCCGTCTGATGCGGAAAACTTTTCTGTCGCATGCTCTGCAGAACCGTTCTGCCAATTTGTTGTTGACTAACCTGCGTCTTACTTGATTGTTTTGCCTCACCCATATATCATCTCATCTATTTTGAAATATTAAATCGAAACTCCACCACGTCGCCATCTTGCATAATATAGGTCTTACCCTCAGTACGCAGCTTGCCCGCCGCTTTCACCGCCTGTTCAGAGCCGAGTTCCTTCAAATCATCATATTTCATCACTTCTGCCGCAATGAAGCCGCGCTCGAAATCGCTATGAATCGCTCCCGCCGCTTGCGGCGCCGTCGCACCCTGTTTGATCGTCCAAGCACGGACCTCCTTCTTGCCAGCGGTCAAGAAACTTTGCAGCCCTAGAGTCTCATAAGCTGCCTTCACCAGCTCCTGCAGCGCATCCTCCTCGACGCCATATTCCCGCAAAAACTCCTTGCGCTCCTCCGACGTCATACTCGACATCTCTGCCTCAAGCTTCGCATTCACGAAAACCGCTTGGCTTGGCGCCACACTAGCCGCTAGTTTTGCTCGCAAATCCTTGTCCACCAACTCCTTCTCATCTACGTTAAACATGTAAATCACCGGCTTCTCCGTCAGGTAAGGAATCGTCATCCCCGGGTCATCTTTGCCGGTGTTCTTCTTACGCTTTGCTTCTGCTTTCTCTTTCGTTTCTAGGTCCGCTAGCTCGAGCTCAGTCTGGATTACTTCAATATCATGCTGCGGATCCTTTGAGCCTTCTGCACGAATCACGTCATCGTCCTCAAACACCCGCACCACATGACAAATCACCTGGCATTCCCGAATATGCGCTAAAAACTTATTGCCCAAGCCTTCACCCTTCGAAGCGCCCTCTACCAGACCAGCGATATCTACGAACTCCACCGTCGCAGGGATCACCTTCTCCGCGTCATACATCTTCGCTAGTACGTCAAGCCGCGCATCTGGTACCGGCACGATACCCACATTCGGCTCAATCGTCGCAAAAGGGTAGTTCGCTGCCAGCGCCCCCGCATTCGTGAGCGCATTAAACAGGGTCGACTTCCCCACATTTGGCAGTCCCACGATTCCAATCTTTAAGTTCAAACCCAACCTTTCCCGAAGTAAAATTTTTTGGAGTTTCGCATTTTGTACTGCTCGATTCTGTAGTAATATGTTGGTTTAGATTTTGAAGGTTGCTATCTTTAGATTCAAAACCAACCTTTTCTTCGTTTCCGTTAACTGTTATTATACTGTTGTCAATTCCTTCTAAAATTGGAATCCTACCATATACAGTAGCCTCTAGCGGAGTTGCTACGACCTTTTCTATTACAACTCGCACAATCTTTTGCTTATCTTCAAAGGACAACTTATCTTGTAATAATTTTACCATATTTTCTGCTAGTTTTAAAGGAGAAATAGTCGGACGATTGTTAATAATTTGCTTATATTCTAATTTCTTGGTTTCTAGGTCAAGTTTTCTGTCTCTCAGCTCATCAGTCAAAGCTCTTAATTTATTTTCTGTAATTAAACCTTTGCCAAAAACATCAATGTATCTATCATTTTCTTGCTCTAGTTTCTTAAGTTTTACCTCAATCTCTTTAATCT
>CAZDQY010000002.1:0-110141 GCA_964508115.1 uncultured Candidatus Saccharibacteria bacterium
GATTGCTCGAACAAGATTTTGAGTCTAGCGCGTCTACCAGTTCCGCCACTCGCCCTGCTCGTAAGCCACGAGGCTTTGTGATTACTATTTTACCACAAAAGAAGCGTTTCGGGAAGATGATTTTGGGGTGATGAGTGTTATCGGGGTGCGGTTTGGTAGACGGGTGGGGCTGGATGGTTTGCGCAAAAATAGGCGATTCTGTTGATGGGACTAGGCGATAAATAGGGCTGAATGGGTATGTAGCGCAAAGCTAGACTGCTTAAAGTTGACTTTTTAGCCCATCTGTGGTATAATGGAAAGATGGACTAGTAATCTGGTACTTTAGCAAATCTCCTTCTAACAGAGGTATTTATTGCGGATTTGGCTTGTTTGGGGCTTTTAGCAGACTTAAAATGGGGGCTAAGACAGGCGAAATTCGCAATAAATCCAAAAAAATGTAAAAATGGGGGAGAAAAATGGAAGAAAACTGGGAAGAGCTGGAATATGAGGCTCAAGAAGAACGCGGCGGCGTATCGTGGTGGGCAGTGCTGGTGGCTTTTGTATTGGTGGTGGCAGTGCTCGGCGTGTGTTTCTGGCTGGTTAGCCCGACGCTATCGGCTCCGAAATGGGGCGACAGCTTGGGCGGTCGGCGGGCCTATTCACGCGAAGAAATCGCGGCAGGCGAACTGGCCGATCAACCGGTGATTAACTCGGCTTCGCATGGCGTGATCGGCGACGAGCGACACTTTGTGAGGATCGCGCAGGCAGACCAAGATCTGACTTCGGCGATGAGCAACACTAAAACTGTGCATGCGAAAGATGGTGCGGTGTATGACGTGGGCATGTACGTGCAAAACGACAATGTCGGCACTACGGCGCTGAACACCCGGGTGTGGTTCGAAGTGCCATTGGAGAAAAGCGCCAAGCGATTCACGATCACGGGTACAGTGTGTGCGGACAATGCGACGCCAGGCAAATGCTGGGACACCGTGGTGCTGAGTGGTCAGCAAGCGTTTCATCTGGAATATGTGCCAGGCTCGGCGCGGATGACCAGCGGTACTGGGGGTGTCGACGTGATGCTGAGCAACTCAATCGTGAACGACGCCAGCGTGCACGTCGGCTCGAAGGAGCCGAATGGTGAGCTGATGGGCGGCAACCAGTACGCGGCCTGGGTGTATATCCAGGTGAAAGTCGTCTACGACTAAGCTTTGAGTGTGCCTGTGATGTTCGCTTGGGCTTGCTCGGCGCGCCTTTGGTGGCTGTACATCTGCGCTCCTTATCTTTGACGGCTGTGCGTCTGCGGTTCTTCAACTTCTGACGGTTGCACGTCATGTGATTCCCGACTTCCATAAAGCCCCTCTTCGGAGGGGCTTTAGTCGTGTACAGAATAGACTTAGACTATTTCCAGAGCCAGATGCAGAGATGAACGATAACATCGGCGATCATGGTGAGGGCGAGGATGATCATGATAATGCCGAAGAAAATTTCGCAGCCACGGCAAGGGCTCTTTGCAGCGGATGCGCTGGGGCGGGAAACCTTCGCGGCCTTGGTGGTTTTCGTAGTTTTGGTGGTTTTCGCTTTGGTGGCCTTGGCCTTGGCGGCGGTAGGCTTCGAGGTGGCCTTATGCGCAGGGTTAGTTTTGGTAGATTTGGATTTCGCAGTTGTTGCCATATAAGTTCCTTTTTATATAATTCTTATGCTTATTATACTACAAAAGGAGGAAAATGTTAGAGATTTATGCCAAGATGGAGAGCCGCGCTTCTGTGAGAAAATTTCGTTTCTATGCGATACTGTTGAGGCTGGAATTGAGCTATGCGACAATGCTAGGTGGTATAATGGAGATAGCTATTATTTGAGGTAAAGAAAGGGTAAGATGCAGCTAACGAAATTAGAACACTCGGGGATAGTTTTGGAGAAAGATGGGGAGAAATTGGTGTTTGACCCGGTAGAGTTTGCGGAGGCACTGCCGGAGTTGACGGGCGTGGTAGCGATTATAATCACGCATATCCATGCGGATCATTTGCAGCCGGAAAGAGTGACGGCGATCCTAGAAACGAATCCGGGTGCGATAGTGATCGCGCCGGAAGATGCGGCGGGGATGCTGCCGAATGCAACTTTGGTGGCGGGCGGTGAAGAGATGGAAGTAGGTGGCTTCCGGCTGGAGTTCTTCGGGAAAGATCATGCCTCGGTGTTTGCGGGGAAAGTGCCATGCGAGAATATTGGTGTGGTGGTGGACGGTAAGCTGACGAACCCAGGCGATTCGTTCGACTTGTTGGATCTGAACGGCACGGTGGAGACTTTGCTAGTGCCGGAGGCGGCGCCGTGGACGAAAATGTCAGAAACGGTGGAGTTCTTGAAAATCGCGAAACCAAAATTCGCGATACCGGTACATGATGCGGTGCTGTCGCCAATGGGCAAGAATATTTATGATAACTTGCTCAGGGCAGCTTGTGCGGAAATAAGTGCGGAGTTCGCGCCACTGAAGGTGGGCGAAAGCATGGATATATAATTGCCTACTGGAGCTCGGGGGTTTGAGAACCTAGATCGTCTTCTATGACAAGATAGTCTTCGTTTACAAGATAGTCTTCTGCGGTGGGGTTCTCTTCGGCGATGAGATGCTCGAAATCAGGGATGATTTCGGGCTCTTCGAGAATGGTGTTTGCTTCGGTAGACTCGATGAGTTCTTTGTGGCCGGTGAGCGTAGCATAGGGCGCGAACTGGGCAGCGCGAAGGTCGCGAGACATGGGAGGATGATTGCGTACGAGCGGGCGAGAAAGATTGATGATGTCGGCATAAGGATGCTCGATTCCCTCTTCGGAGGATGGGTTCTGGGATGCTGAAGTATTCATGTGCGGTGCTCTTTGGTTAGAATTTCTTTGGCTAGAATCGTTGATATTCATGCGCGGTGCCCTCCGATTTGGCGGTGGCGAGAAATGCCAGTAGCACCGGCTTCAAAATTGGTGCCGCGCAGGATGGAGTTTGCACCATAGCGTTTGCGGATATTGATGATGGCTTGTTGGAGGTGCTTTTCGTTGGCGAGTGCTTCCCTTTCGCGCTGGGCTTGGCGTTCGAGTGCGGCGTAATTAGTGAAGAAATCAGCCTGGATGAGCTCGGGCCGAGCGGAGATTTCGGCATAAGAATCTTCGTCGATGAGATTATTAGCGGCGAGGGTGAGCTTGCGGACTGTGAAAGTATGGCTAGCATTCTCGGTAAACAGTTCGACGAAGCCGGCGATGAGACGCTTGGTAGAGGAAGTGAAATGCGGAAGGCGGAGGGTGCAGTGTGTGGGCTTGGGCACGCGACGACCGTAATGATCGGTGGTAGAATTGACGGAGCGGTTCTCGCGGTCGTAGTCGACGTGGAGGACGAGCTGGTCGGTGAGATAACCTTTGTCGACAAGCTGAAGTGAGAGCGCTTCAGCCATTTCTTTGACGATTGTGCAAGCCTTAGTGTAGGGATAGGGATAGCTGAGGACTTGGCCAGAGCTGAGACTCTTGGTCCTAGGCTGGTGGCGTTTCACATCAGCGATTTCAGTGGGTTCGATACCCCAAGCGTGGTCGATGAGGAGCTCGGCATTGACGCCGAAAAGCCGATACAAGACTTCGGGGTCGACAAGCGAGCAGCGCGCGACGTCGCCCATCGTGTAAAGCCCACGGCTGGCGAGGCGTGTGCGATAGCCGCGGCCGATGCGCCAAATGTCGGTGATAGGCGTGTGTGTCCAGAGGGTCTCACGGTAAGAATGTTCGTCGAGCTCGGCGATTCGGACGCCGGCGGAATTGGGCGTAGCGTGTTTGGCAAGAATATCCATGGCAACTTTGGCGAGAAACATATTCGTACCGATGCCGGCGGTAGCGGTGATGCCAGTTTCTTGGTAGACTTGGGTGATCATGTTGGTGACGAACTTGGCGGGCGAGAGGTCGGCTATCTTGAGGTAGCCGGTGATATCGCAGAAAACTTCGTCGACCGAATAGGCGAAAATATCCTCGGGAGCGACATGTTGCAAGTAGATTTGATAAATTTTTGAGCTGTAGTCGAGATAATGTTGCATGCGAGGTGTAGCGATGATGAAGTCGAGCTCGAGACTGGGATTATTCTTAAGCTCAATTTCGTCAGAGCTTTTGCCGAGGAAAGTCTGGAGCGGCGAGCGGAGACGACGTTCGGCATTGATCTGCTTAACTTTCTGGATGACTTCAAACAGGCGAGCGCGACCGGGGAGACCGTAGCTCTTGAGTGCAGGAGAAATCGCTAGACAGATGGTCTTATAGGTGCGGGACTGATCGGCGACGACAAGATGGGTCGTGAGCGGGTCGAGCCCGCGTTCGACGCATTCCACGGAAGCATAGAAAGATTTGAGGTCGATAGCGGCATAATGTTTTCCCATAACTGTATATTATTATATAACGGATGGAGGATATTGGGAAATGGAGAGCTTAGGATGGAGCTTTTGGGTTTGGCTGAGCGATGTGTGGTGGGATCGACTAGATGCTATATGGTTTGGGTGGGTGTAGACTGAACGTCGGCTGAGTGTCGGTTTGGTGCCGACTGATTGTCGGCTGAGCTGAAATAGTGGTTGGGTGAAAAATCTCCCCGTTGATGTCGAGGAGATTTTTGGATGTCAGCGTAACTTATTTCGTGAAATCGATGGACTTCATGATAAACTCGCCGACAGGCTGCCATTTCTTGCGTTGGTCTTCTTTGCAGTTGAAACTGACCATGTTGAGCTTGTCGTCTTGCGAGAAGAAGAGCATTTCGTTGTAGTACTTCGTATCGTCGCTGTCGGTAGTGATCTGGATGGTGCCGACGTTATGGCTGCCTTGGGTGAAGAGCTCGGTATTAATAATCTCGCCGCCGACGCTGAGGACGCTTTTCATAGTGTTGAGATAGGTCTCGATTTGGTCGTTGGTGATGGTGCTGTCGGTAGGGCTGACGGCGATATTGACGTCGTTAGCATCGTTCGTATAGACGATCTTAGGAGCGCCATCCTTGCCGTATTTCTTTTCGATCTCTTCGCTAGTCATAGCTTTGAAGCTGGTCGGGATCTTGAGGCGGAAGCTGTAATCGTCGAAACCAAGATATTCGGTAGCGACTTTCTTGCCATCGCCGTCGATGACAGTGAGGCTATTCTTGCCGTTCTTGTTGATATTGTTGGCGAGGCAGACGATCGTGATAATGACGAGTGCGACGGCTGCAACGACACCGATGATAGTCGCAACGATACGGCCGGTGTGCTTCTGGGGCTTGGCTTTAGTGCTAGATTTGGTAGTGTTGGTGCTGGGTTTAGTGTTGACTTTAGCGCTGGCGGGCTTAGTAGTTTTAGTAGAGGTCGCAGTTTTGCTGCTAGCCTTGGCTGGGATAGCAGCTTTGGTGGTTTTCGCACCTTTAGATTGCGGTGCAGATTTTTTCGTAGCCACAAATTTCTCCTTATATTTATTAACACTATTATATAACGGTTGGTGGGTTTTGTGCGAAAATTCTTATGGTAAAAATGCGGATTTGCTATGGATTTTGGTGGGGATTTTTAACACAAACGGAAAATGTATGGTATAATGATGGTGTCTATCGTGTTTCAGTAAGAATTTATGTATTTGATTTACCATTAGTAATGGCACTACGAGGCCGTGTGATGGTAAAGAGAGTACTCTGAACTGGAATACGATAGACACCTCGTGGTGCCATTTTTGTATGTATGGTTAGTGGCCTTTCCATAGGTATGAATTGACACTCCGATTGCTTTAAACCAAACCCAAAAGGAGGGCCAAAATGCGTCACAAATTATTGGCCGGAATAATACCTTTTTGTTCCGGTAAAAGAAAACCATCAACTTTTACATCTAGTAGTCTTACGGATTGCAACCATATTACTACTAATAACAATATGCTTCATAGTAAAAGTACTTATTTCTACCGATGGTCTTCTCGATACATCTCTATCGCCCCAATAGCCTGTGCGCTAACCCTCCTGGTGGGAATAGGCCTTCTCCTGAACCCTACCACTAAGGCACAGGAAGTGTATGCCGCTACTAATGATGATAAGTGTATGAACGGTGATGATGTAGGTGGTGTATGTCCGATGGAACTATCTCTCACCATGTCTGGTACAAATGGTACAGGAGCCTATGAAGAAGCTGGAGCAACCCAGCTAGAAGTAGGTAAGACTTCATATAGAGCCTATGACTTTAAGGTAAGTGCAACGGACATTGATAAAGACGGTTATAAACTCTATGCTACGGCTGTAGAGACTAAACTAGGAGAAACTAATCTTACTAACCAACTAGTAAATGCCGATTATCCAGATAAAGAGACCTTTATACCAATTAGTACCGCAGAAGGCGTAGTAGGAGAAAATATTACAGCAGGACAGTGGGGGTATGCTATAGCTGGTGGTGGAGTAGACAGTATATTACCAACTGTAGATACAGCTAACACTAATCCAGGTTCACTGACTTATAAAGCTGTACCAACAAACCAGACTACACCCATAGCTACCGGTACAGAAACTACTACTACGGACAGTGGCATACCAGATAACCCAGCCACGGTGCCAGACGAATACCGACTTGTCTTTGGTGCTAAGGCTAATGAAGGTATGGCATCAGGACACTATAGAACACAGGTGATGTTGAGCTTAGTGGCGGATCCGAAGAGGGTTGGCGGTTTAGGCGGAGTGCAATACATGTCCGAGTTCACATCTGCAATTTGTAAAAGTCTGCCTACTCCATCCGCCACGGCGGCATTAAAAGACGTTCCCGCTGGCCAACTTGTCGATGATCGCGAAGGAGTGAACGGCACGAAGTATTGGGTTTCCAAACTTGCTGACGGCGCCTGTTGGATGACGCAGAATATGGCATATAGCGGTATAAGCAACACTGATGGGTACTTTAATAGCGCTAAGAAAAATACACTTCTTGTACCAAATAACGTGAATAACCCCACCAGCTACACAGAGAAGCCACTTACAGATCTCAAAGATTACACTCTTTCTGTAGATTCAACTATGACTATTGCATATGATGATATCACGAAGACTTATAATGGCCACTATCTGGTGGGTAATTTTTATACTCAGGAGTATAGTCGGGCAGCCGATGCATGTACTTTTAGAAATAACGCCGATTGGAAACTCCCGACGGCGTCTAGTATTAGTGTAAGTGGCGTGCGTGGCTCTTTCGGTCGATTATTGGGTGCATATAGTGTAGAGAATAACGCTGCCGGCAGCATTAAGATAAGCAAGGCGCCGTTCTATTTCTTGTACGCAGGACACTACAATGGCTCTTATTTTATTGGTTCCTACGGCCGTTATTGGTCTTCTACTAGTGGTAAGCTTTTGCTTTTTGGTAATGGCGAGGTTAAGCCTAATGCTAGTGATGGATCTGGCAGCAGCATCTCCGTTCGTTGCGTCGTCTCCGGTTCGTAGGCATTTTAACTCTCTTTCCCTACTCGCTCACATTTCGTAGTATAATATCCTTATGGATAAAAATGAAACTTTGACTATGAGGCAGGTGTGCCAGCGTCTTGGCATATCTGCCTCGACCGTGCGGTACTATTGCCGACATGGGCTAGTGCCGGGCGTGCGGCGCAATCGGGCGGGGTATAGGATATTTAGCAACGAGCAGTGCGATTGGGTGCAGACGCTGGAGTTCCTACGGAGATGTGGATTTAGCCTGAAGGATCTGAAAGCTTATGCTGGTCTGTGCCGCAAGGGTATAGCGACGGTGCCGGAGCGCAAGGCAATGTTGGCGACGAAAAAGCGGCAGCTGTGGCAAAGCCTAGAAGATTTGCAGCAGAATATCGACTTCATTGAGCGTCGAGAGGAGCTGTTTGAAGCGGTTATCCAGGGCAAAGAAAACTCACAAAATGACTGGCTATAAAAGGCCAAAATTAGCAAGACCTGTGAAAGCTTCACAGGTTTTGGGTTTTGCTAACAGGGGTGAAGATTTGTCAAACCTTAGAAAGCTTCACAGGTTTGACAAGATACGATAATTATTGTTTAATGCCCTGCTACGCTTTTAATCTCCTGCAGCGTGAAGCGGGGTTTCCCCGGGGCGATTTCGTCGAGGAACATGGCTTTCGGGCGGGCCCAGAGCGGCGCGTCTTCGTAGAGGCCGCGATAGATGACGAGTTCTTCCCCGCTCTCGGTGTGGCGGGCGAGGTCTTCGACGATGTAATAGTCGCCTTTGTAATGTTGATAGACGCCGTGGATGACGATTTTTGGTTGATTCATATTCTCCTTTCTTGCAGTCGGGGTGCCGAGGTCGCAGGTTTTTTTATGTTTGATTATGGTCCGAGCTAGGCTCAGTGCCGGGGCCACAAGCATTTTTAGTTGAGCTAGGCACTGAGTCTGGATATTTTTGATCATGATCGTAGCTAGACAGAGCTACGAGGCGCAGGCTATTTTTCTTTGTAAGTTTTGATCATGTCGGCGATAGTCATACGGGTACCGTAGTTGAGGATGGCGTTAGAGTAAATCTTGATGGCGATTTTCGCAACGATGAAGCAGAAGAGGAGAAGGATCCCGATCGAGAGGGCGACTTCCCAGCCGCTGGCGAGGCCCATCATGATGCGAAGCGGCATACAGAAAGGCGAGGAGATCGGCAGGAGCGCGGCGAAGATGTTGAGGCTGCTGGTCGGGTCAGTGAGAGTGAAATAAGCGAGGTAGAAGCCGATCATAGTGATGATGGCGACGGGCGTGTTGGCGGCCTGGATGTCTTCGGGCTTGCTAACGGTGGAGCCAACGAGCGCATAGAGCAGAGCGTAGGCGAAGTAGCCGAGGATGAAATAGACGAGCGCTACGAGAGCGAGGTAGGGCGTAAAATTGGAAAGGTCGAAGAGCTGGGCGAGGAGTTCGTGGTCGAGGAAGGCGTTTGCAGAGAGGATAGCGGTGAGGGCGAAAAGTAAAACCTGACCGAGACCGACGAGGCCGATGCCGATAGTTTTGCCGAGGACGATGGTGCGAGGGCTGGTAGAAGTGACGAGCGTCTCCATGATTTTGGAAGTTTTTTCGATGGTGATAGAGCTGGAGACTTGGAGCGCGCAGAAATAGATTGCGAAGAAGAGCACCATGGAGAGGATGAGCATGATGCCGATCTCGCCGCCGATTTGTTGGTCGCTGGTTTGCTGGACGGTGAAGTCAAAAGTTGGCGTGACGCTGGCGAGCTGTTGGGCGGTGAGGCCGAGTTTGCTAATCTGGAGGTTGACATAGAACTGTTGCAGGGCGTCGATGAGCGGAGTAGGGGTAGTGGTGAGAGTGCCGGCGTTTTCTACGACGTAGGTGAAGCGGACGGTATTAGCATCTTTGGCAACGAGGATAGCTGAGTCGAGATCGCCGTTATTGATGTCGGTCTTGATTTCGTCGAAGGTCTTGTCGGAAATCTCAATTTTGCTGCCATCAACTTCGGTGTCAGCGAGGCTGCTGAGCTGTCCGTCGAAGATGTTGTCGGGGTCAGAAATCAGGACGGTGTCGGAGAAATCGCCACCAGTGAGGGTGTTGACGATGTTTGGGACGTTGAAGCCGAGGACGATGAGAATGAGGATAATGAGGGTAGAAATGCGGAAAGATTTGCGACTCACCATGTCGCGCATGGTAAACTTGGTGACGATCCAAATATCGCGAAGATTATTTGTTTTCATGGTTTGCTCCTGTAGATTGGTTAGTTTGAGTGGATGGCTCGTCAGACTGCTGCTTGGACGATGGTGTATCTTCGGTGGATGAGCTGCTGGGCTCGGAGACAGAGTTTTTGGCCGACGATACTGTGTCTTCAGCTGATGACGCTTCATCGAGCTCGAGATCAGCACTGTTCACGCCGACTTTTTCGATGAAAATATCGTTGAGGGTCGGCTTCATGATCTCGAAGCGGTCGATTTTGACATTGTGCTGGACGAGCTCGCGGAGGAGCTTTTCGGCCGAGGCTTCATCAGAAATCTTGATCGTGTATTGGTTGTTTTTAGCGATCTCGACTTTGAGCTTGGCGGATTTAATATATGTAGAAATATCGGAGTCAGTATCGATCTGGACGCGCGTGGCGGGATAGGTAGCTTTGATATCTTTGAGATTGCCCTGGAGCACGGTCTTGCCTTTGTTCATGATGAGGATGTCGCTACAAAATTCTTCGATCGTGGCCATTTGGTGGGCGGACATGATGACGAACTTGCCGGAACGCACGAGATCGATAATGATGTTTTTCAGGATCTCGGTGTTGACTGGGTCGAGACCGCTGAATGGCTCATCGAGGACGACGAGGTCCGGGTCGTGGATGATGGCGGTCATGAATTGAATCTTTTGCTGATTTCCTTTGGAGAGCTTCTCGGCAGTCATCGGGAGGTATTCTTCAACTTTGAGACGAGCGGCCCATTTGTGGATAGAAGTCTCGGCAGCGGTGCGGTCCATGCCTTTGAGTTCGGCGAAGTAAAGGAGCTGGTCGAGAATTTTGGTCTTCGGGTAGACGCCGCGCTCTTCGGGAAGATAGCCGAAATTAACGTCTTTGCGATCGACGGGTTTGCCGTTCCAAGTGATTTCGCCACTGTCTTTTGTGATGATGCCGAGCAACATGCGGATAGTGGTAGTCTTACCGGCGCCGTTCGTGCCGAGCAGACCGTAGACTCCAGGCTGGCTGAGCCGGAGGGAGATTTTGTCGACTACAAGTTTTCCGCCGAAGGTTTTGGAGACTTGGTCGAGGATGAGTTCTGCCATGAATTCCTTTCTAAAGTTGTTTGGCTAGGTAGTTGATAAGTATAATTATAGCATTGTTTGGGTTATATAATTATTTTTTGAGTTTCGTTGCTAATTCAATATCTACAAGGCAAATAGCAAGAAAAGTTATTTGGTGATGTGTACAATTTAGTCGATATCGATGCCGCGGCTGAGTAGCTTTTGGTCGATGAAATAAAGTGCGGCAATCATGACGGTATAGACTATGCCGGCGCTAGTGAGAGCTTTGTTGATGAAGCCTTCTCCGGATAGTACCATGGCAGATTGCGATGTCATGCTGGTGAAGAGCATGGCGTGGATGCCGTCATCAAAGATGCTCCAAATTAGGAAGTAGGCGAGCATAATAAATACGCCGAGAAGATAAACGCCAGCGCCGCAGAGTAAGGCACGGAGATTGTTGCGGGCTTTGGTACGATTACCAATGATGATGCCGGTGAAGCCGCACATAATGCCATAGAGGATTTGGGTGAAGATGACGAGGATAAAGGTGATATAATAGATTGGGTCAGTACCGGGTACACCAATGCCACAACTTTGGATGAAATTTTTGCCGCTGGGAGTAAGCTGGAGGATGAGGAAGCTTACCGCGACAGCAGCGATGACGGTAATAGCGATAATGACGGCAGAAAGGAATTTGGCAGCCCAGAGGATGTTGCGCTTGATCGGCAGGGTGTGAGTCAGGTATGCTTCGTCGTGATAGAAATTGACTTTGAAACGCGCCCAAGTGCGAATAACGGCGTTGAGGAACAGGCCAATAATGACGGCGAAGATGGCATTCCAGAAAATGGTGTGGGTGATCTGCAAAAATATTGGAACTTCAGTGCAGACGGGTACGTCGTTGATAAGCTTGCAGGTGGAGTCGTAGGCCGTGAAGTTAAAAAGTACGGCACAGATTAATAATATAACAATATAAATACTGACGCTTTTGAGGATAAATTTGAGATCGTATTTGATAAGTTTGGCTAGCATGAGGTTCCTTTCTAAAGTGTGTGAGTTTGATTTTTGAAAGTTTTGCGGAAGATTTCGTCGATCGATGTGTGCTCCTTGTCGCGCAATTTGTCGGCGTCACTCTGGAGGATTACTCGGCCGTGGTCGATGAAAATTACCTCGTCGAGAATGCGTTCGATATCGGCGATTAAATGTGTAGAAATCAGTACGCTGGCGCCTTCGTTAAAATTGTTGAGGATGGTGTCGAGAATATAGTCGCGAGTGGCGGGGTCGATGCCGCCAAGGGGTTCGTCGAGAATATATAGTTTGACATTGCGGCTCATGACGAGAATGAGCTGGAGCTTTTCTTGCATGCCTTTGCTCATGTTTTTGATTTTAGTATCGAGCGTGAGGTCGAGGTCGGCGACGAGAGCTTTGGCTTTTACAATATCGAAATTATCGTAGAACTCTGCAAAGTAGTTTAGGGCTTGGAGGACGGTAAGACTGCGGTCAAGATAGGTGCGTTCGGGGAGATAGGAGATCTCGTGCTTGCTATAGACGCCGATGGGCTGATCCTCGAATAAGATTTCGCCGCTGGTGGGAGTGAGGAGATCGTTAGCGAGCTTGATAATGGTGGTCTTGCCCATGCCATTTTTGCCGAGTAGACCGACGATTTTGCCACGAGGGATAGTTAAATTAATGTCGTGAAGAACTTCGGTCTTGCCGAAACTCTTGGAGACGTTTTTATATTCTAGAAGCGCCATTTTAGTCCTTTCCTTTTAGCTTTTGTAGATATGAAATGATTTCGGAGCACGACAAACCGAGCTCTTGCATCTCGCTCAAGAACTTTTGGATTTTGGTTTTAGCGAACTGTGCTCGACATTTGTGGAGAAACCGCTCATCGTCGGTGACGAATTTGCCGTTGGTGCGTTCAGTGATGATTAGACGTTTGTCTTCAAGCTCCTGGAGCGCCTTTTGCATAGTGTTAGGATTGACTTTTGCAAGGCTAGCCAGGTCGCGCACGGACGGAAGTTTGTCGCCAGGAGAAAACTGTCCGGCAATGATATAGAGCTCGAGCTGTTCGACGAGCTGGAGGTAGATGGGGCGGTCGTTGGTGAAGTTGAAGTTCATGGCTTGTATCATTGTATTACTTACTTAATACAATGATATTCAAAATAATCCCGAAAGTCAAGTAGATTTTTGGGTTTTATGGCGAAAAAGATAATTTATAAAAATTTTTCAAGAGCTTTTGCTTCTGAAAAGTAGCTAAAACTGGCGTAAAACTAAATAATAAATTTTCATCAGAAGATTTTTGATGATCTAAGCGAGGCGGTTTCAGAAAAGTGATATAATTTAGTTAATATATAAAAAGAAAGTAAATCCGAAGAAAACAAAGGGTGGAAAATGAATACAGTTTGGATAGTAATAGTAGAGACTTTGGCGATCACGATTATCGGATCGCTGCTGCACTTTACTTATGAATGGAGCGGTAAAAATAAGTTCGTGGGGATCTTCGCGGCAGTAAACGAAAGTACTTGGGAACATATTAAATTGGCGTTGTCGGGGATATTCTGCTGCATGTTGGTGGACGTATGGTTCTTGGGCAATAATCCGAACTATTGGTTGGCGCGAAGCTTGTCCTTCTTAGCACCAGTGGTGGTGATTCCGTTGATATTCTATAGTTATACGAAGTTCACAGGTAAGCCGATTTTGGCGGTAGATATTGCGAGTTTTATAGTGGCGGCGTTTGTGAGTGCGCTAGTGTTCGTGTGGGTGCTCGACTGGCAGCCGGTGGGTGAGATCGGTGGGTTTATTAGTATGTTCGTTAGCATAGTGATTTTGACGATGTACCTATTATTCACGAGATTCCCTTTGCGCAATTTTCTTTTCCGTGATCCGATCACTCATCGTTATGGATATGCGGGGTTTAAGCCGTTGTTTGGTAAACGTAAAGTTGAGAGCAAACGCAAGAAACGTTAGACAGCTGAGACGATGATTTAGCGATCACTCTCAGCGCATGTATGTATGCCGTCTGGCAGTTTGATGCGCATTATTAATAAGTGTGGACCTAGCCGTTTGAGCCGAGACTTGTCATCGATGCGGGATTTAACTGTCCCAGCCGAAACCTTCGCCGAAGTGTCCGTAGCGGGCAGTTGGTTCGTAGATCGGGCGGAGTAGGTCGAGATGCTTGATGATGCCATGAGGAGTGAGATCGTAGCCTTTGATCTGCTCGGGTTGGCCGTCAATGATGACTGTACGTTCGAGTGGCTCGGCATAGCCGATTGCATAGGCAAGGCGAACGAAGACTTCTTGAGCGTGGCGTTGCTTTAGATAATCCACGGCGATACGGCGTGCCATGTAGGCTGCAGAACGATCGACCTTGGAAGGGTCTTTGCCGGAGAAAGCACCGCCGCCGATCGGGATGCGAGGGCCATAATTATCGACGATGAGCTTGCGGCCGGTGAGACCGGTATCAGCTTCGAAACCACCTTGGTTCCAGTCGCCGGCGGGATTGAGATGTAGCTCGGGATCACCTGGTAAATTCTCCTGTTCGATAAAAGCGTGGACGAGCTCGTCAAGTTCTTGCTTTGAAGTGTTCTGGAAGCTAGCGACGATCGATGCGAGTTCCCATTTGGTGTCGTTGTCATGTAGGGTGATTTGAGTCTTGCCGTCGAATGGATGCTTGGCGAAGATAAATTGATTAAGCCGGCGAGAGAGGACGACTTCGCGCGGAAGTAGTTCGGGAGTCTCGCTAGTAGCGTAGCCGATCATGATTCCCTGGTCGCCAGCGCCGCCAGTATCGACGCCTTGGGCGATTTCGGGACTTTGTGCGACGATATTGGTGAAGATTTTTACGTCATCGCCGGCGATGCGATGGATAATTTGATGATAGTCGATATCTTGAGCGTGGGAGGTAATTTCCCCCATGATGAACACTTGACCATGTCCGCCACAGGTCTCGACGGCAACGCGAGAAGTGGGGTCGATGGCGAGATAGGCGTCAAGGATGGCGTCAGAGATCTGATCACAAAGTTTATCTGGATGTTTGGGCGACACGCTTTCAGCGGTGCGATATGTGGTGGTTTTCATAGTATCATTATAGCATAGGTTTTATGATTGAAATGAATAGATAAAGTATTATTGTGCAATGTCTGGCTTGCTTATGTTATAATAAAAGTATGAAAATCGCGATTTTTACTGATCTGTATGCGCCATGGGCAGATGGGGGTGTAGTAGCTTCGATCCGAGCACAGAAGGATAATCTAGAGCAACAGGGGCATGAAGTATATGTTTTCTGCCCAGGGTTTGATGCGCGTGAGAAAAATGTGATTACAGTGCCGAGCCATAAGAAATTGCGAATAAACGGTGCGGTGATTGCGAAACGTCCGAGCGTGATCGAAGAGTTCGTTTTGTCGGAAATGCCAGATTTCGCGAGCTTTGACATCGTGCATGTACAGTACGAGGCGAGCTGTAGTATTGCGGGCGTGCGTTTGGCGCAGAAGTTTGGCTTGCCGCTGGTGCAGACGATGCATGGGCGGGAGGATATGGCGATTGCGATAAATGTGCCGCATCCGTTTAAGCTGCTGGCAGCATCGATTTTGAATTTTGCGCACGGCCGATGTTTAGGACATTCAATCAAAGTGAAGCGCGATCAATACCAAGCGCCGACTTGGACGCGAGCAAAGATGTGGTCGTTGATGGTGAACCAAGCAGAGCAGGCAGATGTGGTGACGACACCGTCGAACCATTTTGGTCATAAGCTAGAACATTATGGTGTAGATAAGCCGATCATGACAGTCTCGAATGGTCTGCCTAATGATCTGCTAGAAGCGCCGGTGGCGGAGCGAAGTCTGGAGGATGGAGCGGTGTTGAAGATGATCTGGAACTCGCGCGTGTCGAAGGAGAAGCGCATCATGCCGTTCTTGCATGCGCTGACGGCGCTGGAACGGCCATATATATTATATGTGTATGGCGGTGGTAATCAGCTGAAGAGGGCTCGGAAGTTCGCTACTGAGCATAATTTAAAGGTGAAATTTTATGGTCCGGTACGGCGTGAGCGTTTGCTGGAGCGTATGAAAGTATCACATTTGGCGGTGATGGCGTCGTATAATTTTGATACACAAGGCATGACGCTACTGGAAGCCGAAGCGATGGGGTTGCCGGTATTTTTCTGTGATCCGGCGATGGTGGAGATTGTGCCGAGCGGGAGCTATATCTTGTCGGACGGCCCGGAGGCGGTGGCAATGCAGATTGCGCTAGACGAAATGCCGGCGGGGAGTATCAATAAGATGAGTAAGAAGATGATTGTACATCGGGGAGAGGTGGCACAGTCGAAACAATTCGTTAAGATGATGGCGGCATACAAAATGGCGCTTGAGAAGCACGGCGAAAGGGCTGAGAAATAAATCTGTTTATTCTGTAGGCCTGGTTGTGCTTTTATGAAAAGTGTAGGCTGAAGCTATTGATATAGGATAGCGGCGGTAGTGGCGGCGAGAGGCTGGTTAGGGTTGAAAAGGTTTAGTGCGGCAACTTTGCTAACGAGTTGACCAGACCAGAGGCTAATAGGTGAGTAGCTAGTGTCGGTAATCTTGGTGGTGATTATTTCGCCGTTGTGGGCAGTAATGATGTGATCTTGATGAAATGTTAGGATGGTGATAGGGTAAGTCAAGGTGAACTTGTGAATGGTTTCGATAATTGGGACGAGCGGTTGCGAGAGCATGATCATGCGGGGATAGTAAAGGGCGCGGAAGACTTTTTGGAGTTGCGACATGGAGCAGACAAGAAAAAGCGGTGTATGCTCGATGATTTGCCCGGCGGTAGGCGCGAGTAGGTCGACGGCGTCGCGAGTGATAAGAAGTGGTCTAGAAGAATCCTTAATAGCGTCAGTAAGGGCGATGGCGGTCTCGGCGTTATGCGAGAGATCGCCGATGAGCAGAGTGAAGTCGCTACTGTCGAAGCTAGAGCGGAGCTCTGGCGAGCGGGCGAAAGAGCCGCTAGTAGTAGAGGCGGTGAAATTGATGTATTCTGAGATCGGGAGTTTATCGCGGAGAGAATTCGGTAGGATGGTAGAGACGGACTTGAGTGGGAAATGGTTTTTGAGATATTCGGCGGTACGAATGACAGTAGAGAAACTTTGGAGATTGCCGCCAATGACATTGATGCTGCCAGTCTTCTGCTCGGGGATGTTCCAGACAAGGTCGGGGAAAAGCGGCTTGACTTGCTTTTGCCAATAAGACAAATCGTGGTTGATTTGTGCGAAGCCAGACATCTAGAACTCCAATTCGATTGAGACTGGGCAGTGGTCGGAGCCCGCAGTCTGTTCATAGATTTCGGCGGACTTGAGATGAGGTAAAAGCTGCTTAGAGATGAAAAAATAGTCGATACGCCAGCCGATGTTATTCTCGCGGGCGTGTCCCCAGTGCGACCACCAAGTGTAGCGTTGATCTTCGGGATGGAGCGCACGGAAGGTGTCGATGAACCCGGCGTCGAGCAGATTAGTGATCCCCTGGCGCTCTTCGGCGGTAAAGCCGGCATTGTGGATGTTCTGCTTAGGGCGGGCGAGGTCAAGCTCGGTATGGGCAGCGTTGAAATCGCCGCAGATGACTACTGGCTTGGTTTGCTGGAGGAGTTTGAGCTGCGCAAGTAAAGCGGGGTCCCATATTTTCTCGCGGAGAGAGAGACGGGTGAGCTCACGTTTACTATTTGGTACATAAACGTTGACAAGGTAGAAGTGAGAGAATTCGCTGATCTGGAGGCGACCTTCGTCGAGGGGGTCGCCGTAAGTATCGCTGTGCCAGTCGTAAGCGTTTTGGAGTTCAGGGGAGAATTTGTTGGAGTAGCTTTCGATATTAAGCTTCGAGAAAATGGCGGTGCCAGAATAGCCGGCGCGTTTGGCGCTGTTCCAGTATTCTTGATAATCGGGCAGATCGATCTCGACTTGATCGACCTTGGCTTTGGTCTCTTGGAGACAGAGGATGTCGGGGCGCTCGGCTTCGATGAACTGGAGGAAAGCGCCCTTCTTGATGCCGGCGCGGAGACCATTGACGTTCCAAGAAAATAGCTTCATCTAGTATCTCCCACGCGTGAGGTCGCGTTGCTTGATTGCCTCGCGTTTGTCGTATTTTTTCTTGCTTTTACCGGTGGCGATGATGAGCTTGATGTAGCGTGAGCCGCCCAGAAGCTTCACTGGCACGAGCTGTAGACCGTTTTGTCGGGCGCGTTCGAGCATGACGAGCTGCTTCTTGGTAGCGAGAAGCTTAATATTACGAGAAGTGTCGGCACCGAGGGTGAGATTGTTGAGCCAGAGCTCGCCACTGCGCAAAGTGACGAACGAGCCTTTCAGCTGGACGTGATGATCACGGATGAGCCGGACTTCGGGTCCAGAAAGAACCATACCGCAAGTAATTTCTTCGTTGAGTTGGTAGTCGAAGCTAGCTTTGCGGTTGACGGTGACAGAGCTGGACACTTTCTTTTTCTTCATGAATATATTATAGCATAAAATTTCGCTCTATATCGTAATCGTCTCTGCTTATGGAGCTAGTTTGGTTTTGAAGCGTAGAAACTGTACTATGTAAACATATTATGGTATAATACCGGTAAGGTATGCGTATTGCAATTACTTCTGATTTATATTATCCAATGTCGAATGGGGTGGCGGTTTTTGCGCACAACCTAGCAAAAGGTTTGGCGAAGCAGGGGCATGAGGTAATGGTGATATGTCCGAGCTTCAACGGCAAACGCCATCGTACAAAAATTGATGGAGTGACGACGACGTATTTGCGGTCGATTCGGTTCCCTTTCTATCCAGACCAGATTAACGCAGTGCCGACGGGCAAAGAAATCTTGGGGGTATCGTTGCCGCGGCTAGCTTATCGTTATGGACTGTGGATTACGGTGGATCCATATCCGGAGCTAAAGAAGGCACTTGATAAATTTCATCCAGATGTGATTCATAATCAGACTGCGGAGATGATCGCGATTGCGGCGAGGCGCTATGCGAAGAAGAACGATGTGCCGATGGTTAGTACAGGGCATGCGTATCCAGATAACTTGACTAGCCAGGTGAAATTTCTGAAGCCAATTAAGCGGCCGTTGGATGCGGTGCTAAGGACTTATATGGCGAGCTTTTTGAAACATTCGGAATACGCGACGATGCCGACGGAAATGGCGATTGAAGACCTAGTGCCGAAGAATCGGCGACGGTTTGACGTACCGGTGGAGGCACTGTCAAACGGGGTGGATCTAAGACAATTCACGCCGGGCAAGAGCTCGCAGAAGGTGTTGAAGAAATATCATCTGAAGCCGAACGTGCCGAGGGTGCTCTATGTGGGGCGGATAGACCCGGAGAAAAGCATCAGCAATGTAGTGCTGGCCTTTGCAGGGGTGATAGAGAAAATACCAGAAGCTGAGTTGGTGGTGGTGGGCGATGGCACAGACCGGCGACATTTATTAGACTTGGCGGAGTCGCTGGGTATTTCGGAACATGTGAAGTTCCCTGGTCGGATCTTGCCGCCGGATGTGATCGATATTTATCGGGCAGGGACGGTGTTCGCGACGGCGAGTGAGACGGAGACGCAAGGGATTGTCTTGATTGAGGCGGCGGCGACCGGTTTGCCGTTAGTGGCGGTGGATGCGGGAGCAGTACGGGAGTTATGTCAAGATAAGAAGAATGGCATCCTTTGTCAGCCGCACAAGTTGACGCAGATGACGAACGCGCTGGTGAAGATCCTGCAGAGCCCGAAGCTACAGGAAAAGTATAGTGCTGGTAGCCTAGAAATCGCGAAGAAGCACGATCTCAACCACACGATCAAGCGGTTCGTAGAAATTTATGAAGAGGCGATCAAATTAAAAGGTAAAGCCGAGACGAAGAAGACTTGGCGGCTTTGGCAGAAATAGTTAATCTTCGATAAAGTTGATGATCGCTGAGGCGGTCTCTTTTGGCTGTTCGTAATTGTGAAGATGGCCGGAGTTCGGGAGAAAGATAGTCTGTACGCTGGCGGTCTGACGGAGACGATCGGCGAGGGCGAGGGTCTGAGATTTAGGCACGAGACGGTCTTTTTCGCCGGCAAGGATGAGAATCTCGCTAGTCTCAGCGGGCGTGAAGTCGCCGACGGCGTAGTGGGTGGAAAATTTTGCGGCGTTAAAAACTTCGGGCTTGCGGGGCGGGTGATCGTCGCTACAATCGTGGGTGAGCTTGAGGGCGTGTTGGAAAAGAGGTTTGTCATGTGGGATGAAGAGGAATTTAGTCGTGATGTAATCAATCGCACGGCATGGTAAGAGTGCTGAGAGTGGTGAGATGAGGCGAAAAGGCGCAGCTGGGCGTTCAGAAATTGGGGATAAGAGGATAGCTTTCGGATGAAAACGTTCGGAATGAGCGGCAATAGTGGCAGCCACGATAATGGAACCCATAGAATGTCCGATCAGGATTGGGCGGTTGAGCTGATTGTCATCGGCGAATTTGACGAGATAGTCAGCGTAAGCTTCTGGAGAATAGGACGAAAGCGGCTTGGTGCCGGCAAAAGGCGGAATGGGCGGGACGAAGACTCGATATCCGGCAGACTCGAGCGCTTCGCGGACCTCGGCGAGACCGAGAGGTGAGCCACGAAAACCATGTACAAGGATAAGAGCGGGTTGAGATAGACTAGGCCGCTTTGTCATTTTGATTCTGGAGGGCTTTTTTGATGGCGGGGCGGTCGAAGCCGATGATGCGCTCACCATTGATTTCGGTGACAGGTACAGCGGTAACGCTAGGCATTTCGCGGGCATCAACTTCTTCGTATTCGATGCCCTCTTTGTCGAGCCATTCCATGAGGGCGTGGCAGTAAATACAAGTAGGGGTGGTATAAACTTTAATCATAAAACTCCTTTTGGATTAATTATAACATAGAACTTCGGCTTGCGCAGTAATCACGTTGTGTCTGAGGCGCGTACGGACTACTGTTTTTTGGCGGCGTCAAGCTGCGGGTCGCGGTTGTGGTTAATATCGTCGTAAGTACGCTCAACTTCAGTGTCTGGGTTGATTCCTTCGCCATTGATACTAGTGCCTTTTGGCGTGTACCAGCGTGCGGTAGTGACTTTGAGCATGCTGCCGCCAGGCAGGTCGAGCAGGGTCTGGACGACACCTTTACCGTAGGTCTTCTCGCCAAGGATAGTAGCTTTATTATAATCCTTGAGCGCACCGGCGACAATTTCTGAGGCAGAGGCAGTGCCGCCATTGACGAGAACGATGGTCTTCATGTTGGCGAGCTTGGCTTGGCCACGGTTCGCCTTGGTGATTTCTTCGGTATTGTTCTTACCTTTCTGGATGAGGATTGGCTCACTATCGATCCAGAGTGAGAGTAAGTCTTTGGCAGCGGAGACATAGCCCCCGCCATTATTACGTAGGTCGAGGATAACTTTATCGATTTTACGTTTGTCAAATTCCTCTTTGACCATTTTTTGGATGAGAGCACCGGTGTCGTCGTCGAAGCGAGTGACGGTAATAACGGCGGCAGTACCATCGTAGTCGATGTAGGCGGAGACGTTATTGATGGCTTCACGGATGAGGTCGAAACTTTTCTCTTCGCCATCGCGGACGATAGTGAGCTTGACTTTTGAGCCGGCTTCGCCACGGAGCTTAGATGCGATGTAATCAGAGGTCTTCGTATAAACTTCCTCGTCATCAATTTTGTAGATGATATCGCCAGCTTTGACGCCAGCTTTACCGGCGGGGTTGTCTGGTAGTGTACGTAGGACGCGGACATAACCGTCGCGAAGGGCCATCTCGATACCGATGCCGACGCCGACATCGCCGTGCAAGGTGGCTTGGTAGTCTTCGGCTTCGTCATGGGTCATGTAGGTAGTATAGATGTCGCCTGCGGCAGAGACGAGGCCGGCTTTGGCGCCTTCGAGGAGGGCGGTTTTGTCTAGGTCGCCGTCATAATAACGGTTGAGCGTGGAATAGACTTCGTCTAGACTACTCCAGTCGTTGCTTTCGACGGCGGAAAAACCAAGATAAGGTAAGAAATTCTTGGTAATACTGTTCCAGTTAAGACCGACTACTATGCCGATAGCTAAGGTGACGACGGCTCCAATAATTGCGCCGCCAAGGCTAACTTTACGTTCTTCCCATTTCTCTGTCATGAGATTATTTTATCATATTTTTATATAGAAAACTTAAAAACTCTACCACAAACGTTGATCGAGGTGGATATAGCGGTAAAGATTGGGGTTTACACCGTAGCGAGCGCCGAAATCTCCAGGCAGACCGCTTTTAGAGCTGCCGGTATTGTTGTATTCAGTGAGGTTGATGGTGCCGTTGCTATTGACGCTTTCGACCCACATGACGTGTCCGTAGATGCCAGAAGTATTATAGGCGATGGTGTGCGGAGCGGGGTTGTCGTCGACGACATAGCCTTGGCGTTGGGCAGAATAGCCCCAACTTTTAGCGTCGCCCCATGAGGAGATGTAGATGCCGAAGTATTCTTGGGCTTTCCAGCCGGCGTAGCTGGTACATTGGCAGACGTAGCCGCCTACGACGATATATCCGACATTATCCTGCGGACAACGATTGGCCCAAGGGTAAGAATTGTAGCCCTCGCCGACTACACCACTACTGTTGTAGCGGGCGATCTCGGCGGCGATTTCTCGCTGCATGACTTGACGTGCTTCTTCAGAGTCGCGCTGATAGGCGGCGCTATCGTTTTCGTATTTGGCGATGAGTGAAGCTTGCTGGTTGCGCTTGTTCTCAGCTTCGGTACGGCTGAGCTCGGTGCTAGCAATGAGTGCGTCGACGCTGGCTTTCTGTTTTTCGAGCTCTTCTTTGAGGGTACGGATGTTCTTGGCGGAGGTGGTGATCTGTGCCTTTGCGGTGGATTGGCGAGACTGTTTCTCGGCAAAATCACCTAGAGAATTACTACTAGCAAGCATGGCGATAGGGTCAGGAGTACCCTCAAAATGCATCTCAACTAGCATCTTGGCGAGAGCAGTTTGCTGACGGTCGAGCCGCTCAGTGTTGAGGGTGATTTGCTCGCTAAGGTCGTTTGCGACGGCTTGATTGCGAGCGATTTCGTCTTCGAGCGCAGTAATCTCAGCATTGAGGCGAGCAACCTCGCCTTCAAGGGTGTTCGCATAAGCGGCGAGCTCTTTAGCGCGGGAATCAGAAGCAGCAGCGCGATCCGAGGCCTCACGGCAGGCCTGCGTGACGCAGCCAAAAGGATAAGCTTGCACTTCGCTACTGGCAGAAGCGAGGATGATTTGCATAGTAATGACGGTACCAGTTAGAGATAAGACTGCGAGAATGGTTCTAAGTCCGATAGTTTTGTGTTTTGACATAATTCTCATGTATATAGTATACTACAAGATGTTTAAGCTGTAAACGCTTATACTTAAGAGATGGCTATTTAAGATATTTTTGCATGGCAAGGCGAGCAGAAATCGAGCCGATAATGATGCCGGCCGCTATGACTACTAAGTAGACCAAGACGAGCCTACTGGTGCCCATGAACATTTCTACGGAAGAAATATCGATGTTATAGCTGGCGAGACTGGGAGCTAAGAAACGAAAGCCAGCGTAAGCAATAGTGCTGGCGAGAATACCAGAGATGATACCGCAAATCTCGGCTTCGACAAGGAATGGACCGCGGATGAAGCCTGTATCAGCACCAACGAGGCGCATCATGTAGATTTCTTCGCGACGCGAGAAGATAGCCATGCGGATAGTGTTGAAAATCATTAGGATTGAGATAACCAAGAAAACGGCGCCGAGAATGAGACCACCGTTTTTGGCGATGTTGGCCCAAGAGCTGATGGTTTCAATAACGGCACGGTTGCCGTCGTAGGATGGCTCCATAGTTTCGTCGATGTTCTCTTGGAAGATTTCGGTAGTATTGACAATGTGCGTGAGCTGTTCGAGGTGTTCGGGGTCGTAAACCTTGATACGCATGATAGCCTGCATGCTGTTTAGCATGATTTCGTTCATAGTGGGATCTTGCAAGACAGCCATGAGGTCGGCGTCGTCGCGATTTTCGTCAAGATAAGCTTGATATTCCATGGCGGAATCGGAGACTTCAATGCTCTTGACATTGGGATCAGACTTGAGCATGTCGGCCATGTTTTCAAGTACAGCGAGGCTGGTACCAGGGCGGAAATAGACGGTAATGTCAATTTTGTCGCGCATGGCTTCGGCGGTGGAATTTAGAATCAGGCTGGCGCCGATGGTGACGAGGAGAATAACTAGCGTGACGGTCATAACTAAAGTAGCGGCGATGGATAGCCAAACATTCCGGGTGAAACTTGCGGCACCATATTTGATAGTACGACCAGCTTCGCGAATCTTACTGACGCTGCTGTTCTCGACGAGGGTCTTGAGATTCTCTTTTTGCTTGAGTTTAGTTTCTTTACTAATAATTTTTTTCTTGCGTTTTTCCACCTTATGCTCCTACACTATGCGTTTTGGTTTAGGTTTGTTAAGCGGACGTTTGACGATTTGTTTAATACTAGGTGCAGGCTTGAGTTTGACGGTCTGGCCAGGACTAAGCTTGCTGAGCTTTGGTGCGGCTTTGAGCGGCTTGCTTGCGGCATACCATTGGTTCGCAGAGTCGCGGGCGTATTTTTTGGGTGGTGTGCTGGGTGCGGTCGGCTTTGCGGGCGACTTGGTAGTCTTGGGAGTAGGCTTGCCTGGGGAAGTTTTGGGAGTGTTATTCGTAGGGGAAGCTTTTGTACTACTAACGGTGGGGCGTTTAAGCTGTTCTTTGCGAATGAACTTCTGTGCACCATGGGAGTAAACTTTTTGGATGATGGGAGAGTGAGTGATGATTTTGAACTCTGGCTCGGGTTTGGGCTGTGGGTTGACGAGTGTGCGTTCGGCTTCATCGTCGAGGCGATAGATACCATGGACTTTTTGATCGTCGACAATTTTGCCACCTTTAAGCGTAACAACGCGCTTGCGGAGATTATTAACGATATTTTCGTCATGGGTGGTGACGAGAAGGGTAGTGCCGAAGTCGTTAATTTTCTGGAGCAGATCGATGATTTCTTTGCGAGTGAGTTTGTCGAGATTGCCAGTGGGCTCGTCGGCGATGAGAATCTTTGGCTGGCGGGCGACGGAACGCGCAATGCTGACACGCTGGCGCTCTCCGCCGGAGAGATGCGATGGGAATTTGTTAGCTTTGTTTTCAAGCCCGACGAGGTCGAGGACTTTGGGCACAGTCTTGAGGATCTCGCGATTGCTCATGCCAGCAATCTCAAGGGCGAAGGCGACATTCTCGAAGACGGTGCGGGTAGGTAGGAGTTTGTAATCTTGGAATACTACACCTAAGCGGCGACGATAGTGTGGAATGTGGCGACGCTTGATAAAATCAAGGTCAATGCCGCCGACGATAATCTTGCCCGAGTCGGGGATTTCTTCCTTAGTAATCATCTTGATGAGCGTAGACTTACCGGCACCCGACTTACCGACCAAGAAGACGAACTCGTGCGGATCGATGTGCAAGGAAATGTTATCCAGGACGGGATCTTCGTCGCCTGGATACGTCTTCGTCACATGGTCAAGCAGTATCATAGTAATATAATACCACGAGCGGGATAGAAACGCAAGATTTTAGCATTTGGCTAATTCTGATGAGAGATGTTTGATGTATTAACTGCCGGCTTGGCTCTCTAGATAAGCGTTAATGAAATCATCTAATTCCCCGTCGAGGATCTTTTCGGGTTCGGGACTTTCGAATTTAGTGCGGGTGTCTTTGACGAGCTTATAAGGCTGCAGGACATAATTGCGGATTTGTTGGCCCCAACTGGCGGACTCGCCGGCACGGAGCTTATTGATGTCTTCGGCATGTTGTTCGGCCTGGAGCTGAACGAGCTTGCCGCGCAAGATTTCCATGGCTTTTTCTTTGTTTTGAAGTTGGGAGCGTTCATTCTGGATGGCGACGACGGTATTGGTTGGCAAATGTGTGATGCGGACGGCGGAATTGGTAGTGTTGACACTCTGGCCGCCATGACCGCCAGAGTGATAGACGTCGATACGGAGGTCTTTTTCGTCGATTTTGATATCATCATTAGCTTTGATGATTGGCAAGATCTCGACGAGAGCGAAGCTGGTCTGACGAAGATTGTCGGCGTTGAAGGGCGAGAGGCGGACGAGACGATGCACGCCATGTTCGCTTTTGAGGAGACCGTAGGCGTTTGTACCGATGATCTCGTAAACGGCGGTCTTGATACCAGCTTCTTCGCCGGGAATACGTTCGAGGCAATTAACTTTAAGATGTTTGCGTTCAGCAAAGCGTAGATACATGCGCTCGAGCATGCTTGCCCAATCCATTGCTTCGACGCCGCCAGCGCCGGAAGTAATACGCAGAATGGCCCCGAGCTGGTCATACTTACCGTTGAAACGCAGGGCTTGTTTGAGCTCTTGCAAGGTTTGTTCGGAGGCGGTGATTTGTTCGCTGAGCTCGGAAGTGAGCTTGGGGTCGTTCAGACTGAGGAGCTCTTTTAGGTCTTCGGCTTGGAGCTTGAGGAGTCGCCAAGGCTGCACCTCGTCATTGAGGCGAGCAAGCTTCTCATTCTCGGCGCGGGCATGGTCGGGGTTAGCCCAGATATTGGGATCGGCGACTGTGGCTTCGAGTTCGGAGATTTGCTGGATTTTAGTGTCAAGCTGAAGCTTTTGCCAGGCAGATTGGAGCTGGGTGTTGAGATTGGCTAAGCGTTTTTCGATTTCGGTCATAGCTAAAGATCTTGGATTATTTTTTGGAACTGAGCGCCGCGATCGTAAACGTTCTTGAACATATCAAAGCTGGCGGCAGAGGGCGACATTAGAACGACCGAATTCGCGAGGGCCTCAGCGGTGTCTTTCGCGAGACGGACGGCACTTGGCAGATCTTCAGCTAGGACAGAATCTGGTAAAAGTTGATGCAGTTCACGGCCAGACTCACCGATGAAGATAGTCTTGGCGACGTGAGCTTGGCGGATCATGCCGGCGATTTGCGGGAAGGCTTGGCCGTTGGTCTTGTCGCGACCGCCAGCGATGAGAATGATCGACTGATCAGGGAAAGATTTTAGGGCGACTTCAAGCGAGGTCGGAGTGGTAGAGAAATTATCGTCATAGTACTTAACACCATTTAGCTCGCGTAAGAACTGTAAACGATGCGGTAAACCCTGAAAATCGTGGAGCGTCTGGCGGATAACATTTGCGTGCTTGGCAATAAGGCTTTCTACGGTAGTATCACACCAAGCGGCGACGGCGAGGAGAGCGGCTTCGGCGTTTTCGCGATTGTAGAACCCAGGGATGGTGAGGCTTGCGACGGTGTCTTTAACTAATGAACTATTGACTGGGTAAGGGAGCTTCTTGGCAGGGCTCTGGGCAGCGATGCGGGCGGTGTCGGGGTTATCATGGAAGTAGATGCAAGTGTCGGATGCGGTTTGGTGTTTACAAATGTTGGCTTTGGCGTTGACATAGTCATCGTAGCTTGTATGGACATTGAGATGATCGGGCTCGATGCGCAAGATCACGGCAATATGGGGGGATTTCTCTAGATCCCAGAGTTGGAAGCTGCTCATTTCGTAGACGACAGCATCGTCTGGAGTGATCTGGTCGAGGACGTCAAGGGCGGGCGTGCCGATGTTGCCGACGAGGTGAACTTTGACGCCGAGATTCTGAAGCAAGGCGGTAATCATGGAACAGGTAGTTCCCTTGCCCTTGGTGCCAGTAACGCCAATGATAGGGCAAGGACAGTATTCAAAAAAGTACTTTGTACTGCTTGACCAGTGAGCACGGGGCGGGACAGAGGGGCTGCGGAGTACTAGATCGAAACTAGACAAGTCGAGGCTATCGAGCTCGTCTTTAGTGAAATTATCAAAAATTTTAATTTCGTCGCCTTTGGCTTTAAAATAGCTTTCGGCACTCTGGCCTTCTTTGCCGTATCCTAGGATCCCAATCTTCATAGATTAATTATAGCATAAAACTTCGCTTCATACTGTAATCGTCTCGCGTTCAGAAAAATGTGTAGGCACGTTTTTTGCTTATCGCGATAGTGTATCTTTGGCGTGATTGCGTAATGTTTCGCCAGTTTGAAAGGTTGTTTGATGAGGGCTTGTTGCTAAATAGTGCAATGGCGGGGCAAATTTGAGGCTAGCAGAGACAAAAGGGCTTAAAATTTTAGTTGTTCGGCCATTTCGGTAATGAGGGCTTTCTCAACTGAGCTAACAGCAACCATGGTATTAATATCGCTGGAAAGAAACTCGCGGGCGATTTTGACAATTTCGTCGCGGTTAATGTTTTTGACCATAGCTGGCATTTTGGAGTATTTTTCGATGGTGCCGTTGGTAAAATAGCCATCGGAGTAGTAGTCGGAGATTTGACTGACGGTCTGAGCGCCGATTTGATAGCGTCCAGTAGCGTAAGACTTTGCATTAGCAAGGTCTTCGTCGCTGATTTCGCCATCAACGATACGCTTTAGCTCCTTATGGATTAGTTCGAAGAGTTTGACGGAATTTTCGGCATTGACCTCTCCGTCAAAGTCCCATGAAGCATTATTCCAGCCATTAGTAATATCGCTGCCCATGCCGTAAACGAGACCATGCTTGCGTGCCTGTCCAAAGATGCGGCTGCTAGTAGTGCCGTTGAGGATATGGTTCAGGCAGCTCATGGCATAGACTTCGGAGGGGTCGAGCTTGCGGGGTAGCATCCAGGTGAAGCCAAAAGTGATATTCGAAGCATCTTTGCGGCGAATGAGAACTGGTGCGGCGGAATGAAGATCATCTTTCGGAATTTCGAAGCGTTCGCCGGTGCGGAGGTCCCAGTTTTCGAGGAGTTTAATAATTTTGTGGCGGCGACCGAAGATGCGCCCAGCGATAATGAAACGCATATTGCGTGCAGTGTGGGTGCGGCGATAATGCTCGCGGATATCCTTGAGTTCGATGTTTGGAATGGTTTTAATGCGTTCCTGAAGGTCGGGAACATTCTCGCCAACGATTTGCTGTAGGCGAGGCCAGAGTAGGCGGGCGTAATTGTTCATGTAGCCGGTAAGCTCGGCTTTGACGTTGCCTTTCTCGCTTTGTAATTCTTCGTCGTTGAAACGGGGGTCAGAAATGGCGATTTGCTGGAGCTTAATGATACGTTCCCATTCAAAATCAGCACATTCGCTTTCGTAGCAAACAGAGAAATCAGAAGTCCAAGCGTTGTGATAGGCGCCATTTTTAGTGAATTCGGCTTCAAATTTTTGCTCGTTGGCGAAGGCAGAATTGGCGCCAAAGGCTAGATGCTCAACGACATGAGCGATTTCGTAGACGTCGGGATGTTTGGCGTAGCGCATGCCAGCCCGAAATTGGAATTTCGCGCACATGACACTGGCTCCGGGCACGTTGATTAATAACCCCTTCGCGCCAGAGCTCAGTTCGACTTCTTCGACTGAGTGTTTTATTGCCGTTTCCCTTTCTTCTTATTTTGGCGTTCTTTTTTACGAGTTTGCTTGGCGGTATTATGTTTTTGATTGTAGCTGGGGGCGGCTTGAGAAGATTTCTTGCTGCTGTCTGCTTTGAACTCATCGTCGAGATTTTTCTCGCCGGCGCTGACTTCATTGACGCCTTTCTCAGTAGCTCCTTCAGCCATCTTGATGAGCTCAGATTCGTATTCTTCGCCGTCGGTGAGATTGTCGCTCTGAGCCTCTTGCTTAGTAAGGCTGAGAATAATCTTTAAGACTTCTTCGCGGAGGTTTTTCTCGAGACCATCGAAGAGTTTTTGTGATTCACCGCGGTATTCGACTAATGGGTCGCGTTGGCCGATACTACGCCAGTGGATACCCTCGCGGAGGTGTTGCATATTCTCGAGGTGTTGCATCCAGAGAGTGTCGAGGACTTTAAGATAGACTTCGCGTTCAATCTTGCGCATGATTTCGTCGCTAAATTCAGCCTCTTTAGCTTCGTATTGGCGGGTAATTTCGTCTTGAGCGGCTTTAATACGATCTTTTTCTTTGCGCTTCTTGCCAATCTCTTCGACAAGTTTTTCGTCGGTATCTGGGAAGACTTCAAGGAAGTTTTCTTGGAATTTAGGGTTGACGCGTGAACTGTCGCGAGCGAGATCTTCTGCAGCAACTTTGATCAGACGTTTGATTTCGTTATGAATGTTCTCGCCATCAAGAATCTTGCGGCGCATACCGTAGACAACTTTGCGGTGACGATTGATGACGTTATCGTACTGGACGACGTTCTTACGGGAGTCGAAGTTGAAGCCCTCAATGCGCTTCTGAGCGGACTCAAGTGTCTTCGACACGGTCTTGTTTTGAATTGGCATATCATCGGCAAGACCGAGACGTCCCATTAACATAGCAATACGCTCGCCTTGGAAGATGCGCATGAGATCATCCTCGCAGCTGACGAAGAACTGGGTCGTGCCGGGGTCGCCTTGACGGCCGCCACGGCCGCGGAGCTGGTTATCAACGCGGCGACTGTCGTGGCGCTCGGAGCCGATGACGACGAGCCCACCAAGCTCTTTGACGCCTTCGCCGAGCTTAATATCGGTACCACGACCAGCAAGGTTCGTAGCGAGAGTGACGGCGCCTTTTTCTCCAGCGCGCTCAACGATGGCAGCTTCACGCTCGTTGTTTTTAGCGTTTAATAGTTCATATTTAATACCTTGGCTATCGAGGTAGCGGGCGATAAGTTCGTTTTTCTCAATACTGGCGGAACCGACGAGCACGGGCTGGCCGCGGTCGTGATATTTCTTGATCTCGGCGGCGATGGCTTTAAGCTTGGCAGCTTCGGTGCGGTAAATCAGATCGTCTTTATCGACGCGCTGGATTGGGCGGTTAGGCGGAATTTGAATAACATCGAGAGAGTAAATCTGCTGGAATTCTTCGGCTTCGGTGAAAGCAGTACCAGTCATGCCAGAGAGCTTGTGGTAGAGACGGAAGAAGTTTTGGAAAGAAATGGTGGCGAGCGTCATAGACTCTTGCTTGACGACGACGCCTTCCTTGGCTTCAATGGCTTGATGGAGACCCTCGTTGTAGCGGCGACCTTGCATGAGGCGGCCAGTGTGCTCATCGACGATAACCACTTCGCCGCTATTGGTGACGACGTAATCTTTGTCGCGTTTGAAGACGACTTGCGCGCGGAGAGCTTGCTCCATGTGATAGACGAGGCGGGTGTGTTTAGTAGAGTATAGATTTTTGACGCCGAGCAAGACTTGGACCTTTTCGACACCTTTGTCGGTGAGGGCGACGCTGCGGCGCTTTTCGTCAAAGACATAATCTTCGGCGACGAGCTGTGCGGCAATCTTGGCGAATTGATAGTATGCGTCGGGATTGTCGCCGGCGGGAGCGGAGATGATGAGCGGAGTACGGGCTTCGTCGATAAGGATGGAGTCGACCTCATCTACGATGGCGAAGTTGAGCTCGCGCTGACGAAGATACTGCGGCTCGCTGACCATGTTGTCGCGGAGGTAGTCGAAGCCGAACTCGTTGTTCGTACCGTAAGTAACGTCGGCAGCGTAGGCCTCTTTACGGGTGGCTGGCTTGAGATGACGGAAGCGTTCGTCGGCATGGTCTTCGTTTTCGTACTCGGGGTCATAGACGAAGCTGGCTTGATTAATGATAACGCCGACGCTGAGGCCTAAGAAATGGTAGGCTGGAGCGTTCCAGCCGGCATCACGCTGAGCGAGATAATCGTTCACAGTGACGACGTGGACACCGCGCCCAGTCAAAGCGTTGAGATAGGCTGGAGCAAGGGCGACCAAGGTCTTACCTTCGCCGGTCTTCATCTCGGCGACGTTGCCTTCGTGGAGAGCGATACCGCCAATGAGCTGAACATCGAACGGACGCATGCCGAGCACACGCTTAGCAACTTCGCGCTCGACAGCGAAAGCATCGGCGAGAATGTTATTGAGCTCTTTTTCGGAGCCGTCTTTGAGGCGGCCTTTGAGGATCTTAGTCTGCTTTTTGAGCTCTTCGTTGGACATGGCGGCGTATTTTGGCTCAAGCTTGCCGATCTCCATGACCTTCTTATACATACGGTGGAGAGTTTTCTTCTGGGCATCACCAAAAATCCCCTGCAAGATTCGCGTGAGCAGAGTTTTATCTGCTAGCTTGTCGGTAGGTTTCTTTTCTTTTGCAACCTTGGTTGCTTTGGTAGGTTTCTTAGCGGGCTCAGCTTTTTTCTGCTTAATAGCATCCGAGCCAGCGTTTTCTGGTGTGCTGGTAGCCATTTGTTTTCTCCACATTTATCCTTTCTATTATAGCATACTTACGGTAATAATTGCGCTATTTGAGAAAGATTTTGTACGGTTATTGATGTTGGTGAGCTCGTCTGGTGCCTGAGGTATATCCGAGCAAGCTATGGGCGTGCAAAAGGTACAGCCCATGCGACTGGATACTTCAAATATCTTCCGCAGGATTAAGACTTTTTGGAGATGCCGAAAAAGCTTTTGAGACCTTTCTTGCTGAGATGCGGGGTACTCTCGAGCTTAAAGCGGCGTACTTGCCCTTTGAGCTTAGCTTCGAGAATGTCGATGCCGGCGAAGACATTGGAACATTCGTCTTTGGAAGTGATGACCTTGCCACCAGGGATCTCCATGGCAGCCGAAATATCGTATTTGTTGCCATGAGCACGATCGACTTCGGTGACGACGACTTTCATGATGACGTCTTTCTTATTGCCACGGGGCAAAAAGCGGTCGAGTTTGCCCAGACGCTTGGCAGCGTATTTCCGAAAACTATCGGAAATCTTATAATTGTTGCCGCTGATTTCGATATTGTCTATCAAGGTAGCTCCTTTTTAGAGGCCGAGACTTCCTAGTCCGCCCATTAATGGTTTCATTTTGTCGGTCGCGATTTCTTGAGCTTTCGCATAGCCATCGCGCATACAATCTTCAATCCAGTGTTCGAGCTCGGAGATATTATCGAGATCGACCTTCGCTGGGTCGATTTTGACACTCTTAATCTTTAGCTCGCCGGTGATCTGTACAGTAACAGCACCGTCGCCGGCTTCGACTTCCACGATTTCGTTTTTCAAAGCCTTTTGCGCTTTGCGAATCTGGTTGAGCATTTTCATTTGATCCATTGTAGCACCCATGTTTACTCCTTTTCTTCTGAACTATTTTCCACCTCTAGTGCATAATTATTAGTATACATATATATTCTATCAGAATTATCGGATTTTGACGAGGTTATAATGTTTTTTAGCTCGCCGGGGATCTTGGGGTGGCCTAGGGTGGCATAAGTGTCGGGGAGCTGATCAGGGGCGGGGAGCTGGTCTTCGACGATGTAAGAATGGCTGTTATCCTCCAGGATTTTGAAGAAGTTGTAAGAAACTGGGTCGTCGATAATATAGAGAGTCTCCTGCTCGGGAAGGTGCTGGCGGACGAGAGTAATGTCGTTATTAAACTCGTCGGCGACCATCGGAACGTAGCGGTAGCCATAGAGAAAATGCGTAATGCCACCGAAAATCATAATTGCCATGAAAGCACCGATCGGCAGGACGCCGCTGATACGGGCGTAGGGGTTGTCTGGGAAAAGATTGTACCATTTGTCGAGAACGTAGCGGAAGCCGTGGGCAATGAGGATGGCGAGCGGCAGGAGGATGAGGATGGCAGACTCAGGGTTCAGCCCGGCGAGAAAAATAGTAAAGATAATGAGGCAGGTAGCGATAGAATTGCGCGAAGCGAAGAAACCTTTCGTGGTGGAAAGCAGGCCGATGACGGCGAGGGCGATCGAAGCGAGACCGACGAAAGGTGAAAGAAATTGGCTCTCAAGAGTGGTATTCCAGGAGAAAAGTGGAAGGAAGGCGACCTTGATATTGTCGATGAAACCGCCGAGAGTGAGATCGGGCGCCCAGAGGAGTTGCGGGATGATACTAGGATTGACGAAGGCGGCAACGACGAGCGCGGCGAGGCCGAGCAGAATAATGAAGAGGGTGAGGATAAGTGGAACGGTCGGGAGAGTCTTGATAGTGAAGCGCAAATGTGGATGCAAAAGGGCGAACAGCACAATAAAAACAGCGAGGTAGATAAGATGTGGCGTAAAGATGGAGGCTAAGAGTGCGAAAGCAAAGGCGAAACAGTATAGCGGCTTCGGTTTGGTGACGCCTTGGATCTTCGAGCCGAGCCAGAGTAATAGTACCGGCCAGAAGACGACCATGATTAGAGGTGTGCCGGAGCCAGCGATGAAGAGGAAGGAAGCGGAAAGTACGGCGAGGATAGAGGCGAGGAGAGCGACGTTGTTTTTGAACCAACGATTCAGCAGGAGAATGAGGAGCAAGCCGAGCACAAGTCCGATCACGATGCTGGGGAGCTTGACTGAGTAGACGTTTAGCCCAAAGAGTGTAATGGAGAGCTTCTGTAAGGCGCGGTAAGGAAGATTGACGATGTCGCCCTTGAGAATCGAGTCAGGCTGGAGGTCATAAGAATGGGCGGCGGAGATCATCTCAGACTCAGAGAGACCGGCGGGGGCGAGGAGAGGCAGCCCGAAGAGAAGTGCAATATAAGCGAGAGCAAGCAAAAAGAAGCCAATCTGGAAGCGATGGCGGTAAAGGAAAAAGGATGAAAGTGAGCGTTTCTTCACAATATAATTATAACATAAGACGCATGTGTGCGGGGAAAGAATGTGGAAGTGATGGCGAGCAGAAAAAGGCTTTGCAGTGTGCAAAGCCTTGATGGGTTGGTATTTTTTGAGGCTAAAATTTATGCGTAGTGCTTGCTTTTGCTGGGCTCGGGGTCGAGGCATCTATGAGAGGAGAGCTCTCGCCTTGTTTGAGAGAACCGTTCCAGCGCTCGTCTTTACGGGGCTGTCGCTCTGCCTCGCCAGCTTGGCTCGGCTTTTATTCTCTCACACAAGGCGAATAAGCTCTCTAGTGTATGTCTCTTTACGCTTTTTCTTGGCGGATTCTGGGTACAAAGCTTGCTTCTGCTGGTTTCAGGGTCGAGGTGGACGAGGTCTCATTTCATAAGTCAACTAGGTGTTTTAGATACAGCTCAATGAAAATCGACCATCGTTCAGTCTGATCAATATTCATGGTTCCGAGATCGGTAAAAGTAAGCTCGATTGTCAATAGTTGACAACTATTTGGAGTTCTGTTCCGTAAGCACGCTTTTCTCGGGCCGTGTCCCTCGAACCCGTCGTCGCGGGTCTCGGGCGCTCGTTTTCGGTCGTAACCTCCGAAGACTCTTCGAAAAGGTGTTTATGGAACAGAGCCACTATTTGGCGATACAACGAATCGGCGTGCCTATGGTTTGAGGATTGCTATTGAATGCACTTACGCCATGATAGGCGAAATTCATGACGCCCGCAAAGTCTGAGCCTCCATTGTAGGCTGTAGAGGACCAGTAAACGCCTCTTTGGGCGACGCTTTCCCAATTTGATCCATTATGCAAGCCAGCAGGTACAAAGTAATATGGTTCTAAAATTATATTCTTTCCTCCGGTGGTATCGTTGCCTAGACTTGTGGCTACGTTATAGTCTGAGAGCGTTGGCAGTTTCCAGTTCAGGGGGCAGATACTATTTTGGGCATCTGCTGTCTTTCTAGCTGTGGCAATTGTATATGGGTAATAATTGCCGATGAGATAATGGGACTTTTCGTCATTATCAATGGTACTGGTGTATGCTTCAAAATATGAAGCACAGCCACTTTTTGCCGGATCACCACAGCTAGAGGGTGCATAATTAGGAGTGGCAGTTGTTTTATAATATATTGTGCCAGGATCATGATAGTCGCCGAGATATGACACAGTATAGTCAGCTGCTACGTCTGTATCGGCGGGTTTTAGGATATCGCCTTGTTTCAGCGGTAAATCTAAGTTCTGTGTCATCCAACATTTACCATCTTTAAGTTTCGTTACCCAATATGTGATTTTGCCTAGTCCGCTTATACTTCTATCGTCAACTAGCTGCGTGCTGTACTTGTTAGATGCGTTAGTGCAAATATCGTTTGTCATTTCTTGCATAGTAGCAATAGGGTGACCTGTATCTGGGTTTATAAATCCTTTTACTATCTCTTTCGCCTCTGCTACCACAGAGAGGAGAGCTTGTGTCTCGTAATGATCCGCTGGTTTGTAGTCTGTGATTTTCGCCGCAAAAGTCAGGTTATACGTATCAGTCTGGTCTTTAGCGTCGGCAGCTGAATAGGTAGGGGCGGTGAGTGTACCGTAGACTGGGAGAGTGCTATAAGCTAATGCTTCTGGAGGGAGATATGGGATGTAAGCTCCGGTATCAGCCGTTGTATTGGTTAATCCTAAATTATATCCCCATGTGTTATCACTAAAATTGGCTGGGCTAACTTTATTCCCTACGCCATTGATCTTTTCTTTATTGATCCTGCCGGTTAGCTCACTACCATATCCTTCAGCTGCTTGTACTGATATATGATAATCAGCTTTACCTTCTACTTTTACACTAAAGCTATTACTTATGTAGGCTACTACGCCTGATTCTACGGTCTCAGAAGTATTAAGTGCATCACCCATGATGAGATCTACTTTAGTACCTAGATTGCTATCTGTCAGGATGTTGGTGGTGGCAGCTGAGGCTTCATCCACTTCACCCACGACTGGATTTGTAATGATTCCTAATCCCAAAAAGAGAGCCACGCCACACATTGTCGGTACTAGATATGTTCCAGTCCGAAGAGAGCCGAACCATCGATAGAAATAAGTACTTTTACTATGAAGCATATTGTTGTTGCTAGTAGCATTACGTTTGCAATCCGCAAAACCACTAGACGATGTAAAAGTTGATGGTTTTCTCTTCTTGTGTAGCATGGTAGCCCTCCTTTTGGTTAAAACTGAAACCGCGGAAGCGCCACGCCATTAGCCCTGCGTCACCGGAGCTAATAAAAATGACGCCACGAGGGCATTAAACTCACGACAAAAACTTTTCAGTTTCCCGATGAATTCGCTCATGGCGTCATGTTAGTTCGGGAAATAAGTTGTTATATAAATAACAACTATCTTGTCATGAATTTAATGCAATTCTATTGTACCACAAACGTTTTCCATTTGGCAAGGGTTTTCTGGAAAATGTCAGAATCATGATAAAAATACAAAACCTGTGAAAGCTTCACAGGTTTTGGTGACTATGAACAGGGGTGGAGATTGAGAAAACCTTAGAAAGCTTCACAGGTTGTTCGGCTTTTGTTCGGGTTCTCCTCATCTCGACATACTCTTCTATTCTGAGCTCACTTATTCTGGTATATTCTTTTATTCTAAACTTCCCTGTTCTAATATATTTCTCTGCCCAAGCTGCGAAAGGTGGTAGCTCTATCCTTCTTCGACACGTTCTTTGTCGAGCGTCATAAAGCGTAGCAGTTCTGGGTGGAAGTAGAGCTCGACCTTCCCTACTGGGCCGTGGCGGTGCTTGGCGAGGATAAGCTCGGTGATATTGGTTGGCACGAAATCGTCGTTGTTTTGTTTGTAATAGTCGGGGCGGTGGAGGAACATGACGAGGTCGGCGTCTTGCTCGATAGAGCCGGACTCACGGAGGTCGGAGAGGACGGGGCGGGGGTCGTCGCGGCCGGTGACGCCACGGGAGAGCTGGGCGAGGGCGATGACGGGGATTTCTAGTTCCCTAGCGAGAGTCTTGAGACCGCGTGAAATCTCGGTCACCTCTTGGACGCGGTTGCCGGCGTAGCGGTCGGAACCTTGGAGGAGCTGCAAGTAGTCGACGATAACCATGGCGATGTTGTGGTCGTGGACGGCGCGGCGGGCTTTGTTGCGTAGCTCGAGAATGGTCATGGAGCTGGTATCGTCGATGTAGAGCGGAACTTCGTTCATTTCGCCGAGGGCATCACCGATGCGGGCGAAATCTTCGTCAGAGACGTTGCCGGTGCGGATTTTCCAGCTGTCGACGCCGGAGATATCAGAGACCATACGGTCGACGATCTCGGCTTTCGCCATCTCCATCGAGAAGAAGAGGACGCCTTTGTTTTCGCCGTTGCGGGTGGCAACGTTGTAGGCGAGGTTTTGCGCGAAGGTGGTTTTACCCATGGCTGGGCGGGCACCGATGATGATGAGGTCGCCTTTCTGGAAGCCGGCAGTCTTGGCGTCGAGGTCGCGAAAGCCGGTCTTGAGGCCGCGGAGTGCGCCCTTGTTTTTATGGAGTTCTTCGATGCGGTCGTAGGCGTCGATAAGGAGATCTTCGAGAGCGGAATAGTCGGATTTGACGGTCTTGTCAGAGACGGCGAAGAGGTCTTGTTCGGCTTTGCCGACGAGCTCTTCGATTTTAGTGTTGCCGTCGTAGGCCGCAGTAGCGATATCGGTGCCGGCCTGGATGAGGCGACGACGGAGCGCGGCTTGGGCGACGAGATCAGCGTAGGCTTCAGCGTGCGAAGAGGTCGGTACGAAATTAGTCAGCTCGGTAAGATAGGGGGCGCCGCCGATGCTCTTGAGGGTCTTGTCGGCTTTGAGCTGTGAAGTGAGCGTCATGAGGTCGATCGGACGGTGATGGGCATAGAGCTCGGACATACCCTTGAAAATGCTGACATGGCGCGGGTCATAGAAATCTTCGGCTTTCACGATCTCGAGTACGTTTGGGAAAACTTGGTCTGACAGCAACAGTGCACCGAGTAAAGATTTCTCGGCTTCCAAATCTTGCGGTGGAATACGACCATCGCGACTAGGGCGGGACTCCTCCTCCATATTACCTCCGAGAGACGCCGCTGCCCACGCACTAGGATTCTAGAACGGCAAGTCTCCTTTTACTTCTTGTATATCTCCCATTATATCAGAAATTTTGGAAAGTGTTTCGTCTTTGGGCGATTGTCTTTCGCCGAGTTCGTGGAGGACGAGTGCGATATTGCCGAGATGTTTGGCGAGACATTGGCTGTGTGCGGGCTTCTCGAGGACGCTTTTGGTGAATTTATTGGAGGGGTAAAGATGAAGCGTAGTATCTACGAGCTCATACTCGACTTTGCGGAGCTGTTGGTAGACGCCGTCGCTGTCGGCACGAACGGACTCGAGGAAAGTTCCCCATTCGAAAGTGGTAGGAGATGCGACGGGAGTCTCTTCGCTCTGCTGAGTTGCGGGTGATTCTAGTAATTCGTTGACAGTGTCGCCTGGCTTGGTACTTTCCAATGCGGGGGCTGCCAAGGATGGCTCTGGTGTTGTCGTGGATGGTTTTGGGGCTGTCGCAGACGGCTCGGAGGCGGAGGGTGCTGGCGCTGGGAATGCGGTAGGTGGCTCTGGCGTCGAGGAGGCTACGGCTGGTTTTGTTCGGTTTTGTTCGGTTTTAGGTTCAGAAGAGGCGGAATGGAGACGAGTTTTGGAGGTTTCAGAGGAGGTCTGTTCGGTTTTGTTCGGTTTTTGGGTGGGGGCGTCTGAGTTGAGGATATTTGAACTTGAGGCGACAGATTCCGCCTTGGCGCTGGGAACAGCAGGAGTTGCCGAGGAGGCTACCGCTGGTCCGCTGGGCGTGGGGACGTTGCTGAGCAGTGCGAGTAAGAGCTTGGCTTCGGGGAAAGGTGGTTGGACGTCGGGAAGTTTCGCGAGGAGACTAAGCCAGGCGGGTTGCGGTTCGGCGATGATGCGACTGATGAGCTCGGAAGCGATGATTTCGGGCTTGATACCGGTGTTTAACAGGGTCTGGAGCAATGTGCGGATAGTGTTAAGATCGCCGGCATTATAAGCATGTAGAAGGTCGGTGAGCAGCTGGTCTTGGGGTAGACCGAGGGCTTGGCTGAGGATCTCTTCGGTGATTTCCGCATCGGTGAGGGTAGTGGCTTGGTCGAGTAGACTCATGGAATCGCGGAAAGAGCCGCCGCCGCGGCGCACAATAAGCTTTAGCGCGCCATCGGTGATGGGGATTTTCTCGCGGTTGGCGACATTCCGTAAATGCTGAAACATCGTATCAGGGTCGGCGAGCTGGAAGGTAAAAACTTGGGTGCGCGACGAGATAGTGATGGGGACTTTGTGAGCGTCGGTGGTGGCCATGATGAAAATCACATGCTCGGGCGGCTCCTCGAGCGTCTTCAGGAGAGCGTTTGAGGCGGATTTCGTAAGCATGTGAACCTCATCGATGATATAGACTTTGTATTTGCCCTTGGTCGGAGCGATAACGGCTTTCTCGCGAAGCTCACGAATGTTGTCGACGCCAGTATTAGAGGCGGCATCGATTTCGATAATGTCTAGATAGCTATCTTCGACGGTGTATTTGAACTTATTGATCGCGTGGGCAAAAATCCGCGCCACAGAAGTCTTACCGGTGCCACGCGGCCCGATAAATAGGTAGGCATGGCCGATCTTATGCTGTTTAATAGCGTTCTGGAGGGCGTTCGTAACCGACGTCTGCCCAACGACGTCTTCGAGTTTGGTTGGGCGGTATTTGCGGTAAAGAACTTTACCGCTCATTGCTACAGGGCGGCCTCAACAGCGGCCCAAGCGGCTTGATCATTATTAGCGGGGATGATGGCAGAGACTTGGCTGCCTTCACGCAAGTGGAAATAAGTGACCGAGGCGTACAAGACTTCGTATTCGCGACCAGATACTTCGATATAATACTTATCGTCATGATGAGTGAGAGTGCCGATGACAGTGCGACGCTCGACGGGCCCGATCTGCTTGTAGAGGAACTTACCATCAGGGGTGATCGTGAGCTTCAGGATGTCGCCCTCGACGAGCTTGGACTTCGAGGCGTAATTCGCTGGGACAGGATAATTCTTGCCGTCGGGGCCAATCATAATAGCGCCGTCGAAGACGCCCTCGATAATCTTCCCTTCAGGGCTACTGACGACGGTTTCGCGCGGGGCGGTAATAGTCTCGCCGTCACCAAGGACAGAGACTAATAATTCTTTGGCAGCAGCAAGGTTGGTCTCGGCTTCTTGGATTAAGCCGCGCAGTCGCTTGATTTGTTTTTCTGGTAATTCAGACATAACCTCGCATCCCGTCCGTAATTAACTTATATTCTTATTTCCATGATACCGCACTCAATGGCAAAAGTCAACGCGGATTTTTTAGGGTTTTCCACCAAAATAACGTCGGTAAATGTGTAAATGTTGTAAAAATTACAAGAACTTTTGGCTTGAAAAATTTTTGAAATAAGCTTATAAAGAACTTAAAATTTTAGAGTGTGGATAGTATCGTAGCAGCAGACGTTGGCGTAGCTAGAATGATGAATGACGCTGAGGTGGCTTGGCTGATGATAGATATTAGAATAGATGGTTGATGTAGATTTAGCAACAACTATGATTGGAATGGAATTCTAGGCCAATAAAAAGGGAGCGCCAATATGACGCTCCCTGATAGCGAGGGTTAGCCGACCGCTTCGACCGGGCTGGGTTCTCCGCTGGGCCAAGGGTAATCATAGGTATATTCATCGTCTGGCCAGAGATACCGCACGACCAGGTCGGGGTCGAGCTCGGGGCTGCAGCTGACGTACTGGGGATTGCCAGAGATACAGACGCTGGTGGTGCCGCTCTGGAACTGGACACGCTGAGTCAGGCTGTCGAAAGCCTCATGCGCGTTTGCGTTCTCGGTCTGACCGGCGTTGGCGTTGAGTGTGAAGCTGAAGCCGCTTTCAAGGTTCAGCGTCTCGGCGTTGTCGGCGGTGGGCTGGGCCAAGGAAAGTGTAATCCCATCGGGACAGTCGGCGACGAAGGCCAAGCGGCCAGAGTAGCAATGGCGCGCGCCGTTTACAGCTATCTCAGTGATGCTGAGGTTGATGAAGCCGATACGGTCATCAGGGAGGCTGCTAACGAAACTGGCGTCGATGGTAGTGCTCTTGGCGGCAGGGCGGTCTTGCTGAGCGCTCAGGTCGAGCTGGAAGCGGTATTGGTGCCCAGGGGTGAGGATGTAGATCTGGCGCTGGGGCGGGACAGGGTACTCGTTGACCAGGTATTCGGCCGGATGGCCGGCGGTCTCGTCGTAGACGGTGATCGGTACAGGCTCATTGTAGGCGGCAGTCGGCGCGGTCAGGGTCGCGGAGTCGGACGCAGCGGCGGTGGACTTGAGGCAGAACAGGAAGATGAGCGTGGCGATGGAGAGGATGCTGAGGCATTTGAGGCGATGGCGGGTCGGACTGGAACGGTACGGCTTTGACATAATGATTCCCCCTATTTTTATCTCGCTGGGTAAAGAGCAATTTGCGCGAAAGCGCTTTTTAACTATAACATACATTACTAGAAAAGAAAAGAGGTTTTAGGGAGCTTAAGATAGGGGCGATGACGAGTGGCTAAACTAGTTGTGTTGTTAAAATTACAACGATTATAGAGTGTATTGTGTTAGTGTTGTAAAAAATACAAGGATTGGGCAAGATCGTGGTTCTAAACCTTGATTTTTATACTAAAGTGTGGTATAATGAGTAGATAGGGTGTTCTTTGCAGAATGTTTGCAAAACACCAAATGTAAGGGAGGGAGAACCTTAAGAAGTCGGGATGTTAATCAAAACTGATCAGATTGGAGGTGAGACGATGTCTCAGCGGACAAAGGGCGCGATTTGTGCTCTGATGGCTGCTCTGCTGACGGTGGGCGCAGCGGTGGCGTTTTGCATGCTGGTGTCGCTGCTGATCCAGGCGGCTTGGGGGTGAAATAAGCTGCCTTTGACCGGGACTTTGCGAATAGGGGGATAAAGTAATGGCGTTTGCTCAAAATTTCGGGCTTCTCGCGTCATGCGCTGGGGGAGCTTTGAGTATGTTCTTGCTGTTCATGAGTGTGGTTGGCCTGTTCATAGCCTGGCGCGATGAATGCAGCAGTGAGGCTGCATTTGCGCGGGTGTCGCTGATGGGTCGGAGGATGATCTATGTGGCGCTGGCGGGCTTGGCCTGCTTCGTGATGTTCTACATGCTCCACATGGCAGCGGCGAATGATCGGTTTATCATTCTCTGCTTGGGCGCACTGGAATATGCAGTGTTTACGGGCGTGGCGGATGATCTGGTCTGGACCCAAGGTCGCTCTGGCTGGTGCGCGTCGCTTTTGGTGCTGCTGGTACTGCTAAGTATCACGGCGGTGCTCAGCCAAGATTGGTTCTTGGCAGGGTGGCTGATCGTCGGTGCTTGTGAGTGGCTGCTGTACTTCGACGTCGTAGCGGGCTGGAGGAAAAAGGTAGACATGGCGAGACCTGAGCGCCGGAGTGCTTTTGGTATGCCGAACACGGAACGTACAGTGTTCGGGATCGCGGTGGGGTTGATGGCGCTCTTCACACTGACGGCGCTGGCGACGTGGCTGTTTGGGGTAATTTGAAACTCCGTCAGCTATGGCACATCTACTAATCTAATCTGGTCTGGCTCTGGTCGGCTATAACGCTTTTGCCGGGTCGGGTCGATGCCCGCCGGTTCACGGCGCTCATGACGAGATTAACGGAATCTGGCTCGAAACGGCCACCCTACGGGGTGGCCGTTTTTTACGGTATACTAAACTAGCTTTATAGCAAAAGCTGGGCTCACCTTGCGGCAAGCCCAGCTTTCTTCGCAATTTGCTAGCATATAGTGAAAGATTAAGCCAACTCGACAGTTGCGCCAGCTTCTTCCAAGCTCTTCTTCATTGCTTCAGCTTCGTCTTTCTTGACTTTTTCCTTGACGGTAGCAGGAGCGCCATCGACGATAGCCTTAGCTTCACCGAGGCCGAGGCCAGTGATTTCCTTGACGGCCTTGATGACGGCGATCTTCTGAGCGCCAGCGTCTTTCAGGACGACATCGAATTCAGACTTGCCTTCGTCGGCAGCAGCAGCGCCTTCGGCAGGAGCAGCGGCGACCGCGACAGCTGCAGCAGCTGGCTCGATGCCGTATTCATCTTTGAGAACATTTTTGAGTTCGTTGACCTCGAGGATGGTCATGTTGACCAACTCTTCGGCCAGTTTCTTGATATCTGTAGCCATAATTTTTCCTTTCGGTATATGATATTGCGCAATCCGTCTAGCCATTCTTTTCTGGACATAATGTCGCGCCCGCCCGCCGTTGCGGGGGTCGCGCATCTTCGTTCTCGCTCGTAAGCTCCGAAGATTCCAGAAAAGACGGCCAGCCAAGGATTACGCGGGTTGATATTTAACTAAAGAATAAGTTTAGTTGATTTTGATTGCTAATTAGTTAGCCTTTGCTTCCAGACCAGAGATAATTCCAGACAAACCATTGCTGGTAGCGGAGATAGTATCGTTGATCGGGGAAAGCAATTGTGCCACGACCTGAGCGATGAGCTCGTTCTTGGACGGCATCTTGGCGAGAGTATTGATCTCGTCTTGGGCCAGAGCGGCGCCAGTGTCGTTGAACCCACCTGCTAGCTCGAGTGCCGGATGAGTCTTGGCGAATTCGGCTAAGACTTTCGCCGGAGCGACTTCGTCGTTGTCGGAAATCGCATAAACGAGCTGACCGGTCAGACCGGTAGTGTCGGTATCTTTGTAGACGCCGATTTCCTTCATCGCGACTCGGACCAAGCGGTTCTTCACCACCTTGATCTTGACGCCGGCTTCGCGGGCGGCCTTGCGGAGCTCTTGGAGCTCGGCGACGGTCAGACCCTGATAGCGAGCGTAAGCGGTCAGCTTAGCGTCGTTTAGAAGAGTGGTCAAATCAGCAACCAAAGTATCTTTTTTCGCTTTTGAAATTGCCATAAAAAGTTCCTATGGTTAGATTTTGTCTAATTTGAGAGGAGTATGTGCCACGGAAGTGCGTTATTGTAATTAACCCTACAATAATGTTGCAAATCTGACAAATACATTGTGTGCTAGCAAATTGTTAAACACCATTATCCCTAAGACTCACGAAAGTGATTGATTCTTCGGTAGCATGATTAAGATAGATATATCCGCTACTGTCTTTAGAATAACTGTGTCTATTGTAGCAAATGATGAGGCGGATGTCAAGAGCTTAGGGAGGTTCGGGACTTGAGCTATATCCTAGCTTGGCTTTTGCCACCAAAAACCGCCTTTTGGAACAAAGGCGGTTTGGGAGCTGTCAATGGGCCCTATTGATAGAGATTCTCGACTTCGATTGATGGGCCTTGAGAGGTAGTGATGTAGATAGACTTCACGAAGCTACCCTTGAGCGAGGCTGGGCGATGTGCCTTGAGCGACTCGAAGAAAGTGTTGGCGTTCTCGAGTAGCTGAGCTTGGTCGAAGCTGGTTTTTCCAAGGCCGATGTGGATGATCGACTGCTTATCGACGCGGTACTCAACCTTACCCGCTTTGGATTCTTTGACAGCTTTTTCAATATCAGCGGTGACAGTGCCAGCTTTCGGGTTTGGCATGAGACCTTTCGGGCCGAGCAGACGAGCGAACTTACCGAGCTTAGGCATGTATTGCGGAGTAGAGATAAGGACGTCAAAATCGATTTCGCCTTTCTCGAGACGCTTCAAGAACTCTTCGTCTTCAGCGATGTCGGCACCAGCGGCGGCAGCCTTTTTGGCTTCGTCGAGTGGGGCAAAGACGGCGACGCGGACGGTCTTGCCATTGCCATGAGGCAGGACGACGGTAGCGCGGATGTTTTGATCGGCTTGGCGTGGATCGACCCCGAGGCGCAGATGAGCCTCGACAGTGGCATCGAACTTGCTAGGGTTCGTTTTGGCGGCGAGCTCGAGGGCTTCTTTCAGGGTGTAGATCTTGCCCTTCTCGATGAGTTTAGCCTTTTCTTGGTATTTCTTGCCACGACGCTCGATCTTCGGGCGGGTGATAGGAGCAGCGCCTTTTGGTTTCTCGCCGGCTTCTTCAAGAGCTTTGGTCTCGGCTTTGCGAGCTTGGCGCTCTTCTTCGGCTTTGACTTCCTCGATGTGTTTCTTGGATTTCTTGCCGGATTTAGCGAACTGTTCAGTCTCAGCGACTGGAGCTTGTTCTTGGAGTTTAGCAGCGTCTTCTTCTGCCATAGTGATAATCCTTTCTGTGGTGTTAGCGGGAGATAGCATTATAGTGCGACCTGGGTCGACTACGAATGGCTAATTCCCTCCCAACATGGTTAATATAATATATATTTATTATAACAAAACTTACTGTGTTTGACAAGGGGCAGATAGCGATTTCTGTGGCCCTACTGTCTGGTCTTGGTCCTTTGCGAGGCTTCTAGAAAAGGCATTAAGGTCTGTGATATTCGGCGAGCTTAGCCTGGCTGGTAACGATGAGCAGGTCGTGGGCGGAGTCTGAGGCGTCGAAAAGCTTTTCGAGCTGCTGAATTGCTGCGTCGTCGTCGATGTCGGTGTTGCCGAGGTCAATGACGACATGACGGGTGCGGCGGAGAGCGTCGCGAAAGGCACGTTGAAGGGTGCGCGGGCTGCTACCAGTAGGATTTTTCAGAGCCCAGATTTTACCAGACATACGAAACACACCATTTTGACGCAGTGGTGACCTTTTGCGAGAATTCTTGCCGTGGCCTGGCGCGATTAACTCGATTTTGGCGTCAAGATTGGTTTGTAAAAAGGTGATTGTTGATAACTGAGCTGCTGTTGGGATCAGACCGTGTGTGACGACACAATCAGGAACAGTATGCTTCTTCGTATTGTACTTATTTCCCATGTTCTAACTTTAGCTGGGTCGAGGCTTTTTGGCAAGCATAAACGAAATAAAAAAGTGGATTTTTGACTGAAAAATAGAGGTAAAAATTTGCATGTAAAATTTAAGAATTAGCGGTTTGAGAGCGCATTAGGTTTTTGGTATTTTCGGAGGATATGTGGAAGGATAGTGGAGATGGCGTGTGTGCCTGAGAAAAGGCGTGCAGGGGGCATATTATAGCGTAAGCGGTTTGAGGGCGCAAAAAGGGTGCAGCGGAGATTACCGTAGCCGAGACGCTTATGGACTATTTTTCACGGACGAGACGACCCTTGGCGGCACTTTGGCAATCTTTGCCGTTCAGAATCATGTTTTCGAGGCGCGGATCTTCGAAGATGAAGGCGCCTTCGTATTGTTCTTGGTCGCGAACGGGGAGGAAAACAGTAATTTTGGTGAATTTCTTGTGGCACTGAGGACACTCGTAGACGTAGGTACCGCAGGCGTAGACGCCAGTTGGGATGTCGGCTTTGCGATTAACTTTAATGGCGTTATAGAGGTAATACTCAGCGTCGTTGTGTTCCTCGTAATGTCCGACGGTCATAGGGAGGGCATAGAGCTGCTTTTTAAGCAGGTTCATTTGTGTGCAGCATTGACTGCACCAGTCGTCGTGAAAGGCAGCTTTGATTTTCTAGAGAAAGCCCATTTAGCTGGCCTTCTTGGTGGAAGTAGTGGATTTAGTGCCAGATTTGGTAGACTTGGAGCCAGATTTGGACTCGGCTTTTGTAGCTTTGGGCGTGGACTTCATGGGCTTGGAATTGGACTTGCTGGAATTTGCTTTGGCTTCTTCGAGGCTCTGAACCATCATATCGGCCTTAGAAATGCCGGTCAAGATGTGCTTGTCGTCCATGCGGAAGCGCTGGTTTGAGGTGAAAGTGTCGACGCGGACTTTGATGTCGTCGATGGTGAAGAGAAAGCTGACGCGGCTGCTACCTTCCATGAAGCCGGTGCCCATTTTGCCGTCATCAACCCAGGCTTTGCCAATACGCGAGGCAGGAAGGATGTAGAGCTTGGATGGGTTCCAGAAGAAAGCGATGCCGATGATGCCTTTTTCGATGTCAAGGACGACGGTCTTGCCACGACCGTAGAAGGTGTGGTTGCGTTTGTAGCCTTGGTCAGTGAACTTTTGTTCGAGCTCTTTGGTCTTTTTCTTGAAGATGAATGATCCGCCGAAGATCCACCAGATGACGACGAGTATTGGAATGACCATGAAGGTGATAACAGCGCCGTTGCCGCCTTTCGGGAAGCAGAGTGCGCCGAGACCGATGCTGGCGGCGGCGATGGCGGCCGGTCCGAGAATATAGCCAAGTAGATATAGCGGGTTAATCTTTTGAATTTTTTCTTCCATAATTTCCTTTCCTTTAATCCCAATCGGACTTTTGCTCGCTTTCTGGCGTCTTTTTACGGTAGAAAGCGGGAAAAATCCCGAATTTGGAACCGGCATAATGTGTCAGTGCGAAGACTACACCGACTGTGAGGAGTTGGAGGAGAAGGACAGGGGCTTCGATGAAAGATTCCTCGCTTTGGATCTCGGTGCCACCGACCATGTCAATGTAGAAATCTTTGCGGTCGAGAGGCTCTTTGAATTCGATTTGACTGAGGAAGGTAGGATTAGAAGTGAGGTCTTCTTTAACGATGCGGCCGACGGGCAGGATGGACTCGCCGCCAAAGATATCGTCTTCGCCGTCGACTTTGGTGACGTTGTCGGTGTTGATGCGGGCAGCGACGCGCTCGCCAGAAGGGAGAGTGAGGCTATGGAGATACATGCCGCCATAGTAGCCGGCGCCGCGGTTGCGGTATTCGATGCCGGGAGAGATGACGGTGAATGTGGCGTGGCTTTCGAGGTCGGCGACACTCTGGGCGCGGAAAGTATCTGCCGTTGCTTGTCCACCAATCTCGCCAGCGTCAACGACCTGAGCGGCTTTGTGTTCTTCGTATTTGGCGGTGAGAACGTTCTTCACAAGGGCTTCTACGCCAAGGCTGGCAAAGAAACCGATCGCGAGACAAATCCAAATATCATATCTTAGTATGTATCTTCTAGCCATAAAACCCACTTTTAGGTTAATTTAATAATAACACAGAGCAGTAGAGGGTTCAAGACTGGAAAATTTGGAAAGATTATGATATTTCTTAAGGTTATTTTAAGGCCTGAGAGCAAATGAAGCGTTTTTATTGACTTTTAAGCTAAAGTGTGCTATAATAGGGAGATGGGGGTGAAACATAAGCATTTAGGCTTACAGTACATTCTTTGTGTGAGGTGAAACGGTTGACGATGTCGGAATGGTGGAATGCCGCCAAAAAAGACGCCCGGGGTGCGACCCCAGCGAAGAAGCGGGCGCGGAGCCAGCGAAAGGCTGATTCTCGCCGCAAACAGAACGAGAGACCAGAGAAAAGGACGTGAGAATTTGACAACAATCGGAATTTTAGCCGTAATTATGACAGCGTTGCTCTATGACGCTGCGCGCGGACCGAAGCGCCACTGGCGCAAACGTTAATTTTAACTGATTCACCAAACCAGAATCCCACCTCGGACGAGGTGGGATTTGTGCTGATTATGTTTCGACTTAGTGAATGCCGAGACGCTAGAGGTTAGTCTTCGACGACTACACCCATCGAGCGAGCGGTACCAGCGATAACCTTGACGGCTCCGTCGAGATCGACTGCGTTAAGCTGGCCCATTTTGACTTTGGCGATTTCTTCGAGATCGGCGCGGGAAATTTTACCGACTTTCTCGAGGTTTGGCTTGCCGCTACCCTTCTCAATCTTGATTTTCTCGCGGATGAGGTCGTCAACGGGCTGACCGAGACAAGTCCAGTCGAAAGTACGATCTTCGTACACCTTGATGTGAACGATGACGTTTTTGCCCATGAACTCTTTGGTCTTTTCGTTGAATGGGTTGATGAAATCCATCATATTGAGACCCCATTGACCGAGAGTGGAACCAACTGGAGGGCCCGCGGTGGCTTTACCACCAGGGATGCGCAGTTTGAGATTCCCGATTACTTGTTTTCCTGCCATAATTTTTCCTTCTTCTGGGTAGAAGCTCCCAGAAACGATTAATTAATCGTGCGTAACAGTCCTATTGTACCGTAAAAGAAGGGATAAGTCAATGGTGTTGCCGCTTGTGGGCGAGATATTGGCGGATGATGGGAGCTTTGCTGAGGTAATTTTGCCACATACTGATGTAGCCTTTGCGCTGGTCGAAGCGGTCGCCGTAAGAGCCGTCTTGGACCTTGTATTCATAGAGCGGCGTGCCGTAATCGCCGATTTGTCCCCATTTGGTGCGCAGGCCGACTGAGCTGCCGGGAGATTGGACTTCAACGCCGCCGATCCAGGCGCGGCCGGATTGATCGCTATTGAAAGTCCAGAGGAGCTTACCGTCAGCGGATGGATAGTGCTCGGAAGTAGCTTCGCCATAGATAGAGCTCTGGAGGTTGAAGCTAGGGCCGGGTTGGTTGAAGTCTGGTGCGATAGCACCGGAGAGCTCAAGGCGCTCGGGCGGTGTTTTGTCGTAAGAGAGATGGCCGAGGTCGAGGTCGGGATGCGACGAGACTTCGGTATAGTAGCTACCACGCATAGAATTCGCGCGGAGGGCTTGGCGGTATTGTTCTTTACTATCATAGCGTCTGGCGGTCCCGGCGAGGAGGAAGGAAGTGCTGAAGCCAATATCTTTAGCGTGAGGCTGTTTGGAGATAATCTCGAGGGCTTCTTGGGTGGCGGCAGGAAGATTGAGACTTTCTTCGTTGTAGCCTTTGCCAAACCAAGCCATGCCGGTGGTCTGATGCTCTTGATCTTCGCCGACATAGTCGGGTAGATAACGCCAAGTTCCCTGAGAGTTGCTGCGGTAGTATGAGACAATTTTGGTGCCTTTGTCGGTGCGGACGTAAGCCATGATGGCGTCGCGTCGCTCTGCGTGATAGACTTTGGATACGGCGATGCTGGTCTTATCGTCAAGCTCGAACTTATACTTCGGCTCGAGACCAGCGGCCTTGAGATGCCCAGGAGTCAGCTGATAAGCTTTGCCATCTAGAATGAATGGGTCGCCGTCGATCTGCCCGGTACGGAGGATCTCTTCGGATTCTGGCTCCATGATGAAGCTAACCTCGACAGACGGCTTGGGGGGTATTACTTCGGTATCATCGCGTTCGCTCGGGATGGGCTGGAGATTGTCGTACTGATTAGCGCCGTGGATAGCGTCAAGAACTTTGGTACGTTCGGACTGTGCGTGGGAATGGTGGTTGGCCTTAGCTTCGAGCTGTTGGTAGGCCTGATGATATTCGTAGCGTTTACCATACACGGAATGTTTGAATCGCTCGAAATCATTTTCGTATTCGGCGATCTTGCTGGGCGGATTCCCGGCACGCTTGAGGTCGTCGAGCATAGTTTTCTCGCGTTCGGCGAACTCTACAGGAGTAGGGCAAGCTCGTACTAGACTCTGAAGCATTTGCTCATAGTGGGTGCTAATTGTCTCGTCATTTCGGATACGGTTGACAGAGGCAATGTCGGCGCCGGCGGTGTAGGCTAAAATCTTGAGCCCGTGTTTGTCGCCAATGCGAGCGATAACTGGGCCGTAATTCTCTTTGCCGGGCCTACCGTAAGGCGGAGTGATGCGTTGAAGAGCTTGACTTTCGAGAGCTGGGTTAATAGTGCCGTCGTTGATTTGCTGATAGACCTGTTGGCGTTGCTCGTCAGATGCGGCAGGAGGATTCTGGCCAAGAATGCGTTCATTATTGGTAGTGAAAAGCCAGATGAGCTTGTTTTCTTGGCGGTCGCGATTTTGTCTGATTTGGCGTTCTTGTTCGGCTGCGGCCTGAGCGATCCTGGCGGTCTCGTCGTCAAAATGAGGCTGAGGGGCGGATTCGGTATTTGGAGTTTGAGCTTCGGTGTTTGAAGCCTGGGTTTCGGTGCTTGAGACTTGGGTTTCGGCGCCGCCTTCGCTGGATTCGCCTGATGGATGATAGGTATGTTTTAGAAAATTCATAAATCCCATGATTTAAGTATAACAGAATTCGCGATGATTGGCGGTAGAATTGGACTTAATGGGGGCTCTGGGCTGCCGTTTTTGGTTTGGTGGCTGGTGGTAGAATTGGATGGTTCTCTGTAGAACTGACCGGTTGACGGAAAAGTCAGGTAGCTGATAGAAAAACACCCTGCGGTTTTTATGGACGGCAGGGTGTTTCTATGATGTTTGAGGTTATATTAGCTGTTTTGGAACTATTGTAAAATCCAGATTTTGGAATGCTAAGCTCTTAGGCTACTGCAGTTTCTGGACTTGGAGAGCGTCGAGCTCGACAGGTGTCTCGCGACCAAACATAGAGACCATAACCTTGAGTTTGCCCTTCGTGGTGTCAATCTCGGATACGGTGCCTTCGAAACCTTTGAACGGACCGTCAATGATAGAGATGACCTCGTCGATTTCGTAGTTGACGCTGTATTTAGGATCTTCGACGCCCATGCGCTTCTTGATCTTCTCAATCTCGGCGTTAGAGACGGGGGTCGGCTGGGTGCCATTACCGATGAAGCCGGTGACGCCCGGGGTATTGCGGACGATGTACCAGGTTTCATCAGAGAGACACATCTCGATGAGAACGTAGCCCTGGAAGATTTTGCGGTCGATGACTTTGCGTTTGCCGTTTTTGATCTCGATCTGCTTCTCTTTCGGGACGATAGCGTCGAAAATCTTACCTTCAACCTCGCCACTTTCGACGTGTTCTTTAATACTGCTTGCGACTTTGTCTTCGTAGCCGCTGTAGGTGCTAATCGCGTACCATGCGCGACCAGTGTTTTCGTAACGGTTAACTGCCATATTTTATCTCCTCTAATTATTTCTTAAATAATAAATCAAATATAAATGTGAAGAAAACGTCGAGCAAAGTCAGGAAAACCATGAAAAGGGCGACGTAGACTAAGACGGCGAAGGTCATTTTCCAGGTGGCTTTGCGGTTTGGCCAGCGAACTTGACGGATTTCGCGCCAAGAGTCGCGCAGGTAACGACCAAGGGCGACGAACGGACGAGCGAGCACGAAGTAAGTCTTCAGTGGGCGCTCTTCGCCTTCTTTCAGACTGGCTTTCAGCGCAGCTTTCGCAGCTTTCTTCTCGGCGCGAGTGAGCTTCTTTGGACTATTTAACTCAGGGTCGGCGACAGGGCGAGTCTCAAGCTTACCGGTGTTCTCGACGATGTTTTTGACTTCAGCGCCGTCGAGCTCTCGCTTGAGAGCTTTGTCCGGCTTGTCTGGAGTCTGAGCGTCGGAATGATTACTGGGCTGAGCGGTAATTCTTGTAATGTGTTGAGAATTTTTGTTATGACCAGTAGCGCTTCTGAGCGCGGCGGTCTTGGACTTTTTATTCCGGTTCGACATAATGGTTTCCTTTCTTGCTGGCTGAACTTCTCAAGTAGTTAGTCTAATTATAGCATCTTTGTGGCGCTAACTATCAAAAAAAGTCTGTTGCCAGACTGTCAAGACTATTGTAGCATGTCAAATGTGGGTTGTAAAGGGGTGAAATTGGGGATTTTGGCATTTTGTAGATTTTGGGCGTCTATGGATTTTGGGCGGGGTGCTTTGACGCCTAATGGTAATGCTTGAATGGTAGGATTTTGCAAAAAAGTTCGTAAAAGTCTTGCCAAGCGGAAAACGTTTGTGGTACAATAGAGTTGCGAAGAAATTACAGTTTGAGTTTTGTTTTATGCACAATATTCGAGTGCTAAATTGGCGCCGTGAGGCGAAACTCGAATTTGTGTTTTCTACCGAATCTGTAGTTTCTTCGCACCTCGCGGTGCCAATTTTGTTGTATCGGTGACGCAATACGATGAGATGGCACTCCTAGAGGTTTCAGTTTTAACCAAAAGGAGGGCTACCATGCTACACAAGAAGAGAAAACCATCAACTTTTACATCGTCTAGTGGTTTTGCGGGTTGCAAACGTAATGCTACTGGCAATAACAATATGCTTCATAGTAAAAGTACTTATTTCTACCGATGGTTGGCTAATCTTGGCGCAGCAAAGCGTAGCTACAATTCTGCTGACGGCATCTCGAGTAGTAAGGTCGGTCATGATTTTGCTAACGAGTTTCGGGAGAGCTCTCATCATTGCGAGAAGAGCAATACTGCTTCAGGTACTGCTCGCACAATTCTGACCCGCTCTCGCCGGCAAACAAACTCTTATAGCAAAATCACCGACCGACCAGGCTACGTAGTGCCGGTAGGGTGTAGCTTAGCTCTCCTTTTGGGATTAGGGATTATACTTAATCCGGCTATCAATAGTACAGAAGAGGTACACGCTGCCACTAATAGCGATAAGTGTATGAACGGTGAAGCTTCTTCTACTGGACAGTGTCCAATGGAACTTTCCCTCACCATGTCTGGTACAAATGGTACAGGAGCCTATGAAGAAGCTGGAGCAACCCAGCTAGAAGTAGGTAAGACAGCTTATCGATCTTATGACTTTAAAGTAAGCGCTACGGATATTGATAAAGATGGTTATAAACTCTATGCTACAGCAGTAGAAACTAAACTAGGAGAGACTGATTTTACTAACCAGCTAGTGAACGCTGACTATCCGGATAAAGAAAAATTTGTGCCGATTAGTGCTGCAGAAGGTGTAGTGGGAGAAAACATCGCTGCTGGACAGTGGGGATATGCCATAGCTGGTGGAACAGATAGCGCATTGCCGACTGTAGACACGGCTAATAGTAACCCAGGTTCACTCACCTATAAAGCCGTGCCTACAAACCAGACTACACCCATAGCTACCGGTACAGAAACTACTACTACAGACAGTGGTATACCAGACAATCCTGCCACTGTACCAGACGAATACCGACTTATCTTTGGTGCTAAGGCTAATGAGGGTATGGCATCAGGACACTATAGGACGCAGGTGATGTTGAGCCTTGTTGCGAATCCAAAGCAGGTTGTAGTAGGGCTTGGCGGTATTACAAAGATGTCTGAGATGACAAGTGCACATTGTGCTAGCCTTAAAACTCCAGCCGCAAATGCTGGGCTTAAAGAAGTTCCTACCGGGCAATTAATTGATGATCGCGAAGGAGAAAACGGTACTAAGTATTGGGTCTCCAAGCTTGCCGATGGCGATTGCTGGATGACACAGAATATGGCGTACGATGGCATTAGTAATACCAGTGGCAATTTCAATAAAACTAAGAAGAATACGCTCCTTGCGCCAAATGATGTAAATAATCCTACTAGCTACTCAGAAAAGGCAACTACAGGCTATACTCTTTCCGAAGATCCAGCTATGACTACTGTACTTGACGAAGCAACTAAAACCTATAATGGTCATTACCTACTAGGAAATTACTATACAGCCAATAATGATCAGGCTATTAGCGCTTGTACATTCTCTAATAACACTGATTGGAAATTGCCCGATCCGTCAAGTGCCAGCGCAACTGGTACACATCGGTCTTTTGGTCGTCTACTGGGTACTTATAGTGTGGGGGATAATTCTGCTGGTAGCACTACCATGCGTAAACCGCCATTCTACTTCCTGTATGCCGGGTACTACGATGGCAGCTTCAGCTACGTCGGCGGCAACGGCCGCTATAGGTCTACTACTAGTAGTAAGATCTTGTATCTGAGCAGCGGCGGCGCCGGTCCTAGTTACACGGGTACCAGCACCCTCAGCGGCTTCTCTGCTCGCTGCGTCGTGTCGGGTGATTAGCAGTTATAAATAAGCAGAGAAAATTGCACTTTACAATTCAGCCGGCGGATAGCCTGCCGTAAGGGTGATACTTAGGTTTCGGGCGGGTCGGAAGCCTAAACTTCATAATTCCCTTGCGGCAAGGCGGAGCCGCTTTTGACTTTATGCTCGAATCGCGTTGTAATATAGGCTTATCGACGTGTGTTGATGATGCTTTGTCAGAAAAATGGTATAATAATCCTATGGAAAATGGTCAAATCTTAATCAATACTTTATTTGCTGGATCATATTTGAGTGAACAGAAGAATATTGGCCATGAGTTCATCAATCTTTTTAGGGACGATAATGGTGATAATTACTTATATATCACCCCAGGCGGAACAGTTGACGATAAAAAATATTCTGTGAAAAGCATACTTTTCGCAAAACACGTAGAGGGTAAGACTACGATTGAAATACTTGCAAAAGCAGAGAAGTTGGCTACGGTCGATGTGCCGCCAGACGGTATAAAGTACGCCGGCGCATCACTCAAACAGATATTTGAGGATAATATTTATCATGGTAAAGTTGATCCAGGCGTATATTACACTTACAAAGCTGGCAAAATTCGTTTACCGAAAAATGGTACGAGAATTATAGTGACGATTGACGATGATTTTAAAGCTGAAGATGTCGACACGCGCTTAATCAAATTGCATTCAGGCACTAAGGCGATCAATCCCCAAACTGGTAGAAAGTATTTCTTCCAAGAAGAAGATCCTAGAGCATATTCAGATTTACAAGAATTGCTAGATAACGACATCTATTGGGAATCTGAAAACACTACTGAAAAAATTATTTCCGACGGCTCGACGCGCAAAATAGCCCCGACCTTTCTTGAAATCATCCGCAAAGAAGATGACGAGCTCGTTTTCTCGAACCTGCTAGCTTATTATTTTCGATATAATAGGCCTATCTTCCAGGAATTTGCCAAAGAGGTACTCGGTGTTAGCGGTTTTGCTCCACGGTTCGAATTAGTAAGAGAGAGTAATAACAATATCGACCTTTGGATCGAAGATGACAAACATGTGCTAGTTATAGAAAATAAAATAAAGTCAGGCCTGAATGGCTTAAAAGACGATAACTATTCTCAGCTTAATAAATATCAAGAGTACACCGAAGGACGAATTCATGATCCTGAGAATGATTCATACAAAAAAGAAAGCTATTACTACATTTTTACACCTGACTACAACCAAATAGATGCCTCAAAGTACAAGCTAGAGAAACCATATAAGACTATAAACTATAGTACTATATATAATTTCTTTTACGATAATGCAGCAAGTTTTATGGACGAAAAGTTCTTTTCCGACTTTCTAAAAGACTTAAAGAATCACACTATGTCTATGTCTGAGCTTAATTTTAATATCATGCGTTCTAGACTTCTTGAGAAAATAAATCGTGTATAATAAAAACTGCGGTTATTGCTAGTTTTGCCAACCATTAGGTGTTGGTTTTCTCTAGATAATACGGTGTGGCTGAGGATGAGAGAACGCGATTTTACTGCGCAAAATCTTCCTCGCGGGCGTCATTTCGGAAAGAAAAAAATAAGTTCTCTTTTTTCTTAATTCCTGCGGTGGTCGAACTTAAGCTGACGCTTTGAGTTCGGTTCCCTCTCGCGTTCTAGATAATAGAAAATACCTCATCGGAAGATGAGGTATTTTCTATGGCTGGGGATGAGGGATTCGAACCCCCGAATGGTGGGACCAGAACCCACTGCCTTACCACTTGGCGAATCCCCAATCTGGTTCTGTGCATATATTATATCACAGAATTATGGAAAATGCGGAAAATTTTAGTGAAAATGGGCAAAACTACTAAAGCATGAGCGATTCTTATTGACAATTTTGCAAAAGTGTGCTATAATGGAAGTATGGGGTTTGTATGGATGTGAAAGGCATCAATAAGCCGATCTATCTGTGCGAAACCTTAAATTCATGTACGCTATGGCGTACAGGTTCTTTGGAGGAATTATGAACGACAATCGGACGAAAGTTGGTCAGCAAGTGCTGGTGCTCCTGGAGGGGCCGACCGCCAATGATATCGGCAGGCTGGTGGCGTCTGGCGGCTCGTACGAGGCCAAGTTGCAAGTGCTGCAGGCGGTCGATGAGAACGGAAACTTCGATTTCCTGGGCGACCCACTACACGTGCGTCTGGGCGATCTGGAGTTCTGCCGGATCCAGCATGACGAGGTGTTCCCGTTAGACATGAGCGCGCAGGTCCTGGACGGCAGCGACAATATTGTGGTGGACGGGATTGAGCTGCTGGGCGCGCGGGTCTACATCTGCTACGGGGAGCATGTCCGCACTGGTGTGCTGCGCCGGATCATGCAGGAACGCCGGCTGGAATTTCCGGACGAGTGCTATGGCTATGATCACGAAGGCGGTGGCGCTGAGGTGCGCGACAACTTCCTGACATCTCTGGGTATCCGCGGTGAGCAGGAAGGCTGAGTGCGCCTAAGCCCGTTGCCTACAGGACTTTGCGGCCATATAGGGCCGCACGCGTTTAAGTGCGATTGATCTGTCTGTTTCCTCGCGGCAATGCCGCCCCGAAGGTTGGGGCGGTTTTTGCATGACTTATGATATCCTGTGCGGATTTGACGTGTTTTAGGAGTGATGACAGGGCGAGCATTTGACAAAACAGAAATAAAGCTTATAATAAAGCGGTGGCGTGGAATTATGCCACGTGTATTTTACAGATAAAGGGGTTTTGATAGTGGAAAATTTCCAGGTGCATAACCGGCTGGTGCAGATGCCGCGGATGGGACATTTCCGGTTGGTTTGGCTGCAGACGGCGCTTTGCGCGCCGCAGGCGAGCTTCCCGAAATACAGCGCCGAGGATATCGAGTGGCTGACGACGATCCTCCGGAGTGTGCTGAGCCCGAGTCCGCCCGATGAGTTCGAGCGGTATTTCGAGGACGGCGATCTGGAGGATTACGGCAGGATTAGGCTTTGTTCGCCTTTGCCGGGCTCGTCGCTGACTCAGGATTCGGGAAATAGGCTGAACTGGGTGCAGAGCGATCTGGTCCATTTTGGTCCGCCGACCATCGAGGAGCGGCGTGCTTATTTGCGGCATGATTTGTTGCCGCGGTTGGCGAAGGTGTTGGTGCAGACCATCGCTGAACTGACGCCGGAGCGGGCGAGCGGCATGAGCCTGGACGCGCTGATGAGCGCGGAGGCGCTGGCGGAGGTCTTGGTCGGGCTGGATAAGCTAAACGAGGACGAAGGTCGGCACTTTGAGGAGCGGCTGAATCCAAGTATCGACATTTTTGGCGATATCAGCCACGATGTACTACAGAAGCGGCTGCGCGAAGCGATCAAGGCGGCTCGGGCGGAGGCGGTGAGCGCCTAGCTGGTGCCAGCTCACTTAGCAAAATCTCGAGCTCTTTAGGCTGAGCCCCCTCTTAGGAGGGGGCTTTCGCATGTATTCACGATGTGGGGTTTGCTGACGGTGCTGTGGAGCGCAAGGATTATAAAGGCTTCACGAATTTTGCTAGACTAAGTCAGAATTGAGATAATAATAGTATTCGAGGAGATCGCGAGAGTAATTCTTGATGAGGGCGAGGCGGAGGTGTTTCGGGTCGTCGCTGAGGGGCGGGACGATGAGCATACGGGTGATGCCGATTTGCTCGACGAAGCTGGGGTTGTGGCTAACCATGATAATAGTGCCGTCATAGTCGCGGAGATTCTCGCCGATAATCTTCTGGGTCTCGGGATCGAAATGGTTGGTCGGCTCATCGAGAATGACAAGATTAGCACGCTTTAGCAGAGTTTTACAGAGGGCGACGCGAGCTTTCTCGCCGGGAGAGAGGACGGAGACCTTTTTATAAATATCGTCACCATAGAAGAGGAAGTTAGAGAGGATGCCGCGCAATTCGGTCTCGGTGAAATCATAGCTGGCGACGTTTTCGAGAATGGTGCGGCGCTCGTCGAGGATCTCGAGCTCTTGGGCGTAGTAGGCGACAGTGGTATTGTTACCAAAGATGATACTGCCACTAGTAGGAGTGAGCTTGCCGACTATGAGTTTAAGGAGGGTGGACTTACCGACGCCGTTTTCGCCGACGACGAGGAATTTCTCGCCACGCGTGAGGCTGAAGGAGAGGTTGCTATATAAATCTGGTCCATCAGGATAGTGGAAGGTGAGATTCTGTATCTCTAGAGGAGTTTTATTGCTTTGCTTGGCGGGAGTAATACTAATAGCGACGCGAGCGTAATCTTGCTCGCGGGTCTCGAGCTCGGCGAGTTTCTTGGCGAGGACTTTTTCGCGCTGATGACCCATGCCGATGAGAGCGGTGTTGGAACGCTTGGCAGCGCGAGCGCGAGCGACGAACTCGCTGAGACGTTTGATTTCCCTCTCCTGCTCGGTGATGCGGGCGTCTTCGGCGGCTTTCTCCTCGGCGTATTGACGGCGAAAGTCGGTATAATTACCGCGGTAGAGCTTGATTTTGTGAGTGGCTTTGTTGACGAAGAGGACCTTGTTAGTAATCTGATTGAGAAAATCAATGTCGTGTGAGATTACGAGCACGGTACCGCGATAATTGCGAAGGTAGTTCGCAACGAATCGTTTGGCCTCAGCGTCGAGATGGTTCGTAGGTTCGTCGAGTAGTAAGAGACCAGCATTCTCGAAGAGAACGCGGGCGAAGGCGACTTTTGACTTTTGGCCACCAGAGAGCTCGCGCATTTTCTGATTCATGAGGGTGGAGAGGTTCATTTTCTCGAGGATTTTGAGTAATTCGTAGTCAAAATTAGCAAGATCGTAGGAGTCGATAAGGTCTTGGAGCTCATTGATGCGGCTCAGGACAGCTTGGCTATCGGGGTATTTGGCGAGTTTTTCGTATTCAGAGTTAAGCTTGTCTTGGAGTTCGTCGACTGGGCGACCGCTGGCGACGTAATCCCAGACGGTAATATCGTCATGTTCGGGTGGGATAGTGATTTCTTGAGGAAGATAGCCAAGACGGAGGCCGGGTAGAGTAATTTCACCATCGTCAAGCTGTTGCTCGCCGAGGATAATGCGAAAGAGCGTGGTCTTGCCTGCGCCGTTGACACCGACAATACCAACCTTGTCGCCGGATTCGATATTAAAATCGCAGTCGTCGTAGATGACTTTGGTGCCGTAGGTAAGATGTAGATGCGAGGCTTTCATTTCTATATTATAACATATAATTTGCCCCTCGAGCGGTGGCTGAAGGGGCAAATATGAAGCTGGGCTGCAGGGGGGGGGGGGGGAGGTTATTTGCGCTTGCGAGCGGTGGATTTTTGCTGGGCTTTTTGGGCTTTCATAGCGTTTTTCTTCAGATCGCGGCCGGCTTTGGAATTAGCGATAGACTTAGGCATTTTCTTTACAGTTCGGACAGAGGCAACTGGGGCGACAGCGAGATGAAGATATTTACGGGTGGTAAAGTAGGCTGCGAAGGAACATGCGAAGATGAGCAGAACGATGAGAACGAAACCTTGAGAAAGTACGATTTGCGCGAAGTATTGTTCGAAGAGCGGAGCGACGAGATCGCTGACAATACCGGTGTTCGGGACGAAAGCAACTTCACCGAGAGGGCCGGTATAGGTGAGTTCATCGTCTTCGCCTGGAGTGACGGGGATAGATGGGACGAGATTGTCATCTTCTTCTGGCTCGTCGGGGGTCGGTACGTCTGGCTCGGTAGGATGGTCGGGACGATCAGGCACGATAGGATCGACTGGGCCGATTGGCTCGGTATTAAGAATGTAAGTGACGACGAATTCGCGGTCGTGGTCTCCCATGATACCACTCACGATGGCAATATCGCGACGGTAGCCATTGATAATTGGTGAATCGACGGAGAAACGCTCGCCTTCTCTTAGCTCTTCGACATAGTCGTCGAGGGCTTTAGAGCCGTTTTCGTAGATGTAGTGAATGGTTACGTTATGGTATACCGGGACAGGCGTATAGAGGACGGTGCGCTCTTCGGCTTGGGTGATATTTAGAATAGTGATTTCGGTGGGTTCGTGAGTATGACCTTCGAGTGAAGTTGGCGTGTGGTGGAAATCGGCACCTTCGTCAAGCATTTCGACGTAGTCGGGGAAAGCTGGCTCGCCGTTGGTCTTGACGTAGTGAATGGTAATCTGATGTTTGGCGGGCTCTTCAGGCTTGATCTTATGATAAACTACTTCACGATTGACATCGGAACCGTCAATCTTCCCTTCTACGACTTGATAGTTTGGCTCGTATCCCTCAATGCTTGGGGAGGTAATGCTATATTCATAGCCGTCTTCGTGAGTCTCGTTGACGGAGGGCGGTGCTTGGATGGATGGGTCGGGCTCATCCTCGCCAAAGTCGATACGGTAAGTAATGTTAAGCCTGTATTGTTTTTTCTCATCTTCCGTGGAAGATTTACCAACATAGGGGAGTACGGTATGATCATAGGTGACACCAGCGGCGCCATTAAGACTCGTGTAGAAGCTAGTACGGTTTGTGATATTGCCTACGTACTCGGAGGTCTCAGCGAGGTAGCGGAAGTAGATAGTGTCGCCGGCTTGCCCAGAGGGCTGCATAGTGATAGGCGTAGTGAGTTTGAAAGCGTCAGCGGAGTTAGAGGGGGCGGAAATCTCAACTGGCTGCCAGCTATTGGCGTCGTTAGGAGTGGTGGTATACTTGAGAGTTTTACTACTGAGCGGGATGAATCCAGAGTTAGTATGAGTCTCTTCTATGCCGTCGGCATTAGTAACTTTTGCTTCGTCATAGAGATATACTGAGAGGCGTTCAAGTTCAAGCGGGAAGCGCGGGTCGCGATTCTTGACACTAGTGGTATATTCAACGAGGTTCTTTTCGGTGTCGGCGATCTTCCCTTCGATCTTGCCGTCGACGTTGCTATCAGCGGAAATTGGCCATTGCATATTAGAAATGGTGATGCGAGTATTGGATTCAGAAGTGCTGCGCTCAGCATAGAAGAAATCGAGATTTACGACGTCTCCGCTGTTGAAGCCGGTATTAATGACAGTAGTTTTAGTGGTGCGGGCGCAGCTATTAAGCTGATTATTGTATGTATCATAGCCAATGCGAAGTGGGTTGAAAACGCGGTTTTGACGGCAAGACTGGTCATTAACATCGTTGACCGTAGAGACGACATTACCATCGGTATTGACTGTGAAATAGCCTTCAGTATCGGAGTGCAGGCCGCCGAGATCGAGGACGAGCTGACCATTCAAAAAGACCCAGACATCATCATCACCGCTGAACCAGAACCGTTCGTTGCCATCAGCAGCAATTTTCATTGGAATCTGCAAATGAGCGGTAAAGTGAAAGTTGTGGCCGTCTTTAGTTGCAGTGTCGTCTTTGGAGAAATCTACATTATCGAGGGGAAAAGTGCCTTTGCTACCATATTCATAGGTATTGTCTTTGGTACGACGAAAAGTAATTTCACGATCATATTGTTTAGAAAGTTGTTTGCCATTCTCATCGTATGTTTCGTGGAACCAGCGATAGAAATTGTCGCTGGTCTGAACAGGGTCATTACCGGTAATATTGGCAGTAAAAGCGTCATGATAAGCAGCCCAAGCATCTTTGTTATTCGTGTAGCTTGGGACTGGTAAACCATCGCTGCCCAAGGTGCTTTTAACGACATTAGGAATGATGCCTTTGGCGTAGAGACGACAGTATGACCATTCGAACTGGCGGTCAGCGGCATTACAATCATCTTCGCGCTGATCCCAGTAAGTGATTGGGGCAGTGATTGTCTCTTGTTGACCAAGGGAAGCAACTTTCCATGAGGCGGGGATGCCGTTCTGATGCTCGACGCTGGTGAGCGACATGGCGCGAGCGAGCGAGGAGACGCCAATGATGGTGAGCATCAAAAATGATACACAGGCCATAATGCGGGCGACAACGCAAACGCGATGCTTCATTAACTTTTGTTTATATTTTTTTGTGGGCATATCGGAACCTCTGCTTAAATAACGTAAATGTTAATACTTACATATATTATATATGGTGCGGTAAAAAAGGTCAAGCTAAACCTGGGCAGAGGTTTTTTCGCTGCGTCTTCTGGAGAAGTGTCGTTTAGCTTCGTTAACGGTAAAGCCTCTGGGCTAGCACGACTATACAATCTGGGCGAAGGTATGATATAATGGAAGAGATGTTAGGGGGTAACATCAATTGCACTTTTTGGAATAAAATAGGAGGTGGTTCGCTTGTTGCAAAATAGGTGGGGCGACTGTAAAGAACCGTGGGAAGTTGACGAAGTGGCGGCTGCTGTACGCAACACGAAGAAGTACCCCGAGCAGAAGGTTTGGGGGTTTTCGCTGAAGTACGTGCTGATAACGCTGCTGGCGAAGATTTTCCATATCAAGACATCGGAGGATAAGCTCAAGAAGTTGCATGCTGACATCAAGCTCCTTTGCTGTCGGAAAGCCGGAAAAGACACTGCGCTGTGCAGGGCCTATCTCGACGGTGTTGAGAAAATGTGGCCGCGACTGAAAGAGCTGGCACTGGACCCGGGATTCTATCGTTTCGTGTATGACCATGCGATGGAGTCGGTATTCATGTTGCCATACTTCGCGGTACTGTCGCCACATGCGCCGGCTTTGGAAGCGGCTCGGGGGTATAGCGTGGATCTTGCAGGAAGATACCGTAAGATTGATCCGCAGGAGGATCCGCAGGCCTTCGAGTTCGTATACGGTGAGCGTACGTTCCGGTCGTTTGGCTTCCGTGCGGTGGTGCACCAGGTCTTTTTTCTCAATGAATCGAAAGATATGCAGGAAAGCGGTCTGGGCAAGCCGAACATCTTGATTGTGGGCGGCGGGCTGTTGGTTTATTTCCGCTATTTCCACTTGCGTCCGGAGATGTTGAAAGATATCTTTGGCCAGATCACGGTATATGACAACGATCCGAACATGCCGGAGTACCTGAAGATGGTGTTCGATAAGCCGATGTCGGAGTATGGGATCGATTACAACTTTACCGATGCAGAAAAAGCGTTTAGCAACGCTTTGATGTGGGGTAAGTTCGATATCGTGGACTGTACGGGCGTGCTGTCTTACTGCCAGGATGACGAGAGCCTTTGCCGGATGTTGAAGGGCATGGCGCGTTTGCTGAGGCCGGGCGGACACATGTTGTTCGACTTACAGACGCTGACGCCTGACATGTTGCGCTGTGCATTCACTTTGGCCTGGAAGACCAACCCGCCGCTGAAGCCGAATTTTACGCCGAAGGGCACGATTCGCCGTGTCGAGCGCGTGGCGAAAGAATGTGGTCTGAAAGTTTCTGACCATTGGGTGGACGAGTCGAACAGCATCCCGGCGCTGGTAGACTTCGTGCTCCAGAAACCTTACGCAAATCCAACCCCCTAAGATTAAGTTCCATGAAAATGCCTCGTCGTTATGGCGGGGCATTTTTCTTGGTATTGCGAGACGTTTGACATTTGGTCTGAGTATCTTGTAGTGAATATTGACGGATTTTTAATGTCTATGCTATACTTAAATCAAGTATGTATATAAGGAGGTAATGTGAGTTTGATTTCGATTCTGCTGTTTGCGACGGCAGTTCTCACAGTTTTGACCGGTTTTATGACGGTAATGGGGGCATCAAAGTCAGATCGGAGACATAGTGTCTGGTTTTTGATGGCGGCGATTGCGAGTGCAGTCTGGGGGATTTCGATTGCATTATTTTTGGCATTGCCAGTGGGCTCAGAGAGCGCGGCGCCGGCGTTGATTATGATGATTTACATTAGCGCCCTACTAGTGTCGCCATCGATGCTAGGCTATACGAGTTGGAAGTATAAGCTTGGTAAAGTCTTGACAGTAGTGTCATTGACAATAGGGTGTATTCTCGGTGGAACTTTGCTGTTTAACCAAGACTTGCTCTACACTGGCTACACGATTGCTCATACTGGGAACTCGGTGCAGTTGATCAACGATTGGTTTTATTGGGTGTATATGAGCTATTTCGTGATAGTAATGTCGTTGTTCTGTTGCATGACTTACTATCGCGCTCGACATGCTAGTGCAAAACGGATCAAAACTGGTATGTATGTGTTGCTAGGTGGGATGATCCCAGCGGCGATTTGTTCGGCGATTTCAGATTTGATTCTGCCGCTATGGGTACGATATGATTTGATTTGGATTGGGCCGCTGTCAGTAAGCCTGACGGTGATAGCGTTCTTTTATGCGGCGCTAAAATACCGGATTATTTCGATTGCGACGCGCTGGCTCCATGTGATGGCTTATGTAGTGATTATGTCGGCGGGTGCGGCGATTTATATGGTGTTATTCTATATTATCTTCACAGCGCTCTTTAAGATCCCGAACCCATCGGCTTCTATCTTGGTGCTGAATTTCATAATGATTATTATCGTATTACTGCTAATGCCAGTGATTCAGGAAGTGAGCGCGTCGATTCGTAGTACGATCCAGGTAGGGCAGGTGGATATCGCTTATGTGATTAAAAAGTTAAACCATCTTGCGACGCGAAATGTTGATCTGCGTGATTTAGCGGGGTTCTTGGCAGATCATCTACATTTTGCTTATATTGGGTTCATTATCAATGGTCGGGTGTATGGTTCGAAATCTTTGGCTATATCGCCAGCAGAATTGAGCAGCATCACGCATCTAAAGTCGAGTGGGCGGGGCGAGATTTGGCAGGAACCGACGAAGACAGCGCAGAAGACTTTTGATACGCTTGGTCTATATGCAGTAGCGGAGCTACGGAACGCTAAAGGCAAGTCGTTCGGCCAGCTGATCGTGGGGAAGCCGCTGGGCAAGTCAAATTTTGACCGGAGAGATTTGTTGCAGCTAGAGATGATTATTAATCTTGTAGCAACAGTGATCGATTCGGAGAAGCATTTGCGAGCGTAGTAAATAATAATTAACTAAAAACAAAGCTGAGGATAATTAGAGATGGTTGCGAAAATGTTGCGGCAGACGAAGGTGACGATTCTCCTGTCATTGAATGCGGTAGCGATTGTGATCGTGGGCATCATGATTTTCTCGGCGATTAATCTGAACGGCGGAATTGGTCTGAAAGTAGTGGCGGAGCGTACGGATGTGGTGGCTGGTGATTTGGAGCAGCTGGACTTGACAACAGCTGGTTTCGATGAATTGCAAGCACCACCATCAATTTCGGTGAATGTGGGTGGTAATACGGTCACGTTGCCCAATACGAATCCGGGACAGTCTTACGTGACGGGTAGTGATACCGAGAGTAGCGGAGGTTTCAGCGATGCTCAGGTGGGGCGTGGCGAGTTCTGGAACGAGACAGCGATCACGATGTATCAGACGGCGGATTTTGATATCTGCGTAGCAAATGGGCTAGGCGACCTCGGTGAATGGTATTTGCAATCGAGCAACCCAGCGGTAATATCGAAGTTTTATAATTCCTCACGGACATGGTTGGGCTATACGGCGGACCGGTGTCGCTATCCGGTGATTGCTGGCACAGGCACGACGACGATTACCGGTGGTACTTATGATGGCCAACGCTATGACAAAATTACAGTGACGGTGATCGCGCCGCCGGTAGAGCAATGGAAGCGGGATGTCTTAAACTTGGTGAATCAAGAGCGCGCGAAGGTTGGGGTAGCGCCAGTGTCTTGGGGCTCGACCTGTGAGGCGGCGGCAAATACGCGTGCGAGAGAGATCATGACAAGCTATGCGCATACGCGTCCAGATGGTAGCTCGTGGTCGACGACTTGTCCGATCCCGCAGACGGGTGGTAAAAGTGGCGAGAACTTAAATGCGGGTAATGCAGCGGTTTCTCCGGCGACGGTAGTAGCGTCGTGGATGGGTTCTCCAGACCACCGGAAGAATATCCTTGATCCGGACTTTAAATACCTGTCAGTAGGGTTCGTTTTCGAGCCGAATTCAAAGCATAAGACTTATTGGTCGCAATATTTTACGAACTATTAGAACTATCGGTGGGCGTGCTTGATAGTAGGGAGTAAGATTGTTTCAATGCAAAGTATAATGCTAGAAAGCTTGAGCTAAATAGCTTAATTCTAGGGTATGGTTAGCGTGTGGGAAATTATCGACTGTATAACAGGGGTGAGATGGCGGTAATAGAGTAGAACATATTTCTCGGTGGCGTGAGCGAATTTGGGTAAGCAAGGAGCGAATTTAGCCTATGAAAGAGTATAATTTTCTGTTGGCTAATGTGAATACTGCTATTTAATGACGCCGGCGCTTTGCAGATTAACAGTCTCTTCGATCATACGCCCGAGCTGGGTGATTTTCGTGTGATTGGAGAGATTTTGAGTGAGAACGACTACGGTATAGTAGTGCTGAAAGGCGGTGAAGTCGACGATGGCGGCATCAGCGTAGATGTTCCAGCGCTCGGTCTCGGCGTTACGCTCCCAGCCGACTTTGTTGTAAACTTTGACATTGTCGGAGAAACCAGCAGGGAGACCTTGGCGCCAGTCGTAGAGTGGGTGGTTAGCTGTGGCGGTAGGGGGCTGGTTGAGCATAGAATCGCTGAGACGCTGCCAGAGCTGATTGCTAAGCTCAGAATGTCGCCAGTAGACACGTAAGAGTTTAGTGAGGTCGGCGGCGGTGGACTGCAGGCCGATATTGCTGGTGTTGGTCATTTCGAAATTCTTGATTAGGCCGTTGACGCGGCTGACGCGGGTCTTGTCGGCGGCGAGGACGTCGGCACAGCCGTTGTAAGATTCACGAATGATAAGATCGAGACAAGCGCTGAGGGTGAGTTCGCCTTTGTCTGAAGTCGTGGTGATGACTTCGTTGCCGGTATTGATACCCATAGCGATTTGGCGGTAGCCGTCGTAGGCGAAAAGTAGCTTATAGATAGAAGCGACATTGAAGATTTCGTGTTCATGATAGCTAGCAGCGGTGCGGCTGTTATTGAGGTCGTAGATCATGACGCCGGTCTTTTCGTCGCTAGACAGGGTGTCGAGCCATTTGTCGAGTGTAGGCTGGAGATTGATGAATTTAGCTTCGACAATGCCGTCGATACCAGGGGCGGGGTCGGAGGGCTGATCGGGGTTTTGGCCAGAGTTTGAGTTATTGTCGTCGGGATTAGTGACGGAATTAGAGACATCTTGCTCGACTTTAGATTTGATATTGAAGCTAATTGTGATAATTATGGCGCAGACGGCAAGCGTAATAATGATGACGATGAAGTTGATAATGCGTTGGCGTTTACGGTCCATAGATTATTGAGTGGGGCGTACCTTGATTAAGCGCTCGAGGAATTTGGCGGCGTCAGCGGAGCTCATGAGCTCGGTCTGAAAATTATTATCATAAACGGTAGGAATAATGCGCGTCTGTAGAAGTTTATCCTGCCAGAAATAGTGGACAAGGACGAGGCTGCGGGTGGTGCCAGGCCAAGCGGATTGGTCGAAGAAGAGATTGCCGAGACCGTAATAGATCTCGCCGCCGTTGTATTGCTCGAAAGTCTGGGGCTGATGGGCGGCAGTTCCGACGACGATGTTGGCGCCCATGTCGATGAGATCACGGAAGAATTTGACTTGGTTGCCTTCGGAAGAGTTGGCATAATCACAGGTGGTATTTTCTTCGGTGTCGGCGTAGCCATTGCACTCGAAGTATTGGATGTCGACAATAACGATGTCACCACGAGCCTTAGCGTCGCTAATATCTTGAGAAGCCTTTTCTTTGGTATAGAAATTAGCACCAGGTGTATTGTCGAGGGTGTATCCGCCGGTAGAGTAGTTGTAGCCGAGGAGGGTGATACGATTTGACTTTTCATTAATCTCGAGTGGCTTGGCAGCTTCGGTGGAGTTAATACCGCCGCCGAAAGTGGAGATGCCGAGACTGCGGTATTTCTCGATAGTAGCGATAGCGTCGGCGTCGCCGCAGTCCTGATTATGGTTGCCGGTGAGCTCGACGACATCTAGACCGATGTCGGTGAGGACATTGATCATGTCGGGGTCGGAGCAGATGTTGCTACCAGTGGCAAGCTTAGAGAAGGAAGATTCGTTGCTGGTATGAGTGATATCGAAGCCACGAAGGAAGCTGCCGATCTTCTCTGAGAAATAAGTGGCGTCGGAGACTTGGCTGAGCTTGGTGTTCATACGGCGAGAAAGCGCAGTAACGCCGGTCTGAGCGAAGGTGAGGAGAGTATCAGAAGTAGGAAAAGTGGCAATGTGTGATTGGAGGATGTCAATAACTTTCTGGACGTCTCTGTCGTTTTTGCCTTCGACAGTGAGATACTCGAAAAAGGCGCCGCTGTCGAGCGTGTCGAGATAGTATTTACCATCAAGCGACAAGACGCGCTTACTAGCGTCGAGATCCCAGATAGAAGTGAGGGTGGAATTCTCAGCGTCGGCGAGGCTGATGTTGGTAGTGGTACTGTAGAAGTCGGTGACGGGAAGAAGGATGTCGTAGAGAACGTATCCGGGATTGTCAGACTTCTCAGTGAGTGAGGCGCTGCCGATATAGACGTCGCTCTCGAGGTGGACGTCGCTGAGATTCGTATTGACGAAGTCGCGATTTAGCTCGGTGGCAGTCTCTTGGAAGATGATCTCGCCAGGCTGAATGATAAGCATGAGGCCGAAGAAGATAGCGAGAATGATAATTACGCCGCTGAAAAGCGATGCGATGAACCAAGATTTGCGGCCGGGACTAGTATGGGCCTTCTCAGGTTTGATTGATGTGGATTGATCACTGGCGTGAGTGGTCTGATGTTTTGCCTCCGTCATATAATTATATTGTAGCACAAAACTATAGATTTATATAAAACTTGTGATAAAATAAGGGTAGGTTAAATTAAAATAAAAAATGAAAATAAGCAAATGTTTCTCAATATCTTACTTTTAATCATCGGTTTCATTATATTAATTAAGGGCGCAGACGTATTTGTGGACGGAGCGTCGAGCACGGCGCAGAATTTCAAAGTGTCGAAGATGTTGATTGGCCTGACAATTATTGCGTTCGGGACGAGTGCACCGGAGCTCGCAGTGTCGATTTCGGCGTTGGCGTCGGGCAGTACGGACATGGTACTTGGCAATGTGATTGGTAGCTGTATCTTGAATATTTTGCTGATTTTGGGTATTGCGGCGGTGATCAAACCGATCAAGATCAAAGCGAATACTGTTCGGAAAGAGTTGCCACTGTGTATGCTGATATCGACGCTGCTGGCGGTACTTTTTCTCGACGTGTCGCTGATGAACGGGCCGGAGAATAATTTTTCGCGGGCGGATGCCGTAGTGGTGCTGCTCTTCTTTACGATTTTCTTATATTATCTAATTGCGATGGCGAAGCATAGCAAAGAGAATAAAGAAAAGGACGACAAACCAAAGTTTAAGCTTGGTAAATCGTTGCTGCTGGTATTGCTTGGGCTAGCCGCGATTGTACTAGGGAGTGAGATGGTGGTGCGGAATTCGACGGCGATCGCGACGGCGATAGGCTGGAGCGAGAGGCTGATTTCGCTCACGATTATCGCGTTTGGTACTTCCCTACCGGAGCTAGTAACGACGATTGTGGCGGCGCGCAAGGGCGAACAAGATTTAGCAGTGGGCAATGTGATTGGTAGCAATATCTTTAATATCTGTATCGTGCTAGGGGTGCCGGTGGTAATCTTCGGGACGATTACGCCAGGGAGTTTTCAGATGCTAGATATTATTATGCTGATTGCGTCGGCGGTGGTATTGTTCATTTTCGCATTTACGAAGCGGAAAATTAGTCGAGCAGAGGGGGTAGCGATGCTGGTGGCTTTCGTGGCGTACTATACGGCAATTATTGTGATGTAAGGATTGTCTGGGCTGATCATGTCATCAACAGGATCTAGTTTCATGATTGTCGAGCCGCCCCTCGCGGAGGATTGGTAGTGTTCGCGAGGGCTAGTTAGGCTTCTTCGCGCAGAGCGGTGATGATGAGACGATGTGTGGCGTCTTGGTTTGGTAGTGGGTCGCCGGCGCAGGTCATAATAATAATAGTGTCTCTATCTTCGGCTTGAAGAATTTCGTTCATATCGATGTCGGATTTTGGTAGGGTCTGGATAGTGGTGATACGGTAAGAAACGTTATCGTAAGCAAAAGTGTCGCCGACTTGGACCTGGTGGAGTTTCTTGAAAACGGTAGATGAGTGCCCGAGAATGAAAATCTTATGTTCGGCGCTGGTATAGACACCGGCGATCTTATCGGGGGCAATGAGCTGGCGGTCGGTCAGTGTGACGGTCTCGACGGGAGTAGAAAGCCCGATGCTGGCGATCTCGAGCTTGGGTAGGCTAGCGGCATCGGCGGTGGGGACGGGCTGCAGGCCGATGAATATATAAATCGGTAGCATGATGGCAAAAAAGGCGCCGAGGAACATCTTGATCTCACTATTGTTCCAGTTGAGCGGGTTGAGATTCTCCCACGTACAATAACTTCTAAACCGTTTTAATAGACGGTAAAAGTTCTTCATAAATACATAACCTCCGTATGTATTAATTATAGCATAAGTTGATTAAAATAACATAAGTAAAATCTGTGGGAGCTTGCTGCTCGGGTATGATTTTGCGGGTATTAGGCGTGGCGTGGGATGTAATTGCCTTGTAAGATAAGAGCTAAGATAACTCAAGTTTCTTTTTTGTCTTCTTGATGGGTTTGGCAGCTTTGTTGACTTTGGTAGTCTTGGATGTTTTGCTAGCTTTGGGAGTTTGAGTGGTCTTGGTGGCGGAAGATTTGCTGGTCTGCTGGGCTAGCTTGGCAGTGGACTTTTGGACGGACTTGGCAGCTTTCTTGGCGGCCTTGTCGAGTTTCTTGGCTTCTCGTGCGGCTTTCTTCGCAATGCGTTTGACCTCGCGGTCGGCTTTCTTCGCGGCGGAAGTGAGCTGGCGCTTGGTCTTGGCTGCTTGGAGCTTGACGACGGGCTGGAGGCGACGAGATTGGGATGGTTTCTTGGCGGATTTCTTTGCGGAGCTGGGCTTAGGAGATGTGGATTTTGCGGCAGATTTATCCGCGCCGGTGAGCTTGAGATCGGCGCCGACGCTTAGGTCTCTCGCATCAGACTTTGCCGCAACCTCAACTTTGCTCTCAACGACGGTGTTATTAGTACTATTATCGACGGCGATACCGGCGGCGACGTGATTTACCTTGATCTCGGGCGGAGTAGAAACGGCGGGGGTAGTAGGCTCTTGAGGTTTGAAAAAGATCTTTACGGTGGTGCCGAAGCCGACGCGAGAGCTGACGTCGATATAACGATTACTGAGGAGAGCGCAGGCTGCGTGTGAAAGCGTGGTAGCGGAGTCGGTAATCGTGATGGCTTCTTTAGTGACGCCGATCGTCACTTCCCCGCCGGTGCCTTTGTCGGAGCGCTTGAGGGCGGAGCTGAGATGTTCATCGAGGAATTGTTTGATGCGATCAGGGTCGGAGATTTCTTTCGTAGTGTCGGAGAAATCGAGGTCCAGGATAATGCCGTCTTTCTCGGCAAGTGGTAGATATTTATTATAAATCTCACTAATGATTAACGATAAGCGGTACATGGTTTTATTATAACATGAGTTGGCGGAATGTGGCGAAAAAGACTTGTCAAATGGAAAACGTTTGTGATATAATGAGAGTGTTCAGAATTCATATATTTGATAACGCGATTAGTTTATAGTTGATTAGCATTGATAATGGCGCCATGAGGCGGACAAATGCTAATTAGGCTATATGCGTAATCAAGTATGAGTTCTGAACAACCTCGTGGTGCCATTTTTGTATGGTGCTGCGGGCTGCTTGGAACTTATAGTAGCTTGGTAGCCTTTAGCGAACTTTTCGGACCCGCTCACGCTCGCCTATCGTTATGGGGAGCTTGTTCGCTTCGTCCGCTCCTCGTTAGTCGCGGAGAGTCCGTAAAAGTTGCCAAAGGCTACCAGCTGGATAAGAATCACAAGCGGCATCAAAATCAACCCAAAAGGAGAGCCAATATAATATGCGTCACAATAAATTGGCTGGAACTAGATTTTTGTTAGGTTCCAGAAAGCATAAACCATCAACTTTTACATCGTTGGGTAATACTATAGATTGCAACTGTGGTGTTGCCGACAACAACAATATGCTTCATAGTAAAAGTACTTATTTCTACCGATGGTTTAGTGAACATCTGGGCTTAGTAGTGAGTGGCCTTTCTACTAAGAATACCAACAAGGTTAGTAAGGTTAGCAAGACTAATAAAGCTAGTTATCTCGTTCTAGCTGTCTGTGGCGTAGCTCTCTTGGGTGGTCTATCTTTGATAATTAACCCATTGTATAGTGAAAGCGAAGGAGCCCATGCGACTAGTTTAACTTGTCAGACCAAACCAAGTACAGATAACCCTGCTTATTGTGCCATGGAGCTTGGTATTATGATGAATGGCACCAATGAAGCCTTTACTGAAGCGTCTGCTACTGAGCTAAAGACCGACGCAACTGCTTACCGTGAGTATAATTTTGCCGTTCGTGCAGTCGATACTGAAGATGGCTATAAACTCTTAGCCGAAGCCGTCAACACTACAGTTGGAGGAAAGGACTATACGAACCAACTCGTCAATATGGACGATCCGGACAACAGCAAACTTGTTCCGCTTGCTGCCGCCACTACCGGAGCCAGTATTCCATCTGGTCAATGGGGCTATGCCTTTGCCAAAGGCGATGATATTGCCACTACTGATAAAACAGCCCTAGAATACAAGGCTGTACCCACCGCCACGGATACCACCAGAGAAATCGACACCGGCAGCGATACAATCTATGATGATGCTTCTAATACGCACACCGATATGGACTACAAGCTCTATTTTGGCGCTCGGGCTGGCGACAATATGCGTTCTGGACATTACCGTACTCAGGTCTTACTCTCGGTGGTCGCTGATGCGAAGTTTATCGGAGGCTTGGGCATTACAAAGATGTCAGAGATGACTAGTGAGTTTTGTGGAAAGCTACCTGAGGTTACTAAAGCTACTCCAATGACGGATATACCAACTAGCCAATTGATAGACGATCGCGAAGTTGACAACCCTACTAAATATTGGGTAGCCAAACTTGCTGACGGCAATTGTTGGATGACGCAGAATATAGCATATGATGTAAGTGGCGCCATTACAGCTAAAAAAAGTATGATCATGAAACCAAACGACGTGAATAACCCAACTAGTTATGCAGAAGTTAATGTTGCTGATATGATTCCGTCTAACGACCCGGCCATGACCGACGTAATAAGCGGTGTTGTTTACAATACGCATTATCTTGCTGGCAATTACTATACCATAAATGGTTCTCAGGCAGCTAATGCGTGCGATTTTACTAGTAAAAATGCTGATGCTGGATGGATTTTGCCAACTGACCAATATGATGCCAGTACAACTGCTCCTAATGGTTCATTCGGTAAATTACTAGGCGTATATGGAACTAGCGGTAATACTTTGCGCGTGGCTCCGCTTTATTATGTGTTCTCCGGGATGTACTTTTCTAATGGCTCTATTAATGCTTTTGGCTCTAATGGCTGGTATTGGTCTTCTACTTTCGGTACTACGGGTCGTTATAATAGCTTGAACGTTACCAGTGGCGGGGCCTCAAGTAAAAATTGGAGCTCTCCCGATAGCTGGTTAACCGTACGATGCGTTGTTCCGGTGAGTTAGTCTATCTAAAAGGACTAATGAGTATGTGCGATAAATTAAGATTTAAGCGATAAGGTTCTTTGGGACACAAGGCTCTAGCAATATATGCTAGAGCCTTGTGCGGTTTTCGAGGGCGGCGGAGAGAGTGATATGATCGGCATAAGAGAGATCTACGCCGAGTGGGAGGCCACGGGCGAGACGAGTAATTTTTACATCTGGGTAGCTCTCTTGGAACATTTTTTGGAGTAAGAGGGCGGTTGATTCCCCTTCGACGGAAGGGTTCGTGGCGACGATGACTTCTTTCACGTCGTCTTTCGCGATGCGGTCGAGGAGTTCTTTAATATGGAGCTGGTCGGCGGTAATGCCGTCGATGGGCGAGATGGCGCCGCCGAGCACATGGTAGGTGCCGTGGTAGCCTTTGGTTTGCTCGATGGCGTAGATGTCGAGCGGCTCCTCGACGACGAGGATGGTGGATTTGTCGCGTTCGGGGTCGCTGTAGAACTCAGAGATTTCTTCGTCGGCGTCGATGAGAGCAAAAGTGATCGGGCAGTTCTTGACGCTCGCGTGGAGTACGCTGAGGGTGCTGGCGATGTCGAGGCTGATGCGCGGGCTGTTCTTGAAAAGATAATAAGCATAGCGTTCGGCCGTGCGCGGACCGACGCCGGGGAGATGACCGAGTGCTTCAATCGTATCTTGCAATGCTTTTGGCAACATACTAGCTTGGGACTTTTCTTTCGGAAATAAAAGTCCCAACGAAAAGAAACCAGAATGATTTTGTTTTGAAAAACGTGGTTTCCAAAACAAAATGGTCTAGCTTCTTGTGTGAGGTCATAACGATATCCGAATTAAAATTATTATTGAAGGTTTGTCCAGAAAAATACTTTTGGGTCCCCAGCCCAAAAGTATTTTGGCATATTTTAACGCTTCGAGAACTGCTCTTTCTTGCGGGCGGAGCGCAGACCGTATTTCTTGCGTTCTTTTTCGCGTGGATCGCGCTTCAAGAAGCCAGCTTTCTTTAAGACTGGGCGAAGATCTGCCATCTTGGTAGTGAGAGCCTTGGAAAGGGCGAGCTTGATAGCGTCGACCTGACCGGCCAAACCACCACCAGCGACGCGGATAGAAACATCGTATTCGTTTTGCTTCTCAGCGAGAGCTAATGGATCGGTAATCTCGGCGAGTAGGCTCTTATTGCCGGATAGGTACTCAATAGCAGGCTTATCATTGATGGTGATTTCGCCTTTGCCTTTGTAGAGACGGACACGGGCGGTCGCAGATTTGCGGCGGCCGAGACCGTAGATATAGGTATCTTTCGTAGCCATTATTTAATCTCCTTTGGGTTTTGGGCGGTATGAGCGTGCTCAGCACCATCAAACACTCGTAGTCTAGCGAGGCGGTCAGCGGCAAGCTTGTTCTTTGGCATCATGCCTTTGACGGCGTGCTCGATAACGACCTTTGGATCTTTCTCGATGACTTCCTCGAGCTTGAGCTCAGTCAAGCCACCAGGGAAACCGCTGTGGCGGTAGTACATCTTGTCGGTCATTTTGTCGCCAGTAACTTGGATGTTCTTTGCGTTGATGACGACGACGTAGTCGCCATTATCGACGTGTGGCGTATAAGTGATCTTGCTTTTGCCCATGAGCTTGTCGGCGATAACGACGGACAGCTTACCAAGGGGCATGGAACCGGCGTCGACAATCCACCACTCACGGGCGATTTCGGCTGGTTTCTGGCTGTAGGTTTTACTTACACCTTTCATTTATTTCCCCTCCTTTTTGCTGAGATCGATATTATCGACAAAGCTGATGGTAGCCATCTCGGCATTGTCGCCACGACGGAAACCGGCGCGCTCAATGCGGAGGTAGCCAGAATCACGTTTGACCTGGGGAGCGATCTTATCCATCAAGAGGTCGGCGGTTTTGATGTCGTCGAGCCGAGAGATAAGAACTCTGCGATTGGCTAAGCCACCTTTTTTGGCGATAGTGATTAGTTTTTCTGCTTCACGACGGATTTCCTTAGCTTTTGCAAGCGTAGTGGTAATAGTCGTGTTTTCTATTAGCGCTCTGATAAGCCCACGTTCTAGCGCTCGTCGCTGGTCGGTTTCGCGACCAAATTTGCGACCTTTATATCCATGACGATGCATTAGAGTAACTCCGTTAATTTTGCTTTAACTTCGTCCAGGGCTTTGCTACCGAAACCTTTGAGATCTTTGAGATCGACCTCAGAGAGCGATACCAAATCATGAACGGTCTTGATTTCGTTATTAATAAGCGCGTTGGTAGTACGAGCGGAAAGCCCAAGCTCTTCGATCGGCAAAGCTAGACCAGAATCATCATTGGCTGCTTCGACGCCAGGAGCGGGCGCGCTTTCGACGGTAGTGCTACCAGCGAGGGCGGTGTATTGGTTGACCAAGATCGCAGCCGCTTCTTCGAAAGCTTGCTGTGGGGTGATCGTACCGTCAGTGTCGACCGTGAGAGTGAGCTGTTGGTAGTTCATGTCCTGACCGACACGAGTATTTTCGACCTTGTAGCGAACGCGCAAAACTGGGGTAAAGACAGCATCAAGGGCGATCATATCGCTATGGATGCGGTCTTCGCTGGCTTTCTCGATCGAGAGGTAGCCGCGACCAGTCTCGACAACGATGCGCATTTTGAGGGTATAGCTAGGATTGTCGATGTGGCAAATGATCTGATCGGGATTACCGACTTCGATTTCAGCTGGGAGCTTGATGTCGCCAGCGGTGACGGAGCCATCTTTGGCAGCATCTTTACCCTTAATCTCGAAAGCAACTTCGACAGGATCGTCAGTGTGCGACTTGAAGCGAATGTTTTTGAGATTAAGCATGATGTCGACGACGTCCTCACGGATACCTTCGATAGCGGTATATTCGTGAGAAGCACCTTCGATGCTGAAAGCGGTAATCGCGGCACCTTTGATACTAGAAAGCAAAACGCGACGAAGAGAATTGCCTAGCGTATTACCATAGCCGTAGAAGAGCGGACGAATCACGAACTCGGCACTGTTGTCGCTCAACTGATTGACTTCGGCCAAGTTAGCTTCGTGGATAACTTTTGTAGTCATTTATTGTCCTCCTTAACGTGAGTAATACTCAACGATTAGCTGTTCATTAATGCCAGCCTCAGCTTCTTCACGCTTTGGCAAGCTGGTGATTTCAATCTTCATTTTCTTCGGATCGGACTTAAGCCAGCTCAACGGAGTGTTGGTCGCACTGCTAACAATGCTCTCAAGATTCTTGAAGTATTCAGACTTCTGTGATTTTGGTCGCACCTCAAGCACATCGCCTGGTTTCAGGCGGATGGATGGGATGTCGATACGGCGGCCATTCAATAGGAAGTGGCCGTGAGAGACTAATTGACGGGCCTGACGACGGGTAAGTGCGAAGCCAGCACGATAAACAGCGTTATCGGCACGGCGTTCGAGATATTGTAAAAGGTTCTCACCGGCTAGGCCGTCGGCTTTTTCAGCCTCTTTCATTAGTTTAGCGAACTGCTTTTCGAGCAGCCCATAAAGTCTGCGGACTTTTTGTTTTTCTCTCAGCTGAGTGAGATACAAGCTGCCACCACGCACGCGCATATCAGCGTGTTCGCCAGGGATACCGGTTTTTTTAGCCATGACTTTGTGAGCTTTTGGCGCCAAAGCATAGCCTTCGCGACGGCTTTGTTTAACAATCGGAGAAATATCTCGTGCCATTACGGTTTCCTTTCTCCCTTAGGACGCACGCCACCGTGCGCAATCGGGGTGACATCAGTAATACTATCGATTTTGATACCGATCGTGGAGACGGCGCGGATGGCGCTGTCGCGACCAAGACCGATACCACTGACGTAAACATCGACGCTGTTTAGGCCATGTTCGCGCTTAGCAGCCTCGAGAGCTTTCTCAGCGGCAATTTGTGCAGCATAGGCGGTGCCTTTCTTGCTACCGCGGAAGCCGTTAGCGCCAGCGGATGACGCAGCGAGTGCGCCACCGTTTTTGTCGGTGACAGTGACAATAGTATTGTTAAATGTGGCTTGCACGTGGACTTGACCAGAAGTGACGACGCGCTTGCCTTTCTTTCCTTTTAATTTGGTGGCTTTGGTGGTCTCAACAACTGCTTCCTCTGCCGCCATCGTTTTCTTTTCTTCTTCTGCCATTTTCAACTCCTAACCTTAAGTCTTGCTTGCTGCTTTCGGCTGAGCGCCGCCTACAGCGATAGCTTTACCCTTACGAGTACGCGCGTTCGTGCGGGTGCGTTGACCATTTACTGGCAGACCAGCTTTGTGGCGAACGCCTTTGTAGGAATTAATGTCTTTAAGACGTTTGATATTGTTGGTGACGAGGCGTTTCAGATCGCCCTCTACGGTATATTTGCTACCGATAAGGTCGTTGATCTTTTGAATGTCAGCCTCGGTGAGATCTTTCACCCGAGTGGTAGGCTCAATTTTAGCCTCCGCAAGGATGGCTTTACTTGTGGTTTGGCCGATCCCATAAACGTACGTCAAAGCGATCCAAATCTGCTTTTCGTTCGGGATGGTCACACTAGCAACTCTTGCCATGCTTAACCCTGCCTTTGCTTATTCTTAGGTTTTTTCTTATTGATAACACGAAGCACGCCTTTGCGACGCACGATGATGTCATCCGGGGAGATTTTTTTAACACTAGCACGTACTTTCACAGTGTCAAAAATCCTTTCCTTTAGGTCGTTGTAATTCTGCCTAAACTCAACACTTAGGCGCTACGGCACTTTTGTTTACGACTTCTTGCAAAAGTGTTGTAAAAATCACAACAGTTTAATATTCTACTGCAATCTAAAGCTGATTCTACCCTTTGAAAGATCGTAAGGGGTTAACTCAACTTCGACCCGGTCTCCCGGCACCAAACGGATGTAGTTTTTGCGCATGCGCCCGCTCATGTGTGCAATGATATCATGACCGTTCTCAAGTTCCACCCTGAATTGGGTGTTTGGCAACGCCTCAACAACCTTGCCTGTGAGTTTAATCACTTCCTTTTGACTAGCCATAAATTACATTTCTCATTGTATCATAGATCTGCTGGTAAGTAAATACTTTTTTAGCAGAAATTAAGGTGTTTTGCAGCATGATTCTGGCACTATTCTACTCAAGAATGGCGCGTACGAAAAGGCGTTCTTTGTAAGTATAGAGACTCTGGAGCCAGTCGCCGGTGCAGGTGACTAAAGTGAGAGTATTGCCGGTAGCGTCAAGCGGGGTGAAGGCGGTCTGCATGTAATCATTGGCACTGTCGCCAATCTCACGGCGGGTACTCTCGACGACGCGATAATTAAAAACGCGACCGTCGCCCATTTCGACTTTGATGGTTTCGCCGACGGGGAGTTTCGGAAGAGTACGGAAAATGCCATAGCCGAGGTCGCCACCATGGGCATTCATAAAAGTGACACCTTGTTGGCCAGGCAGAACGGAGCCGGAGCCAGTATACCAGCCGACGTCGCCAGCGTAATGTGGAGTAGCCATCTCACCTTCGCCTTTGAGCCCGAGTTCTACAATACGAGCATTGTAGATGCCTAGATACGGGATTGTGAAGTAGCGCGGTTTGTCAGGAGCAACTACCCATTCAATCTTTTGCTGTTCGGTAACTTCGGTGCTATCAACATCTTCTCCGTTGGATTCGTTGATCTCGATAGTAGGGCTGCTAACAACGTCGCGCTCAGAGCCTTCCATAGCGGCAAGATAATTATGCTCCCAGACGGCGACTCGGACGAAGAAGACAGCTAGAATCGTCACGACGGCGCCCAAGACTAGGTATAGCGGATGCACATGAATCTTGCGCACCACGGGCATCTTTAACTTCCTGGACTTCTTTGCGGTATTCTTCTCCGCTTTCGTCTCAATTGTAGATTTAGTATTCTTTTCTTCCACTTTTGCCACGCCCTTTTCTTTACGTTTATTATGTTTACTTGTATTCATCATAGGTGACCATTAGCGCACGAGAGTTGACCTGACGGAGATTCTCGAGGGCTACGGTGACGATAATCAATAGACCGGTACCGGATAATGACAGACCAATTGGTGCGCCAGTCAGGACGATAAAGATGTAATCCGTGAGGAACGGCAGCATGGCGATAATGCCAAGGGCAAGTGCACCGAAGAGGTTGAGGCGGTTGATAGTTTTGCCAAGGTATTCGGCGGTCTGGTTGCCTGGACGGACGCCTTCAATGAAGCCACCTTGCTTCTGGAGATTGTCGGCGATTTCATTGGTGTTGAAAATGATGCTGGTATAGAAGAAGGTGAATAGGACGACGAGGATGAAGTAGAGCGCCGGGTAGAAGAACCACTGGGCAGTGATGCCGTTCGGGTAGTAAGTAGCGAAGTTTGCAGCAGACGGAGCGGTGAAGAGGGTGACGAGGGTGGTGCCGAAAGTGCCTTCTGGGTTCGCGGTCTGGATGAGCTGGCCAATGAGTGCTGGGAGCGAGAGGAAGGCGGTAGCGAAGATGACTGGTACGACGCCAGCAGCAATGAGCTTTAGCGGTAGGATGGATTTAATACCACCGTAGCTGCTATTGCCATGGACTCGCTTGGCGTAGTTGACGGTAATGACACGCTGGGCTTCGTTGAGCTTGACGAGGAAGTAAATGACAATTAGTAAAGCGATGGCGAAGCCAATAACAATCCAGAAAATGGTAGGATTGACAGGGAGATTAAACCAGCCAAAGAGGGATAGGCTGCCATTAGATGTATCGAACAAGGCTGCGCCTAGGCTGGCCAAAGTAGTAGGTAGCTGAGAGATGATGCTGGCGAAGATGATAATAGAGACGCCGTTGCCGATACCTTGCTCGGTGATGAGCTCGCCGAACCACATAAGGATCATAGAGCCGGCGACCATAGCAGTGACGGAGAGCATCCAGTCGGCAGTGGTTGGCGTGTAAGCCATAGTAGTATTGGCAGAGATGACAGATTGGTACAGAATGAAGATATAGGCGATGGACTGGACAATAGCTAGCGGAACGGCGAGGATACGGGTCCATTGGCTAATCTTGCGGCGACCGGTCTCGCCGTCTTGAGAGAGCTCTTCGAGGCGCGGAATGGCTTTAGTGACGAGCTGCACGACTATAGAAGCAGTAATATATGGTGAAATACCGACTAAGAGAATAGAAAAGGTAGTCAGACCGCCGCCAGAGACGAGGTTTAAGAAGCTACCGAAATCGGACTTCTGGATGAGGTTCGTGACAGCTTCTTGGAAAGTAGCCGGCTCGCCGAGCGGTACGGGAATGTGTGCTAAGAAACGATAGACAATCAGGAGCCCAAAAACAATCAGGACGCGTTTCAGCATATCTTTATTTTTCAGTGATTTGAATATAGTCTTAAAATTCATAGTCCCTTTTCTTTCTTGGTCTATTATAGCACAAAAAATAGCCCCTAGGAAGAGCTATTTTTGGAATGTGGGGACTTTAACGCGATTTTATAGAAATCGCTACCAGCTACATCGTCGGTTCGGAAGAGAAAAGGAATTTCTCTTCGCTCACGCTCCTCGTGCTGGGCAGTAGAAAAGTCCCCAACTGGCAAAATTTCCTGCGGGAATTTCTGCTGCTTGCGTCGCTTGAGGAAGATAGCGAACTTTCTTCCTGCTCGCTATCCTCAGCAGTTCAAAAGACCAGTTTGTTTTCGCTCTGAAAAGTGCGATTTTCAGAGCGAAAAGATCTGATAAGTTTGTTCCCGTCTTGAAAAGTCAAATTCCGGAGTAGAAAGAGAACTTGTTTTCTTGCTCGACGAAATGCAGGCTTTTGCTTTTAGGCAAAAGCGCGGTTCCCAAGACAGAAATATCTCCGATTATCGACTGGGCTTTATTCAGTTTTTCCAGCGATGCGTTGTGGCACGGCAACCTTCTTGAAGCTGCCGCCAACCTTTTTGATGGCTTCGATGGCAGTCTTGCTGGCGAATTGGGTCTCGAGATCAATCTTAGCGGTGAGCTCACCACGAGAGATGATCTTGACTTTGTGGTAAGGATCTTCAATGAGACCCTTGTCAGCTAGGACGAAATTGTCGATCTTCCCGGTGAGGTCATTGAGACGATCGGTGTAGACGACAATGGCTTTATCGTGCAAGCTTTTGAAACCTTTGAGCTTCGGGATAGCTTGCATGATAGCGCGCTGACCGCCCATGAACCCGGTCGGCATCTTGCGATGACCGGTACGGGCTTTTTGACCTTTGGTACCGCGACCGGCGGTCTTACCTTTGCCGGCGGAGATACCACGACCGAAACGAGTCGGGCGGGTATTTTTGTTGACTTCTAAATCGTTGTATTTCATTACTTATCCTCCTTGGTGGCGGACTTTTTCGCGGCTGGCTTCTTCTCGGTCTTAGCAGTGGCTTTCTTCTCGGCTGGTTTGGCAGGCTTCTTGCCTTGGTTGCCTACCCACTCGTCGCGAGGAAGCTGCTCTTTGAGACCGTCGATGACAGCGTAAGCGATGTTGACTTTGTTGGTGCTACCGAGGCTCTTAGAAATTAAATTCTTGATACCAGTGAGACCGATAATGCTACGAACGACACCGCCAGCGATAATACCAGTACCAGGAGCGGCTGGTTTCATCAAGACGTCGGCACCAGTGGAGCGAGTCTCGACTTCGTGGCAGATGGTCTCGCCATCCATGTTGAACTCGATCATAGATTTCTTAGCTTTGGCGGTAGCCTTCTGGACGGCGCTGGTGACATCGCTACCTTTAGCGACGCCGATGCCGACTTTATTCTTGTGATTGCCCATTACGACGAGGGCCTTGAAACGCATTCTGCGACCACCTTTAACGGTACGAGAGACACGGTCGATATTGATAGTGACGGTGTCAAACTCTTTTGGTGCAGAATCTTGGTTGCGATTACGATCGCGACGATTGTTGCGGCGAGGCATAGCTTTGCCGCTGATATCTTTCTGGACTTTGCCTGCAGCGACTTTGTCGCTCATTTTAAGAGTACCAGACTTGTTGACGACCTGTGCGGCCTTATCAGAATTTGCCATTAGAACTCCAATCCTTCCTTACGAGCAGCTTCTGCGAGTGCAGACATTCTGCCGGCATATAGTTTTGCACCACGGTCGAAAACAACAGCCTTAATCTTGGCTTTCTTGGCTTTTTGAGCGATCTCTTGGCCAATCTTGGTAGCTAAATCAGTTTTGCTACCGCTGAGTTTCGTACCGACGGTGGTAGCGTAGGCTAATGTTTTGCTATTATCATCATCGATGATTTGAGCGGTGATGTGCTTGTTGCTAATATGTACACTTAGGCGTGGACGCTCAGCAGTACCGTGGATTTTAGCGCGGGTGCGTTTCGCACGAAATAGACTATTCATTATTTCTTACCAGCCTTTCCTGCCTTGCGAAGAATAACTTCGTCGACATACTTAATACCTTTACCCTTGTATGGTTCTGGCTTCTTCAAAGCGCGGATTTCGGCGGCAACTTGACCAACTTTTTGCTTGTCAATGCCAGACACAATGATAATCATCTTGTCAGTCTTGAGCTCGACGCCTTCGGGAGCTTTGTATTTGACTGGATGGGAGAAGCCTAAGGCCATTTCGATTTCCTTAGGACCACCGCTAAGACGAAAACCGACACCATTGACCTCGAGCTTCTTTTCGAAGCCCTTAGTGACGCCTTGGACGGCGTTGTTTAGCAGTGCGCGCTGCAGACCATGCCAGGCTCGTGATTTTGGTTCGTCATCGTCGCGAGTAACGGTCAAAACGTTGCCGTCGACTGCAACTTTAACATTTTCCTGAAGCGGAACAATGAGTGAACCTTTCGGTCCAGCGACAGTAATATCTTTGTCGCCGACCGTGATTGTCACTCCCGCCGGAATAGTGATGGGTTGTTTTCCGATACGACTCATATTTCCCTTTCTTAACTAATATCCTATCAATTTTAGCACGAAAATGTGATAAAAGCAAGGATTTTAGGGGTGATTTTAGAGATCAAGCGGGTTATGAGTGGGGGTCTGGAATTGACAAAAAGTGCTCCCATACACGGGGGCACTTTTCGCTTAGCAGATGTCTAGTAGACTCTGACTAGAATTTCGCCGCCAAGGTGTTGTTTCTTGGCTTCGCGGCCGGTCATGATCCCCTTCGAAGTGGAGATGAGGACGGCACCGCGGCCGGATTTGACAACTGGGATTTCTTCGACGCTAGCGTAAACGCGGCGGCCCGGCTTCGAGATCTTAGTGATCTCGGTAATGCGGGCAGGAGCGTCTTCGGCGTTGATAGTGATGTGCAGGATGCCTCTTGGCTCAGCAGCTTCGACTTCGCAGGCATCGATGTAGCCAGCGTCTTTCAGGGCTTCGGCGACAGCGAGCTTGAGCTTGCTGGTCGGGACGCGAACTTCGGTCTTGCCAACCATGATAGCGTTGCGAATGCGAGTGATAAGATCGGCGATTTGATCAGTTGATTGTAATGACATATTCTCTTCTCTCCTTTCCTACCAGCTACTCTTAGTGACACCTGGGATTTCACCCTTAGAAGCCTTTTCGCGGAAATTGATACGGCTCAGACCGAAGTAGCGCATATAGCCACGAGGGCGACCGTCAAGCATGTCGCGATTCTTGAGGCGGGTAGGGCTAGCATTGCGAGGAAGCTTTTGCAAGCCTTCTAGGTCGCCCGCAGCCTTGAGCTCAGCGCGTTTAGCTTTATATTTTTCGTACATTTTGCGCCGTTTTTCGTCGCGGAGGACGGCAGATTTCTTAGCCATATTATTTACCCTCCTTCTCAAACGGCATGCCAAATGCTTCTAACAATTTGGTGCTCCCTTCGTAAGATCCATTTTTAATAATAAAAGTGATTTCGAGACCGTGCAAGACTGCAGCATCTTCAAAGGTGATCTCTGGGAAGACAGTCTGTTCTTTCAGACCGAGGGTATAGTTCCCTTGTTTGTCGAAAGCTTTCTTAGAGACACCATGAAAATCGCGAACATGTGGTAAAGCGATGTTGATCAAGCGGTCAGCGAATTCGTACATCTTATCATTGCGCAAAGTGACAAGGTAGCCAACTGGGGCGCCCATGCCTTTGCGGATTTTGAACGTTGCGATAGATTTCTTCGCGAGACGAGAGGTTGGCTCCTGGCCAGCGATCTTGCGCAGGGTGAGCTCGACGGTCTCGGTGAATTTCTTGTCTTCACGCTTCTTGCCGACGCCGCTAGAGATGACGATTTTCTCAAGCTTTGGAACTTGATGGACATTCTTGACGTTGAGCTCTTTCTCGAGGTCTTTGACAATCTTGTCGTTGTATAGCGCTTTCAAACGAGGCGTAGTAGTTTGTTTAGCTTTAGCTGCCATTACTTATCCTCCTTTTTGAGGTTAGAAAAGTCGATTCCAGCATGGACGGTCTTCTTACCACCTTTAGGATTAAATTGTGTAGCACGGACATGGCGCTCGCGGACTTCGATGTCTTTGAGGAAGGCTTTGCCGGCTTGCTTGTCGACTTTGACAATGCTGGCAATGGTGCCTTTGTGATCGCCGGCGATAACCTTGACGCGGTCGCCTACTTTCAAACATTTTGCCATTATAGTACCTCCGGAGCTAAGCTGATAATCTTGTTAAAACCAAGTTCGCGGAGCTCGCGTGGGACTGGCCCAAAAACGCGAGTGCCCTTTGGTGTCTTGTCGTCGTTGACCAGGACGGCGGCGTTGTCGTCGAAACGAATGGTGCTACCGTCTGGGCGGCGAATCTGTTGCTTAGTGCGAACGATCACGGCCTTGACGACGGCTTTCTTCTTGACGTTGCCGGTAGGGCTGGCGTCTTTGACACTACAAGTGACGATGTCGCCCACACGAGCATAACGAGCGCGTGTGCCACCAAGGACCCGGATTACACCAAGCTCTTTGGCGCCGCTGTTATCCGCGACTTTTAATCTAGTTTCCTGTTGAATCATGTTATTTCTCCTCCCCCTTGGCAGTATCGGTCTGACCCAAAACTTCGTCTTTGAGCTCAACAGCTTCGTGCGACTTCTCGAGGACCTTGACGAGCTTGTAGCTCTTGGTCTTAGAGAATGGACGGCAAGCGACGATTTCTACTTTGTCGCCGAGACCGGCTTCATTGTTCTCGTCGTGAGCTGTGTACTTGCGAGTCTTGGTGTACTGTTTGCGATAGAGTGGGTGAGTTTCACGACTAGCGATCGAAACTGTGATAGTTTTGTCGCGCTTGTCAGAAGTCACAACACCTTGCAATTCTCCCGCCATCTTAAAACTCCTCTTTCTTAATAATTTTTGTACGAACTGGTAGCTTATGACCGGCCAAGCGGAAAGCTTCTTTAGCTTGCTCTTCGGTCACGTCGCTGATCTCGAACATGACGGTGCCAGCTTTGACTTTGGCTACATAGAACTGAGGTTCACCTTTACCGCTACCCATCTTGACATCAAGAGGCTTCTTGGTGACTGGAGTGTGCGGGAAAATGCGAATCCAGATTTTACCACCACGCTTGACGAAACGGGTGATAGCTTGACGGGCAGCCTCGATCTGGCGGCTGGTGACACGCTCATTGTCGAGCGACATCAGGCCCCAATCGCCGAACGCTACGGTATTGCAGCGAGAGGCGGTGCCACGGTTCTTGCCCTTGCGGACTTTGCGATGTGCTTCGCGTCTTGGTACTAAAATTGCCATAATTTATTTCTCCCCCTTATAAATCCAAACTTTAACACCTACGATACCGGCAATAGTCGGAGCGTGGCAGACGTAGAAATCGACATCAGCGCGCAAAGTGTGTAGAGGAACGGAGCCCTCGATAAACTTTTCGCGACGAGACATTTCGGCGCCGTTCAGACGACCGCTAACTTCGACACGAATACCTTTAGCGCCGGCATTCATGGTCGACTGACAGGCCATCTTGACCGCACGGCGGAAGTTCATGCGCTTACCGAGCTGGAAACCGATGTTCTCGGCGACCAATTTGGCAGACAGCTCTGGGCGTTTGACTTCTTCGACGTTGATGCGAATCGGCCCTTTGACGATCTTTTCAAGCTCTTTCTTGAGCTCGTTGATGCCAGCACCTTGCTTGCCGATAACGGCACCGGCTTTCGCAGTCAGAATCGTGATAGTGGTGAGATTGGCGCTGCGTTCGATGCCGATACGAGCGATAGTCGGACGGCTACTGTAGCGCTTCTCGATCAAATCACGAATCTTCGTATCTTCTACCAGCCAGCCCGGGAAGTCGGCTTTGCGGGTAAACCACTTGGACGACCAGTCCTTGCTGATCTGGAGACGATAAGAGACTGGGTTGACTTTCTGGCCCATTACTTATTCTCCTTTTCTGCTTCTACAGCTGATTTATCTTCTTTGACAGCTTTCTTCGCGGTAGCTTTTGGCGCGGAAGGAGCAGCTTTAGCGGCTTTCTCTTCTCCGGCAACTTCGACGAAGATATTGCTGGAAATCTTTTCAAACGGCAGGGCGCGACCGCGGCTAGCTGGAACATAGCGGCGCATACGGGTGCCAGCAGTGACACTGATGCGGGCGATGCGGATAGTCTTAGGATCGATGCTGACGCCAGCATTGTTCATAAGATTAGCAGCGGCGGACTCGATGGCTTTGCGGACGGCGCGAGCGGCGCGACGTGGAGTATTCTCTAAGATTACGACGGCGTCAGCGACGTAGCGATCACGCACGAGGCTAGCGACGACGCTAACTTTGCGTGGCTGACTGTCGATGCCCTTTTCAATAGCACGTGCAAAATGAGTAGTCATTACTTAGCTCCTTTCGCAGCGGCAGCTTCGGCGGCTTTCTTACCACCGTGGCGCTTAAACTTGCGGGTTGGGGCAAACTCGCCGAGTTTATGACCAACCATATTCTCGCTCACGAAGACTGGGACGTGGACTTTGCCATTGTGAACGGCAATAGTGCGGCCAACCATTTCGGGCGAAATGGTAGATTGGCGAGCCCAAGTCTTGATCACGGTACGATCCTCGGCGGAGAGAGCAGCAACCTTCTTCGCGAGTTTGTAGTCTACGAATAGACCTTTCTTCAGACTCCGAGACATTATTTCCTCTTTCCTTCGTGGCGACTGCGCACGATCATCTTATTAGTTTTCTTATTATGACGGGTCCGGAATCCGAGTGTCAACTGACCCCATGGAGTACGTGGTGCTTTACCGGTACCATGGCGACCACCATCACCACCACCGTGTGGGTGATCGGTAGCGTTCATGACGACACCACGGACGGTCGGACGGATGCCCTTGCGGCGACGACGACCGGCGGAACCGATTTTGACGTTCTGATGTTGCTCATTGCCGACCGTACCGATGCTGGCTTCGCAAGCCACGAGGACTTTGCGCATCTCGCCAGAAGGCATCTTGAGGGTGGCATAGCCGTTCTCTTTAGCCATCAATTGAGCGCTAGTACCAGCTGAACGCACCATTTGTGCACCACGACCTGGAGTGAGCTCGATCGCATAGATGAAAGTACCGACAGGAATCTTATCGATCGGCATGCGATTGGAAGTCTCGACTGCGGCATTTTCGCCGCTCGTGAAAGTCATGCCTTTCTTCATATTAGAATCGGCGAGCACGTAGTAATAGGTATCGTTCTGATCTTTAATGCGAGCGATACGAGCGCTACGGTTCGGATCGTACTCGATCTCCATGACGGTAAACTTAGTATCTTTTGGCAGGCTGTAGGTCAAGACGCGGTAATGGCGTTTGACACCGCCACCACGATGACGTACAGTGATACGACCAGCGTTGTTCTTGCCGGCGATTTGTTTCTTGCTAGCAAGCAAGGATTTCATCGGCTTGCGGGTAGTAATCTGATCAAAATCTTGAGTGGTTTTTTGACGTTGAGCTGGAGTAGTTGGACGATAAGCTTTAATACTCATTATTTACTCTCCTTCTCTGCTTTAGGGGCTACTTTTTTCGTAGCTTTCTTTTCTGCTTTTTCGGCAGGCTTCTTATCTTCGGACTTAGCAGCCTTTTTGTCTGCTTTCTTCTCTGTTTTTTTCTCGTCTGCGGTAGCTGGTTCCTCGAATACCGGAATCTTATCACCATCTTTCAAAGTAATATAAGCGACTTTGTGATCACGGCGATAAGTCAGGCCAGGATAAGCGTGCTTGCCTTTGGAATACTTGGTCTGCTTGCCCTTGCGAGTAGCGACGCGGACGTCGATGACGGTAACCTTAAAAGTTTCGCCGATCTGCTTGGCAATCTCTTGCTTCGAAGCGGACAATGGCACGAAGAAGATATATTCGCGGCGAGTCTGTGCAGCGTAGGCTTTCTCGGTAGCACGTGGGATATATTGTACGGTTCTCATTATACCTCCTCCTTGTCTAGCAGCCAGTTTTCAGTAGCTTTAAGTGCGGTTTCGCTAAATAGCACGGCGTCAGCGTTGAGGATGTCAAAGACGTTGAGATAAGTAGAACGAACCAGCTTGACGTTTGGTAGGTTGTTGGTGGCGCGTAGGATCTCTGGAGCTTTGACATCTACGACCATCAAGACGGCTTTGTCGCCGAGTTTAAGATCGTCCAGCTTCTTGGCGATTTCTTTGGTCTTGCCGGTAGTGCTGACGCCTTCGACGAAGATGGCTTTGTCAGCATTCTTTAGGCTGAGAGCTTGTCTGACGGCAACTTTTTTAGCGCTCTTGCTGAGCTTCTTTGTGAAGTTTTCTTCACCAGTGCGACCACCAGCGATACCACCGTGGCGCCAGATAGGGTTGCGGGTAGAGCCGAAACGAGCCCGACCAGTACCTTTCTGCTTCCAGGGTTTCTTACCGCCACCGCGGACTTCGCCGCGCTTCAGCGTCTTAGCGTGAGAGCTGCGGGAGTTGGCGAGGTAGGCGTCGTAAGCCGTCTTGAGCAATTCGTGATTGTCGACGGCGACTTCGAAGATTTCTTTGTTCAATGTAGCTGCCATATTACTCCTTTCCCTCCACCGCGACGACTGTCACGATGCCTTTTTTCGGGCCAGGAACGGCGCCTTTAAGACCGATGAGGTTGTTTTCGGGATCAATAAAAGAAACTACCAGATTCTTCACGGTCACTTGATCGTGACCCATGCGACCTGGCATTCTCTTACCTTTGAAAACTTTTTGTGGGTACATGGAACCAATAGAACCAACGCGACGGATATTACCCTTGAAACCATGGGTATTGCGTGATTCGTTGAAATTCCAACGTTTGACGGTACCAGCATAACCTTTACCCTTGGAAACGCCCGTGACAACGACCTTGTCGCCAAGTTTAAAGTTTTCAATGCTGAGTTTGTCCCCGACTTTGAGTTCTGGTACGTCTTCTGTACGGAACTCTTTCAAGACTTTCGGAGTGATTCCGGCGGCTTTTGTATGGCCGGAAACCGACTTGCTCAGATTCTTACCCTGACCGTACCCCAGTTGCACAGCGTTATAACCGTCGGTTTCGACAGTTTTAATCTGAGTCACTGTGGAGGGGTCGGCTTGCAAAATTGTTACTGGAGTAACAATACCGTCGTCGCCGATGATCTGGGTCATACCAATTTTGGTGCCGATGATGACTTGCATCCTATTCCTTTCCCTTATAACAACACGAAATCTAGACTAATGAGGAGTTCCTATCTCTCGTAGGCTTTCTCTGTCGTCTAGTACGTATTGTCGATTAATATACTATACCGTGTAATTTTAGCACAGATTGGGTAAGATTTCAAGGGATTTTTTGATTATTTTCTGATTTTGGTGAGTTTTGCATAGTCTAGGATAGCTTCAAAGCTTGTATGGTTGACTTTCTGATTAAGTGTGGCATAATGAAAATACAGGGTGTCGTACATTAAAGAGGCGATAATAATGTATGGCCAAAGGAGAATCACTTATGAGCTGCTGCGAGCTCTGAAATCTAAAAACATGAAAGTGGGTTAGTATGATGAGCATTTTTAACGTAAAATCGTTGAACGAGCCGCGTGCGTTTGGGCTTATAAACGAAAACCGTGCGGCGCTGGAACGTTTCACGACTGGGGGTGAGTTTTATGATTATGTGGCGAAGTGTGCAGAGGACGTGGTGCAACAATTTTGGCTGAATAGTGGTAAAGCTCAAAGTGAAATCGTGTTTCCGATTCCGGTAGAAGAAATCGCTAAATACTATCATTTTAGACTGTGCAGGGTACAGTTGGCTGACCAGGATAAAATGGAGTTTAATTCTTTGGGCGCTGGGATGACACTGTCTTATTCGCAACTGTATGAACGCCGTTTGCTTTCATCGGATGGAAAGAATGCTCAAGAAATGATAACTGGGCAGATTTATATCGATGAAAGCTTGGGACAGAATATGCAACGGGTGGCGATTGCACATGAGCTGGGACGCTTTGTCCTGAGGGCGGAGATCGCTGTGGGGCCATTGTTGACGAGGGAGCGATTCTTGGGGCCGTTTTCATCGTATACCATAGAAGATGCGGCGGCAGAAGAGTTTGCTTATGCGTTGATGCTACCCTATGCTTTGGTGAGCCAGGAGAAACAGCAATATGAACAAAAACATCGCTATAATCCTCTGAGTTATGCTGATTGGATTGCGCATCTGGAAGATGTAGCCATGGTACCGCAGAGCTTTGCGATCTTAGCCTATGATCGTTTTAAGCGGTGTCAGTTAGCACGACGAGATTGATTAAAGCCTCAAAAAACGCTCCTCGCAAGAGGGGCGTTTTGATGTTTCTAGAATCTCTGGATAGTGCAAATGCGGTAATCGTTAACTATACGCCAGGCGAAAACTGTTTAAGCTTTCGGCGGTGCTCTTTATAACGCGGATCGTGTGTGCCAACCTCTCGCCAAAAGGCGTCGGAATGATCCATGTGATTAAGATGGGCGAGCTCGTGCAGGATAACGTAGTCGCGCAGGGGCTCTGGTACCTGCATGAGACCGATGTTAAGGGAGATGGTGCGATTGCTAGAGCAGCTCCCCCAGCGGGTAGCAGCGTGGCTGAGGCGACATTTGTCGTAGTGATAGCCGTAAAGCTTCGCATAGTATTCAAGGCGATAAGGCAAGTATTCGCGAGCTTTTTTCGTGAGAATCTTTTTCTTGGCGTCGCGGGCACGCTGGGTAGTAGGGCTGGAGAGGGGGATTTTTTCTTTGATGAGAGTGCGATTGATCTTGAGGAAACGTTTTACCAAAAAATCACTGGTGTGCTGCGGCACAGACATTTGGAGGCGACCAGAGGGAGACACAGAAAACCGCACGCTGCGTGAGAGCGGGTTCTTGCGCACAACTACCTCCCCAAATTCGGGGTCATTAATAATCATCAGTAGCTAGTAAGAGTATTAAAGCTGGGTGAGAACTTGTTTAAGCTGGGTAGGATAAGTATGCTTACCAGACAGGACGATCGGTGTTTCGGCGTTCGACGGGGCTTCCATGGCTTTAATACGGGTCTCGTAGACCTGCTTCGCCTTATCGATGGACTTGAGCTTGTTTTTGAGACGCATACGAATAGTGCTGACGTCGGTCTGAATCCAAATCAGAGTAGGAGTATAGCCAGCATTGCGGAGGATCTCGACGAGCTCTTTGCGATCTTTTTCAGTGTCGTTGCCACCTTCGAGGACGAGCGTAGCGCCAGTCTTAGCAATCTCAGAGACGAGAAGCAGGATGAACTGGCGAGAAAGATTATGCTCTTGTTGCAATGAATCTAGATCGTAGAATGTCGCGTTGAACTGAGCAGCGAATTGTTGACTAAAAGTAGTCTTGCCACTGCAAGGAGCACCAAAAACGAGAATTGCGCGTTGACCAGTAGCCGGTGAGTGTGATTTTTTACCTTCCATATACCTCCATTAACATTTACCTTCCTTTTGTCTCTATTGTAGCACACTTAGAACTATTTGACACTAGGATTTGCGACGGATAGTAGAAAAACCAAGCAAAATAGTTCGCAGCGACGTAAAATGCGACTGGCAAAATTTCAATCAAGGCAAGATATGAGAGAACAGTACAGAGGTCGCAACAGCCGAAAAGCAAGAAGCCGTAGAAAGCGGCGTGGGTGGAAAAATTGTGTGGGTCTTGGGCTTTCCAGCGCCAGCTGGCAATAATGTTGGCGATGAGAGTAATGGTGTAGAACGTAATAATAATATAAATGGGCGGGATGAAATTGATGTGGATGCTACAGGCGATGATGAAAAGTCCAATCAGCGCAAGAACAAAAACGCGCGGACGGTTCTTGGGACGAGAAAGACGGTAGAGATGGATGATTTGCGTGATAAATGAGACCGATGGTAGAGATGTTGTCACAAGCGAGAATACAGTCAGCGACGAAGGTGGTCATCATGGCGCTTTGAAGAAGAAAATCTTTAGGATAGATGGCGATACTATAGACAGAGCAAAGCAAAACGCCGGTGAGTTTGATGATAGTGATAATAGTACCTTTCTGCTGGAAGAGACCTACAACGAGAATGAGAAGATAGATAATAATCCAGACCACGATCCAGGCGCGTGGAACTTTGACTTGACTGACGCTCAGCGCGTGGTGTTTCATGAGATTCCCTTTCTGGTAATGGTTTAATTATAGCGGAATCAGCAGGGCTGGTCAATAAGCGTGGACGAGATGTCAGTATTATACCTGAGTGATTTCAAAACGGCGCGATTGTGCGCCCGCATGGTATAATAAAGAAGTGGAAAAAGATTTGGCCCGAATTAATAAGATGTATCCATGGTATTATGGGTTAACGACGGACTTAATCTTTGGGGTGGCGATAAGCTCAGTGTGGCTGGCCAATGTGAAAGGGTTTGACGCAGCGCAAATTACGTTTTTATCGACTATTTCAGGTCTTGCGGCGGTGCTATTACAGTTGCCGATTCTGTGGATTATCAAGAGAATCGGCGTGACAAAATCGGTGCGAGTGAGCGCCATATGCGTCTTAATTTCGAGCATCATGATGGCTTTTTGTACGACTTATTTCGGGTTCGTAATGCAAAATATCGTTTTTGTCATTTCGATGTTGTTTGGTGCGATGGGTTCGGTCCTGATCAAAGATAATCTTGACTATCAGCACCAAAGTAATGAGTATGTAAAGATTGCAAGCAAAGGCAGTACGATTTATTCGGTAGCGACTATGCTAACGACACTAACAATTGGTGTGCTGTTTTCTTGGTGGCAGTATTTACCGATGATCTTAGGGATAATCACTTGTGTGATTGCCCTCGTGTTGTCTTTCATGATATATGACGTAGAGGAGAAGAATGAGACAGCGAAAACGCCGAGGAGCGAAGGTGCTGCGCCGAGATTCTTGCTGCCGCGACCGATCAAGGCTTTTATACTTTTGGTATTATTTTATGGTCTAGTTTATGGGATGATCATGATTGCGCAGCCGGATGGGAAACTTTTTATTCAGTATAAACTAGATACTATGTTTGGTGTCGACATGGTGGCAACGATCATGGGCGTGGTGCTGTTTGGTTCTCGTGTAATGAGACTATTAGCGGTCCTAATATACCCGAAAATCTATGCAAAACTTAAAGATCGGGTAGTTATATTGATGCCGCTCATGCTTTTGCTGGCGTTCGGGCTGATGTTGGCGGGATATACTTTGGAGATTGTTTTTTACTTGAAGATAGTGCTGATGGGACTGGGGTTCAGTATTTTGCCGTCGATGCGCGATCCGCTAAAGATCTATGCACAGAATCTTGTGCTACAGAAGTTTGCGAAGAAGTATCAGAAAGACATTTTGATGTATCTTGCGACGGCACGGCAGATGGGCGCTTTTCTGCTTGGGAGTGTGGCGTCAGCAGTATTGCTAAGTTTCTCGCTGGAGTACGTGTATCTTTTGTTTGCGGTGATGATTGTGCCAATAGTCTATATCGGCGTGAAGCTGAAGAGTATAGTACGAAGGGTCGATGCTGGAGCTGAGCTGGCGACGGTTGAGATAGAAGCTAGTTCTGAGGGTTAAGACTAGTTGAGGGGCTGGAAATTGCTAAAAGTGTGATCGAGCTTAGGGACATATGGGAGTCTACTGGTCTGGCATTATCATTTTAGCAAGTATCTCTTTGCGTAAGAATAGCTGGTTGGATTTTAGCCAAGGTTTTTGTTCCTTGAGTCTTAGCAATTTGCAGAAGTACTCGGCTAGTTTCTCTGAACTAGCTAAGATATAGTTCTTGCGTTCAGAAATAGATAGGATGCTTACTAAGTAAGTCTCATCTTTGGCGTTCACAATGCGGTTGATTTCTTCGCTTCTTTCAAGAATTGGTTTAGCTTCCCAAAGCGTCAATTGGCAAAAAGTAAATTGAGAATGGTCTATAGGCAAAACTACTTGTTTGCAATCTTGCAATAATGAATCGTGCAAATCAAGCATTATGGCCTTACTTGCTTCCGCGAAATACCAGCTAGCAAACTTTTCTACGGTCGTACCGATTAAGCCTGCTAAGTTATTTGCAGCGTCATGGTCACGGCTTGTTGTGATCTTAGCATTAAAATTCAGTGTGTTATCAAGAACTGCTGCAAGGAGCAATTTAACAATCTCTGGCGACATTTTATTATAGTCCCAGCATTCGCCCCACCATTCGAAAACCGAAGTAGCTACTGCACCAATTTTCTCAATTATAGCTTTATTCCCAATTCTTTCATGCCAGTATACTTCGTAGCCTGGGTGATGGTCTATAATTTCCAGAATCTGACTGTCCGGAATCATATGATTGATCACTTCTGGAATGGATATATCTAAGATAATGGCTTCATCATTTGGCTGCAATTTGAAAGTCGTGTTCTCGCGCGGGAAGACGTAAAGCTGCTGGTACACTGTAGTTCGGTGCCTTTGGAATGTAATTCTTTGCGGGTTTATTACGTTGGTTCAGTAGATCTTCATAGGCGAGGATTGATGCGTAGAGATCGATATCCACATAATTACCGACAACTGGTAGCCAAATCATGATACCATTATAACCAAGTATGTAGCGGGTTTCAAGGGTCTAACCCTCAACCCCACTAAGTGTATGATAGCACTTGGCGAGTTTAATGTTGAGTGTGCGAAAATGATAGGCGTTTAGGCTTTCGATTCTACTAAGTATACGAGATTGCTATGATATAATATGCTTATACTATAATAAAGGAGGCATACAGTGCTAAATAAAGAGGCTGTACCGGGAGAAAACACGAATCATGATAATGCATGGGCTGAAGTTATGGAAGAGCCGATTGCTTTAAAGGTAGATCTCTTAAGCCCAGAGTATACTAAGAAGTTTGAGGATGCTGCTATCTATCAAAAAGTTGGCGAAATAAATGCAGTTCAGATTGACCAAGATGCTCTAGAAAGGGGAGACTACGCAGATAAGGACGTACGCTTCGATGACGATTTAGGTAAATATGTTGTAGATACCTATGTCATGCAGCAGCGCGACGGTAAACGGGTGAGCGTACTAGAGGATACCCACGTCGTAGAGGCGGAAGACTGGCTGGCGACCAATCCGGTTAGGCAGGAAGGCGATAAAGAAAATAATTATCCAATTTCTAACGAGACGTTCCAGAAACGTTATAAGCCTACGGCTAGACCAGGTGTGTTTCGCCCAAAGGGGTTAGCCAAAATAATTCGTAATGACACCGAGCGCCCAGTGGAGATTGATGCGCCTTGGGGAGGGGTTCAAGCAGGTGATGAAGCGTGTTATTTCTGTGCACAATGCGACGAGGCTGGGCAGCTGGTGGGTGAACGGTATATTTTGAGCGAAAACGACTTTGCCACTTATGAACCAGTAGAGACAGAATCAGCCTAGGCGAGTTGGCTATTTATTTGATAGGCGACAGGAGTCGGATTTTCTGGCGAAAATCCTTGACCGCAGTCATAGCGTTGAAAAAGTATAGGGGCGACAGGACAGCGGAATTCCTTCGGAATTCCTTTTCCACTGGGCTATGCGCAGACGGGTTCCTGTCCTGACGTCGAAACATAGAAATAAAATAGACTCCTTGCGGAGTCAATTCTATTTCTATGGCAGGGGCGACAGGAGTTGAACCCATATCAACGGTTTTGGAGACCGCTATACTAACCATTGTACTACGCCCCTATGCTATGCATAATAGCTGTTTCTATTTTATCATATTTGTGGTAAAATGGGGAGTTTTTACGATATTTATCTAAAATTATGATATGATAAGAGTAATGGTTAAGAAGAGAGGTATCTAATGCGCGCGCTCCATCTGTGTTTCTGGCTGCACCATCCGTATGAACTGCATAGTTCTGAGAAGTGGGATCGAGGGTATTTTGGCGGCGAGGCGGCGTTTCGGAAGGCGGATCAGGAACAGTATCAGCCGCTACTCGCCCTCTTAGAGCGGAATGCGCAGCGATATGCGAAGTTGAGAGTTTCCCTGGTGGTGTCGGGGGTGTGGCTGGAGCAGACCGAGCGGTGGGATGCGGAGCTGATCCGGCGGGTGAAGAAACTGGTAGATAAAGGCAATGTTGAGTTGGTGGTGGCGCCGTATTATCATGCGATGGCGGCGTTTTATAGCTTAGATGAGCTGAAACGGCAGATATTGCGGATGCGAGAGAAGCTGGAGCAGGTTTTTGGGGTGCAGAGTGAGGCTTTGGTGTTGCCGGAGCTGGTTTACCAGAATCGCTTGGCGAAATGGGCGGACAGGCTGGGCTTCAAAGTGATGTTGGCGGGAGATGCTGCGGATGCGCTTGGCTGGCGGACGGTGAATCGGCTATACGAGGCAAAGGGCTGTGATAAACTGAGGGTGGCGTTTGACAATGCTGGGCTCATGAGTCTAATTGTGCAGGCAGACGATAGGATAATGGGGGAAGTTCGGAAAGAGGCGGAGTCAGTAGAGGCTCAGCCAGAAATAGAGCTAGACGAGATCACGAAAGCGGCGAACGCCGCAAAAGGCTTGGTGCAGGCAGAGAGGCTTAATGGCCAGCCTTCCGCGGGTCAGAAAATATTTGAGCCGAAGCTGTTTCGGAAGGAGTTAGATCTGGCGTTCCTGCGGGGAGATCTGGTGAACCTCTACCTAGATCCTGAGATTTTGGCGAAATGGCGAGACAGGGGTATCATCGGATTTTTCGATGAACTGTTTAAGATGTGGGTGAGTATGCCAGGAGCGCAGCTCGTCGGGGTGAAAGAGTTGGCGGAGCTGCCGGTGCAGGCAGAGGTGTCGGTGAGGCGCACGGTTAGCAAGGGTGGGGCGAGCGAGCAGAACTATCAGCTGCCATTGGACTGGACTCCGACCGAAGATGTAAATTCGCAGAGGCTCTATGTTCTGCGTGAGGATGTCGTGAAGACGGGAGACCGAGACCTCTATGTAGACTTCGCACGGCTAACGACGCGAGAGCATGCGCGGGGTGGAGAAGCCTTCGAGCAGATACTGAAAGATATAGAGAAGCGGCTGTCGGCGCTCTTGAACGATGTAGATGCGAAGGAGGCGCCGAAAGAAAACGGCATGACGGCAAGCACATCAGTGCGGGTGAACTTCGACTATAAGGCGCGCGAGACACGGCAGCGACGTGAAGAGTTGATCCGACTGTATCGTGAGGCGAATGAAGCGGATGAGTATGATAGCGAGTTGGATGATGCGGAGGCGGCGATCCAGGTACTGGCACAGCGGATGCGACAGGTGCGCGAGACGGAGCAGGATTATGGTGATTTGGCAGAGGCGGAGGTGATCGATGATATCTGGATGGATGATGTGGCGGAGGAGCCGACGACAGAAGAAGCATCAGAGGAGGCAGTAGAACCCGAGTCGGATAATGCTGCTCAGACGGAGGCAAAAACGAAGAAACGACATAAGAAAATCGTGATAGACTAGACCGATCATGGTGCTGGGCTGATATTAGACGTAGCGCTGGCGACTAGCCTAGCCTAAAAAGTACCTTGCTCACGCAGGGTACTTTTGTAGATTCGCGACGGCTACCGACAGAAACGAGACGGACGCTGCCGCTAGATGGTCAAGTTTAGCGTTTCTTCTCTTTGACTTCGTTGCGGCCAAGATTCTTCTTAGTCTCGGTGAAGACAACATGTTTGCGAAGGATTGGGTCATATTTTTTAAGACTCAACTTGTCTGGGGTATTCATCGTATTCTTCTTGGTGTAATACTGACGAATGCCAGATTCTTCAGAAACCAAACCGACGAGTTTGCGCTTAGTATTATTCTTCTTTGCCATAATATCTTACATTTTATCACAATCTCTATTAAAAGTAAATAAGAAAGTTGTGTGATGTGAAATAATAGGGGTAGAGGATGTTTTTCTGCTTGACTTTTATGCCAAAGTGTGCTATAATGGAAAGATAGGGGGTGTACTTTACTTTCCTATATATTTCGATAAGGGGGACTTGCAAATGGAGGCAAGGAAGAATGTCAGGGGTTCGAGAGAGCCTAAGAAACGCATGTCGCCGTTCGTGGTGGCAGTGATCGTCTGGGCGATGGTGATGACTGCGCTCGTGATCTGGCTCCTTGTGAGCCGGTTGGGACAGGCGTCCAACCGTGATGGCGAGCTGCCGGACGAGATCGTCGACACAATGTACGCGGCGATTGAACTGGAGCCGTTCTTTGATACGGCGCAAGGCATCTACAGTGCTAAAGCGTCGGACCAGGGCTGGACATCGCTCAGCGAGTTCGTGATGAACTGGGGCGTGGTTCTGCCTGACGGCACCGTAGTGCTGAACCCGATGGACGGGCATTTTGGCTTCGACGAGAAGGGGCGATTGACTGCCATGCAGTGGCAGTCGGTATCAGATGATGCCATGATCGTCTATGGTCTCGATTTGCCAGAGGCGTGGCAGGGCTACCGGATAGTCGTCGTGCCGTCGATGGACGAGACTACGCACCTTGTCACGGTGTCGGCGGTGAACCAGTCCGCCATGAACGCTTCTGGGAACGACGCAGAATGTGGTCTTTGGGAGTGGCAAGACGGCGAGTACCACCGTGTGGCAGGGTTTGCTCTCGATGAGGGCGAATTCAGCGGACCGTCTGGTTCTTCTGACCCTGGCGCGCAGATTTAGTATGCTTCGGCCGGTTCTGGCCGGCGTGGCGAGCTATGCCTATGCCCTATGGCGGTAAGCGCTTGTACTGGTGCGGCCGGCCAATCACGTTGGCTGGCCCACACCGGATTTCGCCCGGCACTACCCTTTTGCACCTTAAGCAAACATATCCCTCGGCTGCGGCCGGGGGATATTTACTTTTTTGAGGAGAAACTTGGGTTCTGGATTATTGCTGGGCACTTAGGCCGGTCGGTGAAGTTTATCGGGATCTCTGTGGCTCTGGCAAATGGATTATTATTGAGATTGCTACTGGTTTGTAATGGAGCACTAGGTAGTCTTTTGTCGAGATTTCTTAGGCTTCGGGAGTGGGGTAATGGTTTCGAGGATGGTGAGGATTTGTTCGGCGTGTGGGCGATCTTCGATATCGAGGATGTAATGTTCCCTTGCTCCGTCATAAGGCGTGCCACAAGCAGCGTTGGCCATGAGATCGGCGATTTCAGGGAGCTTTTTGACGTACGGGATGCTGTCGCAGACGAGGATGATGGGTTTGTCGTTGATGTAGACCATGTATTCGCCGAACATTTTGCGGTAGCGGAGGTTCGGGAAATAGCTTAAAGTGTCGGCAACGTATTCGATATAGCTAAGTGGGGTACTCATGGAATTATTGTAGCATATTTGGTGGAGGTCTGGCTAGTTTGGTTTATATCTGGTAGGGAGTTATCGCCGGGATGAGATGAGATTTCATTAGTGATGGAGGGGCGACATTTCACGGGATAATAACAGAGGCGGAGATTAGCGCTTGTCAAAAGTTGGGGGATTTGGTATAATGGGAGTGTTCCTTGAAGATATGCTGGAATCGTCTAGTGGCAATGACAAGAGACTGTAAATCTCTCGGCTTCGGCCTTCGTAGGTTCGAGTCCTACTTCCAGCACCAAGACAAAAACTCTAGTTCCTGCTAGAGTTTTTATCTTATCTTGCGCAAAGGGATTAACTCAAAAAGGAAAGCCATAATATGGAAGAAAATAACAAAAAGTGTTTTGAGATTATCAAAAAACTTCATCTTTCACCTCGAGTAGAGCGGCATGAGCCTATTTTGAATTATCAGACTGCTGAAAAAGTGGACAAAGAGCTGAATTTTACTGGGCATGAGACGAAATCACTCTTTCTGAAAGGCAAGTCTGGTAAATATTATATTTTCATCACGTTGATGGAAGAGCGGATGGACCAGAAGGCACTGAAGGTGCTTTTCGGGGAGAAAGTAAATTTGGTCTCGGGTGAGGAAATGGTAGAATTAACTGGAATGGAGCCGGGGTGCATGACGCCGTTTGGCTTGGAGGATGGGCTAATCGAAGCGGTTGTAGTGGATCCAAAGATTTATCAAGAGGGTAAACTGATCCTTGCTTTCGGGACTTCACAGATGTCGATGGAAATTTCTGCTACGGAGTTGAAGACGCTACTTGAGCACTGTCATCAGAAGATTATGATGTTGGAATAGGATGCCTGATTGAAATAATTGCCCAAGGTTTATTTTGTGGTGATTGATTGTTCTCTGACGAAAGGTGCGGCTTGAGATGGCTTAGGATGGTGGTTTGATGCGGCTTTTTGGGGTGCTCTTTGATGTGGTTTGGGGGTATCCAAAGCTGAAGTTTTGTGATACAATTAAGCTATTGCCGTGTTAGCTCAGTTAGTAGAGCAGCCGCCTTGTAAGCGGCAGGTCGTCGGGGCAGAGCCGACACACGGCTCCATTTTTGTTGGTTTGGTTGACGACTTTTATAAATATCAATAGTACTATGGCCATTTGGGCTTGTGACGATTGCTGGTCAAAATACCATTTTTAGACGTTCCAGAAATTTGTAAAATATGCAAAACCTGTGAAAGCTTCACAGGTTTTGGTTTTTGTGAACAGGGGTGGCGAGTTATAAAACCTTAGAAAGCTTCACAGGTTTGATGATTCCTGCAAAATGTATGATTTCGTTGTAAATTATGACTAATTGGTTGTTGAAGATTCTGGTAGGCAGGAATAAATTTGGCAGAAGATGTTGCTAAGGACCTGAATGGCGGTACAATTTGAGGCTAAAGGGGTTGCTAAATGCTTTTGCGGCGGTTCCCTGCGGCTTGGGCGCGGCTGGCGGCAGCGGCACGAGCTACACTTCGGCGGGCGGGCGTGCGACCGCGGGAGCTATTCGTGGAGACTTTACTATTCTCAGCGATCTGGGCTTCGATGCGGGCGGTGGTATTAGCAAGGCCTTCGGTGTCGCCGAGTGTCTCGTAGATAGCAAGGATGAGGCGGAGAGTGTTCGGGCTATGGTCGAGCTGGTAAGCCTTTTCTAACGAGTCGATGGCAGCCTTGTTCATGCCAAGGCGTTCTTGAGCTTTTGCAAGGGCAATGAAGCGGGCTGGGACGGTACTTTCTAGCTCGATGGCTTGCTCGAAGGCCATCATGGCTTTTTCATAAGCGCCGGTCTCGAGGTAGATGAGACCAACGTTGTGCAGCGAAGACGGGTTATTGTCGAGCGACTGGGCGATCTCAAAACATTCGATGGCTTCGTCAAACTTCTGCTCCTTCGCGTAGAGGATGCCGAGACGGTTGTAAGCGGCGGCGTTCTTTTCGTCGAACTTGAGAATAGTGAGGAGGGCTTTCTCGGCACGAAGAGGCTTATGGTCGCGCATTGAGGTCTGTGCGGCGCTCCAGAGCTTCTTCATTTGCATATCGTAGCGGGCGCTACGGGGAGCTTCAGCCTTTTTGTGGCGAAAAATCGGAAAAAGAAACGCCAAATACAGAGCTATAATTGCTATGAACGCAATACCTATCATACCTTTATTTTACCATAAAAAGCACGAAAATGCGGAAAAAGCGTGGTTGGATGGTAAGTTTAGCGAGAGCCAGGGCGGGTAGAGTTGTATATCCATGGCTAGTGATCGCTCTGTAGATGCGGCGGAGCTATGATAAGTGATTGCGAAGTTGGTGGGCTCAGAGCAGATCGGCGACGAGATGGAGTTTGATATGGCCGTTTTGACTGAGGCGGTCGTAAAGCTGGATGAACTTGGGGAGCTTGGCGAGGAATTTGTCGCTCCTTGTCTTGAAATAACTTTTATAGAGGAGTTCGATGGCGGTGGAAACTATATCGAGGACGTCTTGGCGGGTGGCTTTGCCTTTGGTGAGCTCGGTAGCGAGGGCGGGGAGGTCTCGCGTAGGAGTAGAAATCAGCTTTTTCGCAAGAGTGAGGGTCTTCTCATTGGCGGTGGGGACGGAATTTAAGACATTGGATTGTTTTAGGTAGAAGACTTGGGCGCGTGAGAGAATAGTGGGGAGGAGGCTGCTGGGTGTCTGGGTGAGGAGGACAAAATGACAGTGTGGTTTTGGCTCTTCAAAGGTCTTGAGGAAAGCGTTCTGAGCGGCTTCGTTCATGGCGTCGGCGGGGGTGATGATAAAAAAGCGCTCGGCAGTTTCTTTGCTGCTCGTGAGACTGAGAAAGTCGCGAATCTGCTCAACGGTGATGACGGTGGTGGTCTTAGACCCGTCGGGGCGAAGATAGAGCGGATGAGGGAGATCTACTGTGGTGTCGGGCGGTACGACAAAAATACTACAGCTGGTCTTCGTTGCGATACTGGGGAGGTTGGCAAGCTGGTCGAAAAACATGGGCTAAGCGATCATCGCGGTGAACTCGGGCGGGACTGGCGCTTCGAAGGTACGGCGTACATTGCCAGACTCGCTCGGGATGGTGATCTCGAGGGATTTAGCGTGAAGCATCAGGCGTGGCGCGGACTTCCCGTTGCCGTAGACGATGTCGCCGAGGATCGGCGTACCAAGGTACTTGAGATGGACACGAAGCTGATGCGTGCGACCGGTGATAGGCTTGAGCTCGAGGAGGCTTTTGCCGTGGTTGCTTTTAAGGATACGGTATTTGGTCTGAGAGGGCTTGCCGTTTTGATCAACCTGGAAAGTGGTGGGCCGCTTGAGATTACGGCTGATGGGGAGGTCGATGAGTGCTTCGGGGAGCTTCGGAGTGCCGTCGACGACGGCGAGGTAAGTCTTGTGAGTCTTGCGATCTTGGAATTGCTTGCGGAGCATCTTCTGAGTCGGCTCGTCTTTAGCTAGGATGACGACGCCGCTAGTGTCGCGGTCGAGACGGTGAACGAGTAGACCGTAATCTTCGAGCGTGGGCTCAGGGCAATACTCGCCTTTCGCCATGCTGAGAAGCCCAGCTGGCTTATTAAGGACGATGACGTGCACATCTTCGTAAATAACGGGGATATCAGGGAGAACTTTCGTGTCGGCGGGGACGTTAAGGACGACTGTATCGGTGTCGGAAATTTTCGTGTTGGGTTTAGTGATGACTTTGTCATTGACGGCGACGAAACCGCTTTTAATGAAGCTCTGCAGGCTGGATCGATTATATTTGGGATGCTGCTTTACGAGTACCATATCGAGACGTTCGCGGGTATCTTCGGTGGTGGCGTCTGGGAGGACGGTGTCGCCGTTGATGACGCGGGAAAGTTCGGGTTTGCTGAATTTTTTACCGGTGATAATCATTTTTACCTCAAACAGAAAGCTTTCTGAGCGGCGTGGAGCTTTGCGTTGGCGATCTCGTTGGCGTAAGCTTCACCGGTTTCGAGTAAGCTGAGGATCTCGTCGTCGCTGATGGTGGCGAGCTTACGCTGGAAATTTCCGAGGAAGACAGCGACATCTTCGGCTACCTTTTTCTTGAGGTCGCCGTAGTGAGTCTCGCCAGCCCAAGTAGAGATGACATCTTGGAGCGGCATATCATTGACGAGTGCGTCGATCTGGAGTAGATTGCTGATGCCGGGCTGATTGAACATGTCGAACTGGATTTTGCCGATAGAGTCGGTAGTGGCGGACATTATCTTCTTTTTGACTTGCTCTGGAGCGTCGGAAATCATGATCTTGCTATTCTCGGACTTGGTGGATTTGCTCATTTTTTTCTCAGGATTTTGCAAATCGCGAATGCGGATACCGTCTCCGACGTGCATGAACTCAATTTGCTTTTTAGGCTCGGCAGGAAGTGTGAAAATATCAGCATATTGCTTATTAAACTTCTCGGCGATGCGGCGAGTGAGCTCAATATGCTGGAACTGGTCTTCGCCGACGGGAATATACTCGGCGTCGTATAGGAGGATGTCGGCGGCCATGAGCACAGGATAGTCGAAGATACCGACGTTCACGCTGTCTTTGCCGGCGCTTTTGTCTTTGTACTGAGTCATGCGATTGAGATCGCCCATGGAAGCCACGCAGTTGAGAATCCAGCAGAGCTCAGAGTGCGCAGGCACACGCGACTGGCGGTAGAAATGGATGCGGTCGTTAAGCTGGAGCCCAGCGGCGAGATAGTACTTGAGTGAACGGATGATGTTTTGCTGTAATTCCCCGTCGACTTCAGAGATAATGGAATGAAGGTCGGGGACGAAAATGTTGACGTGGTAGGTGGCGCTGTGCTGGTTAGCGAGGCGTACCATCGGGATAAGTGCTCCGAGGAAGTTCCCGAGCGTGATCTCGCTGTTGGCGCGGATGCCGGTGAGAATGGTTTGGCGTGGCATGTTTAGAATCCTTTCTTTCTGTATTGCAGCTTGATTTTAATGGTAGGTGTGTGGGAGTTGGTACCAGTTTAGTGTGTTTGCAGCTGCTTATTTTATCCTCTTTGAGTGTTTGATTATATTATAGCATAAGACTGCACTTTGTGCCGTAAGCTTATATATCTTGTTGATCGGTGAGTTTGATAGCTTGTTATTTTTGGCGGAAAAGATGGTTGGTTTTCTCGATTAGCTTGCGGTAGTGCGGGCTCATTTCGCGATGATCAATGGCGGAGATAATATTAGAGAAGGGCATCCACTTGATAGCACTGTTCTCGTCGGGCTTGACTTTGAACGGTTCGCCTTCGTCGGCTTCAAGCAAAAAGCTGCAGTTGAGATGCAAATGCGAAGCGACGAGCTTACCTCGGCGAACGTGTGGCGGCACGGTAAGGATTTCTAGGCTGAAAGGCCGATTATCTACGAGTCGGACGCTAGAGAGGCTGGTCTCCTCCTGGACTTCGCGCAGAGATACGGCAGATAGATTGTCTTCCCCGTCGGCGTGTCCACCAGGCCACATCCACATTTGGTTGATATTGTGAAATAACATTAAGGCCTTGTCATGGGTGCGGTTCACTACCCAGCAGGAGGCGGTAGCGTGGCAAATGATGTTATTACGGGTGAGAATGTCTGGGAAAGTTTCTAGACAGCGCATGTAGAACTCTTTATCGACAGCTTCGCGCTCGTCGTAAGGCCGGTAGGCTGAGACTTGCTTTTTGATGTTGTTCATGAGATATATTATACTACATCTGAGTTTAACTGTATAATAGGCTTTATGCTAGTTTTAAAACTAAAATAACCTTGACACAGAGTCAAGTTTATTTTAATTTGGTGGAGTGCAGGAGATGGTCAATGTGCGCCGTTGTCCTTCGGACCGGGCACATAACGAACTCATGTTGAGATTCAATTCTGTGCTAACTCCAAAATTAAAATAACCTTGGCTAGTACCAAGTTTATTTTAATTTGGTGGAGTGCAGGAGATTCGAACTCCTCACCTCTTCGCTGCCAGCGAAGCGCTCTAGCCAAATGAGCTAGCACCCCAATGTCTTCATTATACCATGCTAAGTGAAGTTTGCCAACTAGTTTTGTAAAAATGTTTAGCGGCCTAGAACGCTTTAGTGGCTAAGCCGCCAAACAACATGGGTCAATCTTTAACTGATTGTTGCCCCATCGACTGAGATAATGGCACCACTGACATAGCTAGCGAGGTCGCTGGCAAGGAAGAGGAAAACGTTAGCCACTTCTTTTGGTTCGCCGATACGGCCAAGTGGGATTGGCGCGGCGACGCGAGCAAGCATATCTTTGGGGAGACTTGCGACCATGTCGGTATTAGTAACGCCAGGAGCGACAGCGTTGACGCGGATGCCGTCCTTGCCGAGTTCGCGGGCCAGGGATTTTGTGAGGCCGTTGACGGCGGACTTGCTGGCGGGATAGCCACAGCCGCTGGGTTGGCCGTAAAAGCTGACCATGGAGCTGGTGTTGATAATACAGCCCCCACCTTGGTCGCGCATGAATGGAGCGACTGCTTTAGAACAGTCGAAGAGGGCCTTAACGTTGAGTTTGAGGATGTCGGCGAAGGCTTCTTCGCTATAATCGTAGATTGATTCGCGGGCGGAAATACCGGCGTTGTTGACCAGAATGTCAATGCGACCGTATTGTTCAATGATATCGTTGATGGCTTGCTCGACGGATTGTAGGTTCCCTAGCTCGGGCGCCATGCCAACGACTTCCCAGTCTGGATTCTCAGCTTTGAGGCTAGCGACGGCTTTGTCGGCACTCTCTTGGCGCGAGCCAAATAAGACAACTTTTGCGCCTTGCTCGAGATAAGTGTGAACGATTTCATAGCCAATACCGCGAGTGCCGCCAGTGATGACGGCGATTTTGTCTTTTAATAAATCTGTGATCATTTTCCTCCTTGTTTTTTAATTGTAGCATAGATTTGAGGATTTGTGATAAGATGATAATATGACGTGGAGGAAGACGATGCAGTATCGATGGCGTAGGTTGATAGCGGTATTGGCGGTGGTTGCGGCAGCGATTGGGCTTGTGGCGGCGAGTCCCAATAGCTACGAACAGGTCGCGAGTTCTACGGATAATCATGTTGTGTCTGAGCAGACAGGTCTTACGGCGCTGACGGTTTTAGAAAAATTGGAGATTAAGGGGCGTGCACCGAAGACGGGCTATTCGCGGGAAGAGTTCTATAAGACTTGGCCGACGGTGGATGGTTGTAATTTAAGGCAGCGGATTATTCGGCGCGAACTGGGTGAGACGGCGGAGCTTGATGCTGATAACTGTACGGTGCTGGCGGGCGAATTTGATGAGCCATATACAGGGCAGCATTTGATATTTTACGAAAAGTCAGATCTTTCAAAAGGCATTCAAATAGATCATGTGGTGGCGCTGTCGGACGCATGGCAGAAAGGTGCGCAGAATGTCTCAGCTGAGCAGAGGTATGCTCTGGCGACTGACCCATTAAATCTGCTCGCGGTGGACTCAGCAGCGAATCAACAGAAGTCGGATGGCGATGCTGCGACATGGCTGCCGAAGAATAAGAGTTTCCGTTGCCAATATGTGGCACGGCAGGTATCAGTGAAATATAAATACGGCCTATGGATGACTCAAGCTGAACACGATGCGACTATGCGAGTGCTTTCGACCTGCCCGAATGAACCAGCGGTGGGTGTGAGCCTGGAATAACGCAGCCTGAGTAGCAAAGGTCGTTTTTATGAGGTATCGCGAGGCTCTTAACTATGTTCTTCACTAGGTGTATAGCTTTCGATGCCGCCGATGAAGGAGCTTTGGAGTAGACGATAGAACTCACTGTGCTCGTAGGTTTGGCCAGCGGTGAGGTGGATAGAAATGTGGCGGTGATTGACGAGTGCATCGCGCGTAGCAGTGGCGTAGAGGTCGGGGTTGCTTCCGAGCTCATTTAGTGCGATGAGGTCGGTGTCAGGTTGATAAATATATGGCACGATCTTGCCGTCGTGATGGCTTTGGAGCGTATTGCCGTGCGGGAGTTTGTCGATCATAGCCATGGTCTCCGTGGCGGACATGAGAATGAAATCTCTAGTTGAGGTGATGTTTTCGAGATTGTTGTTATAGAAAATGTTGACAAATAGGTTGCGTTCGCTATGTCCGTTCCAGTAGCTAAGTAGAGGGTCGGTGATGTTGTCAAGGAGTTCTTGTTCAGTAGAGGTGCCAATCATGAGTGCGAGTTCGTCTTCTTCGAGCGCTTCGGGCACACTGCGGTAGAGATAGTAAACGTTCGGGAAGCTGAGGCTGATGGAGGTATCTTTTGTAGTGCCGAGATAGGTGGCGGCGCCTCGAATGATATTAGTGCCGCGGTCATTGATGTCGGCTACAGAATAGACTTCGCCGGAGCTTGAACATTCGAAAATGCCGTCTTTTTCATCTTTGGCAAGGTAGATATCTTGGTATTTACCGTCGCAGAGGGCGAAAGTGAGATTAGAAAGGAAGAGTGGCACTTCGGGTAGTTTGGCCTGTGCTTGCTCGGAAGCGATTTGCTCGATATTGACAGGGTCGCGCTCGCGGGGCGGATTTAAGACATAGACGATGCTAAGCGATGCTTCTGCTGCAGCGGTAGCCATTAGAAGGCTGAGACCGAATTTCGCAGCGGTGCTATTTTGACTGTGAGAGATGAACTGGCGGCTGAGCAAAAGCGCCAAAATGATAAAGATAACGGCGGTGAGAATGAGCGCGAGTGTCAAGGTGTGGGGCGGCCAGGCTAGAGCTTTGCCGGTAAGCCAGATCAGTGCGATTTCGGCGAGACTACCGCCCACGAGCAACATTGTGATATAGGTGTGCTTGGGTTGTGCGGTCCAGCTGACGGCGAGAGCGAGTAAGTCAATTAGCGCTACGATGCCAGCGCAAATTAAGACGGCGTGCAAGGCGGTCGGGAAATAGCTAGCAGTCACCCAGTTGTAGTCAAGAATTGTGGCGACGAGAACCATTTGTACGGGACCAACGATAATAGCAAGAATGAGACTGAGAACGAACCCGATGGTAGCAAGTGGCTGGGAGAGATTGTGCCGCTCTTTGAGGCGAGCTTGTTCGTTGATGAGCTGAGCTGGCCAGAGCAGATCGAGCGCGCTCAGCGTTGCGGTAGTGTAATGTCGGCACGAAATATCAGCGATGGCAGACATCGCTTCGTTGCTTGGCCACAAAATTTCTGTGCCAGTACCCACCGTTTGACCCTTCATATATACTATTTTAGCATAAAGATTTTGTTTGTGTGAAAAAGTGTGCAGAACGGTCTTGTTCCATGAACACACTTTTCTCGGGCCGCGTCCCTCGTTCCCGTCGTTACGGGACTCGGGCGCTCGTTCTCGGTCGCGACCTCCGAAGACCCTCCGAAAAGGTGTTTATGGAACAAGGTCGTGCAGAACCTTTCTGAACTGGCACAATTATATAACCTAAGCAGAGATGTGATATAATATATATTATGAACTTGAAGATTGGAATCTTGAAAATCTAAACCAACATGCGACTCCATATATTCCGTTTTC
>CAZDQY010000003.1:0-84424 GCA_964508115.1 uncultured Candidatus Saccharibacteria bacterium
GCTAAGCTACAAGAAATTGGAACCCATCGGTAGAAATAAGTACTTTTACTATGAAGCATATTATTGCCGACAATACTACAGTTGCAATCTGCAGTATCATCCGACGATGTAAAAGTTGATGGTTTTCTCTTCTTGTGTAGCATGGTAGCCCTCCTTTTGGTTCAGTTTTAACCCAGAGTACCCGCTCTGTATATTGCGTCACCGATATACAAAAATGGCACCGTAGGCGGCGTCCAATCCACTATCAACTGATCTGTATGTGATAACATACTCGTCGGCTGGACCTACGGTACCATTTTATCCCGGCGAATATATACCACAAAACCAATACCAAATCAGTTGACTATTATAAAGGATTGGACACTTCTATCATACCAAACTATTCCGCTTTTGGCAAGACTTTTTCTCAAAATCCAGCCTGATTGCGAACCCCAAAACTCATTCTGATCACGCCTCAAACCCCTCCTGACCACACAATCACAGCCTCGTCTCTACAACCCCAAGCCTAATCCACCAGCTACAACTCACCTACAAGTCCTTTTATCTACAATCTCCAATTCCTCACCATCACGCACGCCGCATCCCAATACCTACCCCCAACCATCTGCAGCCGCCTTATCTCATCCATCCCATCAGGCAAAACATCTCCCGCACCCAGCCCCAACCACCCAGCACCCAGCCATTCATCTCCTACGTCCGCACCAAATCTCATCATCCTTCCCACTCAACATGCTCACAGCCGGCCTTGTTTCATAAACACCCTCTCGGAGGGTCTTCGGAGGTCACGACCGTCCAGCCGTAGAAACCGAGCCAAAAGAAAACTTGTTTTCTTTTGCGAGGCGACGCCCAGCTGGTAGCAACTCTAGTTACGTTGAACGAACACCCGAGACCCGTAACGAATCTCGTAGGAATTGAGTGAAGAAGGAGCTTTTTGCTCATTCTTCCGAAATGACGCCCGAGAATCTGAGCGTAAGCGAAGATGGGTTCGAGGGACGCGGCCCGAGAAAAGCGTGTTTATGGAACAGAGCCCTCACGACCTAAGTTCCCTTTCCCATCCGATGCCCACACTTCTCGCAGCCATGTGCTCTTTAGTCATCCTCTGCCACCGCCACACCCATCCCCAGTCTGCCCGTACTCTCACCACTGATAACCAGAACATCCGCTCCTCTCTGACCCTGCACTTCACTCTATACACCAAGTATCGAATCATCCAACACCTCACCCTACATCCCGGCGTCAAAACCATCCAACAATCCACCGCCTACATACTATTTTCCATCCGAGTTCTCTTCCCTAGCGCGACAGAGGTAGAAATACACACAAAATCCGCATTACCAATGTCCTAAGCGCAGTCATTCCACAGCCAATCTATAGATCGTACCGCCCCGCCGATTCTCACCCCAAATCGTCTCGACCATAGCTCCATTAATCTCTATCTCACATTCCCTTTTTATCCCACAGACCCCAGCTCATCCAAACTTTTCCGACTACAACCCTACTCTAATCTTAGTAATTATCATTTCGCACCATAATCCTATACCTCTCCTCTCCATTCCAGTTCGCCTGCCAAAAGTAAAACCCTCGCAGCATCCGAAACTGTCCAGAAGTCGGCTATAAGCTCCATCCCCAAACATGCCCCAGATAAAGCTAAAGAATATATAAACCACCAGTAATGCTCAGAAATTCTAGCATATCAAAAAAGAAGCCTCTCCCGGCCTCTCATTCCCTTTTCGCTAGTCAAATAATTGTTCGGTTTTCACCAGAAAAACCAATCATAAAATACCATAAAACAATGTGAAATGCAAACGATACATCACACCAAAACCGACCGGCAAACCAGCCTATTTATAAGCTCAAAAACAGATACAAAATATCATCATTCCCTGCTCTCTACGCAGCATCCACGACAAACCGCACCCCGAAAACCACGCGTGAAAACGCTTGTAAATGAGGAAAAATGTTGATAAATACACAAGATAAATCCCGAACCATCAGCTATTTAGAGAACCGTCCATTCACATAAACCTTTCTCTATCGTGGAGAAGCCAAATACTATCGTGATTTTGTCCTAATAAAAAGAAATCTATCGTGCTAACAGATAAATTTCACTAAACTACCTAGAAAATCATTTTACGCACCCACTCGCAAATACAAATCTACAGGTTAATAATACCACAGTCATCTCCTAATCACAAGCACTTTTCTTTCCATTTTTCTCACCCAACAGGGGACAATCACCCAAATTTTGTTGTTTTTTCTACAACATAACCACAACCACTTTATCATTACAAAAGAAAAATAGCGAGCTCATTTTAATTCTAAGTTTAAGCTTAGCTCGATCGCCAGCAATCCTACCATACCTATCCCTAGCCCCTCCTCAACACCCAAGCCTTACCATGGAAGTGCTTCACCAGCGATAACCATAGAAGGGAATCAACCATTCAATCATCCCTTACAGCCAGTCTAGCTACCACACCAACAGAATTTTAGCCATCCAATCACTCCACAATCCATTCCAACCACCGCCCGACAGGGAATCAATCTTCTAATCTCCCTCATGACCCGCTCCAACCACACTCCCAGCAACAACCAACCGCCCAATCATGCCTCATGCCCCTCCGCAACTACCATCCCGACGGGGTATCAATCACTTTGTCTCTAGCTACAATCCCAACCGTAAAATCAGTCGTCAGCCCCCTTACAGTCCGCTCCATCTTCACCTCTACCCCGCATCCAACAAAATCCCCCGCCACAAATGGCAGGGAATTACCAAGTCAACGTATAGCAACCAAACCCACATATTACAACCCTCCACAAAAAGCTCACGACCCCTGCACTTACCAATATCAAAAAGACTAGGATCCAGAAAAACCTGAACCCTAGCAACGCCTAGCATACGACCCCTGCGTTTTAGCAATGTCAAACGATACAAAAGAACCCTTCACGAAGAATGGCTTAACCCACAGAAAACTGTTTTTAGCAAGCAAGTATGCGAAACCTGCATTTTAGCAGCGTCAGACGAGGCGAAGGTGAGTAGCGGACTGGCCAGCCGTAAGAGGTGAGCGAAGAAAATTAACTTGCTCATTTTCTTCCGAGCCGACGCCCAGCTGGTAGCGACGCCAGTCGCGTTGCCGTACTTGAGGTACGGTGAAGGAGCAACGCAACCTTCAACGAAGTATCACGCTAGCTAAAACGCAGGCGCATCTGCTCTAAATAACTTCAAGCTCCTGTTTCAATCTCTCAATCAACTCCGTCTTCTCTTTTATCCCATCCTGTGTCTGTTTCACAAGATGCGCCGGAGCCTTATCGACATAATTCGGGTTGAACATACGTGCATTCAGAGCATCCAACTCACGCCCCACCGCGAGAATTCGCTCCTCCAGCTTATCTCGATACTGTTTTACCACCTCTGGCGACACGTCTAGATACACCTCATGGTTCGCTAGCGCTAAGCGCAGCCCTCTCGGCTGCCCCTCGCAGCTGATCACGCTTGCCACACCAGCCAATTTTGCCACTAATAGCTGATTATCATCCACGATCGCATCATCGCCATACAAAAGCGTAAGTTTTTTGCCCTTAGCAGCTTCAGAAAGGTCCGTCAGCACGCGTCTAGTCTCCGAGACGACTGCTACCAAGCTCTCAAAATTCTCGGCCGATATAGCGTCAAATTTAAGCCTAGACGGCCATTTCTGGTTTATCAGCATTCCGTCTGTCCAACTCAAGCTCTGCCAAATCGCTTCCGTTACAAACGGTGCGAACGGATGTAGCATCTTCAGCACCATCTCCAGCGTCACCTTAAGCAGCGGCACATTCTTATAAATCTTCTGGCTCTCGATAAACCAATCCGCATACTTATCCCAGATTGTCGCCGTCAACGTCTCTACCGCCTCCGCGAACCGATATTCCTGGAAATCATCCTCGATTTCTTCTTTGCAACGCGTCAACTCTCGACAAATCCAGTCCTCTCCCACATTATCCGTCGAGTAGGGAAGCTCTGCTCCCGCGATTACCGCCCCCTCGTTCACCACCTCTGCGCGCATTTCTGCTTCCGCCATCTCTACCGCTGTTAAGCTTCCGCTTTGCGATTCGTCCACCATCCCCTGAATAAACCTTGCCAAGTTCCACAATTTATTGCAGAAATTACGTCCCGCCACCACCGAATTCTCCGCGAACGCCTGGTTCATGCCCGCGGATCTACCTCTAAGGATACCCATTCGGAAAGCATCCGAGCCATACTTCGTTACGAGGTCTAACGGATTAATCACATTACCCTTCGACTTCGACATTTTCTTCCCATGCTCGTCAAGTACTAGACCATGGAAATACACTTCTCGGAAAGGAACTTCACCACTTATGTACAATCCCACCATTATCATCCGCGACACCCACGCGAAGATCAGATCTGCCCCCGTCTCCATCACATTCAGTGGATAGTACGGATTTTCTTTACCTTCAGTCCAATCTGTACACACCAACGGCCAATGCGAACTCGAGAACCACGTATCAAAAGTGTCTTCATCCCGCACATAGGTCACGCCCCCTACCTCTATCTTCGACAAATTCGTCCGCGTATCAAAGATCCACTCTGGATATTCTTCATCGAGCTTAGAATCCTTATCGCCAGAGACCGAACGCCCAGAAGCTAAATCCTCCCTATGGAACATTGGAATAGCAATCCCCCATGGAATCTGCCGTGATATATTCCAATCTTTCAGATTTTTAAGATATTCAATCAAAACCTTCTTCTTGCTTGCCGGATGGAATTTGATCTCATTATTCTCGAGATGTTTAATAGCCTCCTGCGCTAATCGCTTCACATCTACGAACCATTGCTCCTTTAGCATTGGCTCAATTACTGCACCGCATTTATAGCAGTGGGGAACTTTCGTTACATAATCATTATCAATCTTGACGATCAGCCCCATCTCATCCATCACCTTCACGATTGCCTCACGCGCCTCTTTCACTGGCATCCCTGCAAATCTTCCTGCCACGTCAGTCATACGGCCTTGCTCATCAATCACCTGCACCACGCGCAAGTTATGCCTCTGTCCAACCTCCCAGTCATTAAAATCATGCGCCGGCGTAATCTTCACCACACCTGTACCGAATTCCATGTCCACCATCTCATCGGCAATCACTTCCACCTCAAACGGCCCGTTCACACCTTCCACGGTGATCGTCTTGCCAATCCACTCCTTGTAGCGCTCATCATTCGGATTCACTGCTACTGCCGTATCGCCAAACTTAGTCTCTGGCCGCGTTGTCGCCAAAGTGAATGGACCATACTTAATATAATAAAGCGGAGTCTTCTCTTCCTTATAATCCACCTCAATATCCGCGAACGCCGTCTGATGCTTAGGGCAGAAATTCACCAACTTCTCTCCCCGATAAATCATCCCGTCATCCCACATCTTCTTGAACGTCTTATATACGCGATCCACCACGTTCTCATCCAGCGTAAAAGTCAAATCCGGCCACGCACAGCTCGCCCCTAGCGCCCTCAGCTGCAGTTCCATATTTCCACGCTGTTCTTCCACAAACTTCCAGACCTGCGCATAGAGATCGTCTCGCGAATACTCAAACCGCGTATGCCCCGCCTTTTCCAGCGTCCGCTCATACACCACCCAAGTCTCAAACCCCGCATGGTCCGCCCCTGGTATATACCAAGTCGACCGCCCCCGCAATCTATAATATCGCGTCAGAGCATCCTCGATCGCAATCGTCAGCCCATGCCCAATGTGCAAATTTCCATTCGCATTCGGCGGCGGCATCACTATCGAATAGCAATTCTCCGTATCACTCTCATCCCCCTCATAGACCGGCTCCTTCGGCTGAAAAGCCCCAATCTTCTCCCACAAAGCATAAATGTTTGGCTCGAACTCCCCCGGTTCATAACTCTTCGTAAACCTCATACCTCTATTATACCACACTCCCCTTATTTTTCTCTGTCTTTCCCAGCTTTTCCTTCTGGCTCTCTCCACCAGCCCCACGTCAGTCCTCCCCAGCATGGCTGTTAATCATCCAAAATCTAGCCCCAGCTTGCAATAAAAGCCACGACGGCACAATATATCGAAGGCCATCAAACCTCTCAAAATCCGCCCCAACTTGTAGTGCAGTACAAGTTCAACCTCATTTTCTCTCTGTTATTTTCCCCAAATTTCCGCTTTATTAACCAAGCCCGCACCTTCAAAAGCCCTCCAGCACACGCTGGGGGGCTTTTCCTTTACCAAACTCCAAAGCAATAGCAAGTCTTACGCCAACAACCCTATCAATGATAAGCCCCGCCGACTACCTCTAGCAACCCTTATATTCCAATTTCTCCCGCATCTCTTCCATCTCTTCTGGCGTCATCTTGAGCGACCGCTCGCCCGCCCAATTCTCATTAATCGGCAAAATGTGCACATGCGCATGCGGCACATCTGTCCCCACGATCTTAATCATCATCCGCTCACCCAGCACTTTCTCATAATGCCGCGCCAGCTTCTTCACCGTTTCCATTACCGCCTGATAATCTTCATCACTAAGGTCGTACACTTTATCCACCTCCACTTTCGGCACTACCAACGTATGCCCCGGCGCCTCCGGCTCAATATCGAGGAACGCATACGTCCGCTCATCCTCATAAATCTTATAGCTTGGCAGCTCCCCGTTTATAATCTTCGTAAAAACACTACTCATCTTCACTCCGCATTAAGCATTAATTATCTTGTTCAACTAATTATACCATAGCAAGGCTATAGTTGCGCAATCACATCAGCCCAGCAGCCAGTCTCCCCTCACTCTCAAAGCGGCCAAATTTTGTATTCAAGACCGCTGATTCCAGTACTCACGCCGCCAAGGAATCACCGTCCATATCCAGGCCAGCCCCATCAGTCCCCACAGGCATATCCAATTCCGCACCATCATCATCCTGAACGCCTTTCTGTTCTAAACCATTCTTTTCATTCATTACTATTTCGTCGTTCGCTTGCTCCGCCTCCGCCACAATCTCCTCTACATCACCCTCCGACATCGCCCCGCCTACACTATTAAACAAATTTGTCAGAGTCGGATTCACCCTATCTTTCACCAGGTATTCTATTGGCGTTTTACCCTCAGCCTGCGCTTTCTCTCTCAGCTCCGCAAACCGCTCATCCGTATCCAATGTCTCTATCAGCCTTCTCAGCGCTTGTATCGCTTCCACCGACTCGCGCGTTCCCTCTGACATTACGCTTGCCTTATCATAAATATCTCCCTCTCGCGTTAGCCCTACTCTCCCCGCCCCATCTTCCATCGCTGCGTCATCATTATGCTGGTTTTCTCGCACTCGGTCCCGTTTAATCTCTTGGTAAAGATATGCCCGCAACTCTGGATCCGGCGCCAACCGTTCATAAATCGCTCCTATTGGGTTCATCGCGTCTCGCCCCGTTTCGTCGGTCTCTTTTACTGCCGTCAATACTGCCTCTAAACCGCATACCCTACTCGCCGTATCCAGTCCCAAGCTTGTCAAACGACTCGCCCCCGCAATCTGCGCATCCACCCCTTGCATCTCTTCCTCTAACCCCATATCTTCAGCCCCTGACTGTACCATCTCGGCATTCGTCGTCTGCGCCACCTCCTCTCCGCCCTCGCCATACCCCCATTCTCCCGCAAACTCCGGCGCATCATCCATCGCCCCCTCCCAACGCTCTGCATATTCTCCCCGCTTTTCTGACTTTTGTTTCTCACCGATATTTTCCCCCGGCATCACTCCATCATCAAACATGTATCACCTCCTTTTTCTCATTATATCACGCCACCAGGGAATCACTGTCCCATAAAAATACCGCCAAGCTTTCGCCTGACGGTATCATGGTGCTTCGCTACCTATCCGAATGTTCGTGTACGTAGAAAAGCTTCGCACTATGCACCGCGAACACCCGTCTCACCGCCTCCGTCTGCGGGATCCGCCGCTTCTCCAGCTCATCATGCAGTTCCCGCACATCCACTTCAGCTTCCACCCCCAACAGGCCGCACACGTCCAGCAGAGCATCCAGCTTCGCTTCCGGCATCGGCATCATCAGCAGCTCCTCGCGCAGCTTATCAATTTCCGGTAGCTGATGCCGTAGCTCGTCCAACGCCTGTCGTACCTGCTCATCCTCTTGGCGCTGTGCCGCCCGAAACGCAAAACAAATCGTCCCATGCTTCACTGCCGTCACCTGGTCCAGGATGTTCATCGCCCGCCAAGCCGTGATCATCATCGACGGCCTCGGCAAAACCCAAAACTTCGACCGCCCCGACTCTTCACGTAGGCCGATCCCTACACACGTCTCTGGCTCATCTGTCGCAATGCCAATAAAAGCCGCCATCGGCACCTGTCCGTATTTACCATCCAGGTAGATCCACCGCGGTCGCATTTCCAGCATATCAAGAATTACGTTCGGCATTTTGTCCCCTCCTTGCAAAAATCACAAAATCACCATTCTTAAGCTTCTTAGTAAATTCCTCCCACCTCTATCTCAGGATTTCTCTACCTCTATATTATACTACATTTACCCCAAAACTCAATTAGCCCACCTACTTTCGCCCCAGTTTACGCAACAAACCGACTATCTTACCACCCAAATGTCCGTTCTGTTGCCGCTTCCGCGCCACCGCAAGCTCCAGACAGTTTACATCCATCGCCTCATAAATCGGCTTCTCATACGCTTCATATTCCTCCTCAAAATGTTCCGGATCATGCACCAAAAGCGTATCAGGTCGCTTTTGCAGTTCATCTACCGCCTTCGCCCGGCCAGACATCACATAGTCCACTGCTGTTTCTGGATACCCCAACAGCCGCCCCAGTTTCAAATCAGTCTCCGATATCTGGTTCTTATCCTCCTTCGCCCAAAGTTCCGCAAAAGTCTCTTGCAGTTCTTCCGCCAATTCTGCATCTTTGCTAATGAAATAATGTTGATAAGCTCCCTGAGCTTGTCTTATATACTTAATATCCATCGCCTGCAAAGCGTCTTCAAATCCCCGCTGCTCATCGTTCCTCTCTGGGTCATAGCTAAAACCGACCAACCCCGCCGGTTTCACACCAATCTCCACCCCCACTACCGCCGACGTCCGCTCGACCGCACTCTCTACGCTCTGCTCCGTTTCCAGAAAGAACTTCCCAACCTCTCGCAGATGTTGCTTATCATAATCCCGCTCACCCGCACTCTCCCGAGCTGCGCTCAATTTCTCCATAATTCTACCTCACTACATATCTATTTACCCTAATTATATCATAACCCCTTTAATCCTAGTCTCCATTACCTAGATGGGCGATTCTAACCTGAATGGCGGAAGCGATAGGATAAAAATCCGCGCCGTTGTGCTTCGCACCGAGCGCATAACGAACCTAACCCTCATCTTCCCAAAATCTATTTTATCTCTAGGATTCGTCCGTCGTAGGAACGGAGTGAAAAGAAAGCTTACTTTCTTTTCCGTAGAGACGCCCGACGGAAGAGAATCCTCGTTCTCCGAAGGAGAACTAATTAAAAATAATCCCCTCTGGGATTTATTTTTAATTACTAGCTTTTGGCGGAAGCGAGAGGATTCGAACCTCCGAGATCTTGCGACCCACACGATTTCGAGTCGTGCGCCTTCAACCACTCGGCCACGCTTCCAGATTCATTATACCATACCACACCCTTTTCTGCAAAACACCTCACCCTACACGAAACCCCACAAAAACCACCAACCCCAAACCAATACCCTATAACCCCTTAGGCTTCTTACACCCCCTGCCGGTTTTTCCAGGCAATATACTCCTCAATCAGCCCAATCTTACTTAGGTATTGATTCCACATCCCCACCATGCCTTTCCGTATATCACTCGGATCGCCATAATTACCCGACTGCGTGCTGTACTCATACAACGGCGTCATTAGGTCTCCCCCCATCGCCCAGTTCTTTCGGCAGCCCGTCGAAGTCAGCTCCGAGTTCACCTCTATACCGCCAATCCACGTCCGCCCATATTCATCACTACAGATCATCCAAGTTAGATGACCATCTTGCGACAAGAAGCTATCCACCTTCACCTGTCCCGCCAGCAGGGAATAAGTCAAGAAATGCCCTAGATACTTCTGGAAGTCCGGCGCCAGCTCTACATTCACCGAGATCAGCTGTGGCAAAGTTTTATTCTTCTCATTCACCTGCGCGTTCACCACCACCGGCTCCTGGTCCACCTCTCGGTAAAAATCACTCCGCATTTGCCCCCGGCTCATCGCTTCTCGATATTCTTGCATATCATTATAAGCTATCGCTGTCCCCGCCAATAGATAATCCGGGTTCACCGTCGTAATCTCTCGGAATCCCCCCGCTTTCACAATCTCCGTCAAATTCTTCTGCATCACCACCGGCAGCATTGTCGACGCCATCCCGTAGCCTTCCGTGATCTGGCTCATGCCTTCGCCTCTTGCCCCTCGGATCACATCTGGCGCGAAATGCCACAGCCCCGTCTTCGGATCCAGGTAGTACCCCCGTACCTTCATCCCTTCGCTCGTCGGCACAAATCCTAGCGCCGCACCTCGGCCATCACTTAATTGGAATGGTTGCGACAGCGCCAACGTCTCCGCCCCCACGCTCAGCTCGTACGCCGGCACCAAATTATTACTAATCAACCCATTCACCGTCAAAAGATATTCATTACCATCCTGCCGCCATGGATCCCCCACGATCACCGCCTGGTTCAAGATCTCCATACTCCGTTCCGGGCTCACCGCCACGCTTACCGTCAGCTCTGGCAGCTTCTCCCCCGCAATTTTCTTAACCGTTTTCTCTGTTTCCAGAACCATAGCAACCGCTGGCGCCACAGCAGCCTCCATCTTCGGTGTCTCTATCGCCTTCACTTGCTCAGCATCCGCCACCTCCGAAACATCCGCCGTTTTCTGCGCAGCCGGCTTCTCACCGTCTTTCAGAAGCAACACCTGCTGATAATATTCAAACCTTCGCCCGTAAATTTTCCGCTCTAGCCCGTCCATCGCCTCCTGATAAGCCTGCATCTGCTCCGCGTCTGCCTTGTCTTCTATCCCCATCAAAAACTTCTCCCGGAACGTCTCAAACCCCACCGGCGTCCGATAGTTCGGCTGGCCCTTCAGCGGCTTTCCTCTCAAGCTCAATAGATCATCCGCGCTCACATTCTGCCAATCCGTCGCATTATACCCCAGCAACACCGCGAGAATCTGCTTTTGCCGCAAATCCTGCGCCACCTGCTCGAACACTTTCCGCGCACTCTCTTTCGTATCCTGTAGCGGCATCGCCACATTCCGAAGGAATCCCTCCACCTCCGCCATCGTGATCTTACCCGAGCTCAGCTGTTCTATCACTTTCGCCCGCTCCGCCTCAGTCGCCTTCGCCTCACCTTCCGGCACCGCAGAAATCTTCTGCCCGTTCACGAAATAGAGAATTATCCGATTCTGCAGCTGCTCATCCGCCGCCACCTCCGGCGCCATCACCTTCATTTGCTGCCTAATTTTGTTTTGCTGCGACTTTTTATTCTTCCCACTCTTCGACTTCCCAAACATAACCTTATTATACCAAATCCCTCCCTCCCCGTCCAGCGCCTACCACTTCCGCGTTTACACATCCTCGCAACTCTGATACTATTAATACAGAGCAGGGAATCGACACGAACTTTGGTCGATGCCAATGGTAAATTAAAATTGTGGAAAGGATGCTGTATGCTTAAGAAGGCTTCGCTCGAACTTGAGATCAAAGATCACACAGTTCACAAAGTAAAAATTACCCTCAGCCGCTAAGCTGAGAGGTAATTCTTAACAAATATAGCTCCATTCTAACAAATTTTCCTTCATGTGTCAACCCTGCTCCCATTATTTAAGAGGTACTATATAATCATATGCAAGATTTCGATTACATCGACTCCAAACACATCTATCTCGACGCTGCCTGTCAGAGTTTGCGCCCCCGCCCCGTCGTTGATGCCATGGAGAAATACTATTACCAGCACAACTCCTGCGGCGAACGTGTCAAGTACCCCTGGGGCGAGCAGACCGACGCCCTCGTCGAAGATACCCGCCACAAAGTCCTTAAGTTCCTCAAGCTGAAATCCAAAGATTACTTCGTCTCTTTCACTCTCAATACTACCTACGGTATCAACCTCATCTTAAACGACCTCGATCCGCACTTCGTTAAGAAGGTCGTCACCTCCGATATCGAGCACAACTCACCCTTCCTCGCCACCCTCGCCCTCAGTCAGCGCCTCGATATTCCTCGCGTCGTCCTCACCCGTAATCCCGACGGCTCACTCCCCCTCACCGAAGATTTTCATAACGCCGTAGTCGTCGTCAACTGCGCCGCGAACTTCGACGGCCGCCAGCTCGTCAATCTCAAAGACATCGTCAAAAAGGTCCACGCCGACGGCGGTATCATCATTATCGACGCTGCCCAGGCCATGGCCCATTCTCACGCTCTACTCGAGAAGACCGAAGCCGACGCTATCTGTTTTTCCGCCCACAAGATGTACGCTGCCTCCCTCGGCGTCATCGTTGCGCACCGCAGTCTCATTCCTAAGCTTCGGCTTGCCTTCCTCGGCGGTGGCATGGTCGACGACGTGTTCAAGGATCACTACCTCTTAAGTGCCGATAACAAAGACCATGCTTACACCATCTTCGAACCCGGTCTCCAGGCTTGGGCTGAGATCATCTCCCTCAGCGCCGCACTCGACTGGCTCGCTTCCCGCAAGAAATCCGACTCCACCCGCCTCGCCGCCTACTCTAAAGAGCTCTATGATTACCTCCGTACCAAGCCTAATCTCCACCTCGTGAACCGCGAGCCCAACCCCACCATGAGCTTCTACGTCGACGGCATGGGCTCCCACCTCCTCGGCTCCGCCCTCGGCGCCCAGGGAATCATGACCCGCACCGGCTACTTCTGCGCCCACTACTACCTCGACAAAGTCTGCAAATACCCTCCGCTCATCCGCTTCTCCCTCAGCTACGCCACCCGAGACTCCGACATCGCCGCCGTCAAAAAAGCCCTCCAGAATCTCTAATTTCCCCAAAATCTCCCTCCATTTTCCCACGAAACATAATTATTGTGCTATAATAGTAGTGTTCAGAATTCACATATTTATGTTGGTACAGTGTTAGTGTTTCTTATGCTAGCAAATGGCGCCATGAGGCGAACAAGCATAAGAAAGCACTTTGTGCCAACTGTGTGAGTTCTGAACACCCTCGTGGTGCCATTTTTGTATCTAGCTAGCTCCGGTGACGCAGGGCTTATTATAGAATATAAATCTGGCTCCTCTCGGGTTAAAACTGAACCAAAAGGAGGGCTACCATGCTACACAAGAAGAGAAAACCATCAACTTTTACATCTAGCAGTGGCGTAGATTGCAAATACGGTACTGCAAAGAACAATATGCTTCATAGTAAAAGTACTTATTTCTACCGATGGCTTTCTAATCTAGGTATAGCAAGGCGTAGCTACAATTCTGCTGGCGACATCTCGAATAGTAAGGTCGGTCATGATTTTGCTAACGAGTTTCGGGAGAGCTCTCATCATTGCGAGAAGAGCAATACTGCTTCAGGTACTGCTCACGCAATTCTGACCCGCTCTCGCCGGCAAACAAACTCTTATAGCAAGATCACTGACCGACCAAGCTACGTAGTGCCGGTAGGGTGTAGCTTAGCTCTCCTTTTGGGTATAGGAATCATGCTTAATCCAGCTACTAATATAAGTAGTATAGATAAAGCTTATGCAGAAACTATTACGGCTAATCCTACAGACTATTCTAGTATCTCACTTACTATTAGTCATAGTAATACTGATGGTAGTAGTACAGAACTAAATACTGGTGATACAGTATCTACTAATGTAGAACCAGGATTAGTAAGCTATATTACTAATAACTTAAGAATAGATACTAAGAAGATTAATAGGTTCTATGTAAGTATACAAGCAGCCGAAGATGGTAGTAGTGAACTTACTGGTATGGTAAATAAAGCTACCATCGCTCCAGTTGGTAATAATAAGATCCCTACCGCTACCGACGAGAATGGTTTTGGTGATAATACTTGGGGATTTGCTTTAGGAGAAGCTAGTGTAGATAACTCAAGCATGAGTTATAACTCCCTCCCAGCCTATGGTACTTCTACTACACCACAATACTCTTCTGCTAGTAATCTAGCTGATGGTACATATAATCTTAAGCTCACCTTTGCCGCCAAGATTAATGCCGATAAACCTTCTGATCACTACACTACGAAAGCTATGGTAAGTGTGGCAGCGGATGCAAAATATATCTCTGGCTTCATTAATTTAGATACAGACCAGCCCATCACTACTATGCAGGAAATGACACCAAATATTTGTAAGTATGCACCAGATGGATATTCCACGCAGCTTAAAGATTCTCGTGATGACAAGCTCTACTGGGTCTCAAAAGTAAACAGTCAATGTATCATGACCCAGAACCTTGACTATGATCTGAACACCGCTGTTCCACTAACACCAGATGATTCTGACGTACGTTCTAACTGGACGCCAACCGCCAATACTCTTACAGGCACTTCTTGGAGTTGGAATGTCAGTGATCATGATATTGTCCAGTCTTATGATCCAGGCCCGTACTACATCAACGACGCAATCGGCTCTTGGTCAGCATGTAACGAAACGAAGAATCCAGCGACTTGCAATCGCTATACAGCCATTACCAACTCAAATACGACAGATGCCAACCTTCATTATGCTGTAGGGAATTACTATTCCTACAATGCCGCTACAGCTGGCAGTGGTCCATCTACGGCTATTGGTGAAAACGCCCTGGATAGTATTTGCTCCAGTGGCTGGAAGCTCTTTGACAATTCTGGTATTAAATCATTCCGGACAATCATTACTGGAGCGACTTATGATAATGTGCGCAAGGACCCTTATTACTTCCCAGCTGCCGGATACGTTAGCTCCGGCGGTTTACTCAGTGTTGGCAGCCGCGGGAATGACTGGTCCTCTACCCGGTATTCCAGCAACTACGGTGCGCACGCCCTATTCTTCCGTGAAGGCAGTTTCTCTTCGCAATTCGCCGATTCTCGCTTCTACGGCTTCTCCGTTCGCTGCGTCGTTTCCGGCGCATAGCCACCAGAATTAAAACACAACCAAAAAGAGCAGTCAACATTGACGACTTAGTATAAGTTTGTTAGAATGGAGTTATAAGGTTTGGAAAATTATCCCTAGCTATTTGCTAAGGGTAATTTTCACTTTACGGAGCCAGCGACTTTTGATCTCTAGCTCGATACAAGCTTTTCTAACCATACAGCCCACCTTCCATCTTATTAAACTACTATTAATCGTTTGATCGACCCATAGTTGCGTCAAGAGCTGACTGCTCTGTTACCAGCTTACCAGACCAGGGAACAAAAGTAAAATAAGCATGCTTACTTTTGTGGCGTTTTATTTAAGATGAAGTACTAGGCCTAGTAAATACTCTAGCGAAGCTCTAATTTGTAATTTTTAGGCTAGTACGCGGAAAGGTATGAGCGGATTGTAGCACTTTATTTGAGATGAAGTACGAGGCCTGACAGCTACTCTAGCGAGGCTCTAATTTAGTAATTTTTAGACTAGTACGCGGAAAAAGTGAAGCACGCAAGAAGGACGTATTTCTCATACGTCCTTCGCGTACTGGAACTTTTGACAAAGTAATAGTCAAAAATTACAAATTAGAGCGACATTTCGTCAATAGAATTAATGAGGTATAGCAACGAATCCGCCCTCACCTTATCATCCCGAATCTGGCGAGCAGCCTCATAAGCCGGCGCAATCACTGCCTTATCACGCATCGTAGTCAACATTTCCTGATACAACAAGAAGCGCTTCTCAGGATCGACTTCTACCCGATCCATAATTGGGAAGAGCTCCTTGAGCGCAGCTTCCTTCACCTTAGAAATATCCGAGCTATAGCCCATTGGACGACCGTAACCAGTGCTACCACCCATTGGCGGCATGCTTGGCATTGCCATCTGTGGCGCCGGTGCCGACGGCATCTTCATATTGTTCGCTGGCTCAGACATCATGCCCGCACCACCCATTGGTGCTGGCGCTGGGGCAGCCGGCTTCGGACCATTCCCGGCACCGCCCTTCTGGGTGATCTCGTCAATAGCCCGCTGCAAATCATTATCTTTATTGCGGTTTTGGTTCATAATTTTTACCCACCTTCTTAATGTTATTACTTACTATAATCGTATATATACTATTATACCACAAATTTTAAATACGCAAGAACTTTATCAATTTATCCAGCGCATCCAGCTTCACCTCTTCCATCGGCAGCCTCGCCCCGAAAGCGTCCACGATCTCCTCACCCTGCGCCTCTGGAAAATACACCACCATCCGCGGAGAGAACCGCTTCATTGGCGTCAACACGATCGCAAAATGCCCACTTTCTTTCAAAATCCCAAACGCCTTAAAATCTGAATAAGCATACAGCCTATCTCCCTCACTAATTCCTTTATTACTCAGAGAATAACGCAAGATCCGCGGCGGCCGCATCGCATAAATAATCAGCGCCACCACGCTCAATATCACCACCGCGAGGAAGCTCCACCATTGCAGCCACACCGCCAACCCCGACAGTACCAGCCCAATCGCAATCAACCCCACATACCACCAATTTGTTTTATCCCGCACAACATATTCCTCAGCTTCCCAAGTAATAATGTCCGTCTTTGCGTCCCTTGAAGATTTCACCATACCTATATTATACCATATATTATATATGTTTTTGCTTAATTCCTACCAACTGCATCCTGCTCAATTCTCGCCAAACAACACTCGCATAATCGCCTCCGCCGAAATTTTACCCCTATATTCCGGATACCGAGGCAGCTCCGACGCCGCTATTTTTCCCACAAACAGTCTTAACAGCTCATCTTGACTCATACCCCGCAAGAGATTCTCATGATAAAAATACATCCCCGACTTTACCAAACCTCCGAGTTTCGAAGTATCACGCAGCCCAAATTTCTGCCGAATCCCCCTCAGCCAAGCATTCTCCGCGTTGCAGCCATGGCTCCGCAAAAACTCATATACCTCCCTAAACCCTGCCGTCCGGCTCATATCTGCCGCCAGATATTCCAAAGCATGCTGAAACAACGACCCAGTGGGATGCTTCAGTAGTTCATCCTGCACCAAACAAGCCAGCCCTTCATCCGTCGCCAGATAATCTCTCGATTTAGTTATGCCATTATACTCACCATTAATTGCTCGTATAATATGTACCAGCTCATGATTCACAATCCCGTCCAACGACAAAAACTGCAAATACAAATACTTACTAATTTTCATTATATGTTTCTTATGGTTCGGCCGCCCCTGGAAACCATGCTCATCCACCACCTCCACCGCATAGTCTATTCCAAGATCCGCCAATTTCCGCCTCATCAAGTCTGCATATTGTTCAGCCGTCCCGTTTACAGCGATCGGCACTTCCGCAATCAGCTCCCGTGCGAACTCAATATCCTGTTCCCGGAATTCCACCCCGAAAAACTTCATTGCCGCCTGCGTCAATTTCTCGCCATCCTGTGCTAACAAAGCCCCCACTAGTGCGCCACTCTCTGGTCTCTCCTCGACAACCTTTTCAATCGCCCGCTCGTTCCAATCATACTCCAGCTGCGGAGAATAATCTGCCCTCTTGAAAAACCGTTCCTTTTCCTCAGCTAAATTCGTTGGGGTAATCAATTTTAAATACGACATCCTTTATCCATTTCTTATCCCCATTATACACCATCCTCGATCGATCAATCATTTTCTCCAACCGAAACTCGCAGGGAAGCAAACAATTTTATATTCCGACAAGCAGAACCATTCAGGGAGAAAATTGGCTAGGTTGGTAATTTCTCCGACTGAAGCGCATCTTAAAGAAATTTGCTAAAAACTCAAAAACCATTTCTACTATCCGCCCAAACCAGATGAGACAAAAATGGAGCTAATTTGCATTCTATCAAGCGAACCGCGTCTTAAGACGAGGGAGCGCAGATAGAACTTGCAAAGTAGTCCATTTTTGCTCATCTGGCGGAGGGTGGGAGATTCGTTATGCGCCCAGGTGCGCAAGCACAGTGGCGCGCATCCAAGAGAATCTCGGTTTTCGTCAGAAAACCTACTGAGAGCTTCCTGAGCTCCCAGTACCACCATCCGCCGTATGCCCAAAAAACAAAGCCCACAGGGCTTTCTTTTTTAGGTATGGCGGAGGGTGGGAGATTCGTTATGCGCCCAGGTGCGCAAGCACAGTGGCGCGCATCCAAGAGAATCTCGGTTTTCGTCAGAAAACCTACTGAGAGCTTCCTGAGCTCCCAGTACCACCATCCGCCGTATGCCCAAAAAACAAAGCCCACAGGGCTTTCTTTTTTAGGTATGGCGGAGGGTGGGAGATTCGAACTCCCGCTCCAGGTTTCCCCAGACTAACGATTTAGCAAACCGTCCCCTTCAGCCACTTGGGTAACCCTCCAATACCATCAATTATAACATACTTTTTCACATTTAAGATACATTTCTCCGCTCAATTCCTCATTGTATCTGACTCTTTCCTCTTTTTCAAAAGTATGCTATAATCAAGATAATAAGTTCATATCATTAACTGCGAGAACGAAATGAAGAAAATCACTAAATACATCTTACAAGCCATCATCGGCCTTAGCGCTATCCTTACCTTGAGCGCCGGCAAAGTCATGGCTCTCACCGTCCAAGAGGGTGCCGAAGCCGCCCGCGCCGAAGGCATGCCCGCCGAGCTCATCGGCATCGACGGCGTCTTTAACCGCTTCACTAATGTCGCTCTCGGCGTCGTCGGCGCGCTTTCCGTCATCATGCTCGTCTGGGGTGGCCTCCGTTATATCGTTTCCGGCGGCGACAGCAAGAAAGTCACCGATGCGAAAAACACCATCCTCTACGCCATCATCGGTCTCATCATCGCCTTCCTCGCCTACGCCATCATCAATTTCGTCCTCCACACCCTCAGCAGCGTCTCCGCCTAGCCATCGTCCCACAAACCACCAGATCCCCTAGAACCCTAGGGGATCTTCTTACGCCGCCGCCTCTTTTCCTCGGCTCACCGCCACCACTGCTACATATATATTATTCTCGCTCACTCCCGCGTCTCTCAGTATTTTCACCGCTGCCCGCATCGTCGCTCCGGTCGTCCATACGTCATCCAGCAGCAGATACCGCTTCTCTGGCAATACCGTCCCGTTTAATACATACGCCTGTTTCGCCTGCGCCTCCCGCTCTGCCACTTTCGCACCCACCTGCACCGTATCCATTGCTCGCGCTATCAAGCGTTCATATTTCCACCCTCGTTGTTTCGCTAATTTCTTCGCTACTTCCCAAGTATGATCCAGCCCCCGCTCCCGCACGTGCCGCCCAATCGTCGGCAAGGGAACCACCGTCATATCTTCCAGCTCCTTCGGCAATACTTCATCGAGCAGCTCCGCCAGCACCGGTCCCATTGCCCGCACCGACTGATATTTATACTCCTCCACCAGCTTTTCCAGCGCCCCCTCACGCCATCCTACCGCCCACAGCCCCGCCACTGGAAATTCACAATCCTCACATTTCCAGCGCTGCGCCCTCTGTTTATTCAAATTATTCACTGTAGCATCACACTTTTTGCCAGCCTCCGGCCCACTTCCGACATTTTCCAAAGTTTTCGCAAACGATTTTTTACAGATTGGACAAATCCCTTCATAATTATCCAACATGTATTTTTTACAACGTTCGCACAGCACCGCTCCCAAGCGCCCACAACCCCTACAAGAGTGCGGGCACAGCAGGTCCAGCAGCCCACATTTTGTTGTGTTTTTTACAACGAAACCCATAATTACTATTGATTTTACTACAAATTACCATTATAATAAAGCATAACAACATAACGGAGGTAATTCAAGCATGGCTCGTAATAATGATGCCGACATGCTGATGGAAGACGAATTAGCAGCCGCTTTCTTCAATGAGACGGAGCCCGCTCCCCTCGCTGAACCAAGCCCAAAAGCTGCCCTGAACGTTGAAGAGCCATCAGAACCGGGGGTAAATGATGGGTGGGACGATACCGACGAATTTCCTGGACAGCTCGCAGTGGATGTCTACGAAACCGCCGACAAGCTAGTAGTAAAAGCGCGCACCGCTGGCATTTCCAAGTCTGATCTTAATGTCACCGTCGCCGACAACATCCTCACTATTTCCGGCGTCTTGAGCGGCGGGGAAGATGAGAATACTACCGCTTGGCATATCCAAGAGTGCTACTGGGGCGAGTTCTCCCGTACGATTGTCCTCCCAGTCCAGGTCAAAGAAGACGAAGATTCTGTCCGTGCCGATCTCAAAGATGGCGTTCTTACCATCACCTTTGAGAAAGAGAAGTTGGATACGGTCAAGCGCATCGCTATCCAATAATTATCATTCAGCTCACACACCGATATCACCTCAGTCTCTGGGGTGATATTTGGTAGAAACCTTTACCACTCAATATATGGGTGCACATCCTTCCCCACAAAATAACCATTGACTTTTACATTAAACTGTGCTAACATTAAATTAATAACCTACAAAACAAACATGCAAGATCAAAATACTAATCCTACTACTACTTCTGACCCTGTTGCCGCTGCGACGCAAGCCGTCAGTCAGGCTGCTCAGGGCGATTTCATCAAAAAGATCGTCGAGAAGATCAAAAATTCTGAGAACATCTTGATTGCTCTCTCGCGCGACCCCTCCGTTGATGAGCTCGCCGGCGCCATCGGTCTTGCCATTTTCCTTGACGGCATCCAGAAGCATACCACCGCCATTTACTCCGGTCGCACTCCTGATAATCTAGCCTTCCTTCAGCCCGAAGAGACGTTCGAGACCAACACCGACAGCCTGCAAGATTTTATCATTTCCCTCGATAAAAGCAAGGCCGACCACCTCCGTTACAAGCTCGAAGGCGACTACGTCAAGGTCTTCATCACCCCATACAAGTCCACCATCACCGAAGATGACCTCTCTTTCTCTCACGGTGATTACAATGTTGACTTCGTTATCGCTCTCAACGTTAATTCCGCTGGCAATCTCGACCGCGCACTCCAAGAAAGTAGCCGCATCACGCGTGACGCCGCTGTGGTCAACATCACCACTGGCGATCCCGGACGCTTCGGCGAGATCGAATGGAGCAATCCTACTGCCAGCTCTGTCTGCGAAATGCTTACGAACCTCATTTTCGAGATCCAGGAATCCGACGAGAAGCCGCTCGAACATGACGTCGCCACTTCTTTACTTGCTGGTATTGTCGCCGCCACCGATCGATTTTCTAATAACCGAACAAACCCCGACACCCTCGGCACCGCTTCCAAGCTCATGTCTATGGGTGCCGACCAGCAGCTCATTACCGCCAACATCAGCGGCAACGACATCGTCCACAACGAAGACGATTATAGCTACGGGCCTAAGCCTGCCGCCGAGGTCGAAGACCACTCGAACCTCGAGATCGACCACGATAAATCTCCTAGCAACTCTTCCAACCCTGCCGCGCGCATCGCTCCTGAGCTCAATTTCGACGCCACCTCTACCCCCACCGGCAACGCTATTAATAATACCAACGCCGTCGCCCCCGAGAGTGTCATCGTTCAGCCGATTATCCCTGGCGCTAACGCCGCGTCTCCAAGCCCCACAACTAGCGGCCCTGACAATCCGGCAGCAAATACCAATAATGGCACTCCCGCCCAGCCTCCTCTAGCAGCGCCCACCGACCCTAACCAAATACATCTTCCTACTACCCCTAGCGCCCCTGCTAATCCCTCTCCCGCAGCGAATACCCCATCCACCCCGGCTACCCCAGCCGCGAACACTCCTGGCCCTAGCCAGATGCAGCTACCAGCTCAGCCCGTCGCTCAGCCTGCCAGCCCTAACGCAGCGCCGGTCAGTCAAATGCAAATTCCTACCCCGCCAGCCGAGACTACCACTGCTAATACCAAGAGTACCTCTCGCCCCATCATGAACGAAGCCCCTACTCCTCCCGCCACGAAGCAGGTCGGCCCATCTCTCACTCCTCCCGCCCCCACTCACAAAGAGCCTAAAAATTACGCTGAAATGATGGAAGCCGCTCTTGCCGAAGGGGAATCAGCCCCAGCAGATCCTAACCCCGCGACCATGAATCCTAGTACAATCACCCCGGGTCCTAGTTCCGCAGCCCCAACTAGCCCTACGACCTCATCTATGAACCCCACATCTCAACCTGCCCCTGTTCAGTCTAGCGACATTCCAGCTCCAGCCCCATCTACCCCTATCATGGAGCCCGTCGCGAACACTATCTCCGCTCCCGTCCTACCTCCCCCTCCTACCCCTAATGCCGACATGAACAGCATGATGCCGCCAATCTTGCCTACCGTCCAGGTCCCGCCCCAAATGACCCAATAATCATCCCGACCTTGCTTTTCTCTTAATTCATGCTATACTAACGCCATGGAATCATCACTTCCGCTAGTTGCCAAATCAGAAATTATATTAGTTGATAAACCCGCCGGAATCAGCTCCTTTGGCGTAGTTGCTCGCGTCCGCCACGCTCTCTCCAGCCAGGCAGGGTTCATCGAAGTCAAAGGCAAAGATGGCGTCATCCGCCAGAAGCACAAAAAGATTAAGGTCGGCCACACCGGCACTCTTGATCCCTTTGCTACTGGCCTTCTCATTCTCCTCGTCGGCCCAGGCACTAAGCATGCCCAAGAGTTTCTCAAACTCGACAAAGAATATCTCGCCACCGTCCACCTCGGCGCTACCTCCACCACCGGCGATCCTGAAGGGGAAATCACCGAAACCGCATCTTGTTCGGTTCCAACTTTAGCCGATGTGGAAAAAGTTGTGGAGAACTTCCTCGGAAAAACCGAACAACGCGTCCCCAACTTCTCCGCCGTCAAAATCAACGGTGAACGCGCCTACAAGCTCGCCCGTGCCGGCAAGTCCGTCGAAATGCCCGTCCGCCCCATCACTATCTACCGCCTCGAGATCCTCGATTATCATTACCCCGAGCTCCGGATCCGCTGCCATGTCTCCAGCGGCACCTATATCCGTACCCTCGGAGAAGACATCGGTAAAGCTCTCGGCACTGGCGCCTACCTCACCGCTTTACGTCGCACCAAAGTCGGCCCCTACCGCATTGAAGACGCCAAGCCTCTCACCACACTCTGCGAGGATTAATCCTAAAGCAAAATCCCGCCTGCTTCACCCCACTGTATAAACCACCCTAGCAAAAAACGCCAACCAAACTCACTAGACAAAAAATCGCCAATCAAATCGCTGAGAAAGCCAAACGGATCACTTAACAGCGTCCAAACTACGCTATTTTAGGCTATCCAACGTCGTACCAATTATCGGCGAGACTAAACAGCTCATAATTATTACTATCACCAAGCACACACCGAAGATGACTAGCAGCCTCTGTTCAATATCACGCTTCCGTAGAGTGTCATAAGCAAACTTGAAACTCAGCGCACAAGCCACTGCATAAGACACCGCCGACAGCAAGAAATACGCAAAAGACAGAATCCCGAAAAACGGCCGCTCCACCATGACATAAAGAATGCCGGCTAGCGCGCTCACCATAGACACTCCGCTCATCACCGTACCAATCGCATTATATAGCCCTACCAAGACCAAAGCCACACTCGCAATTACCCTAAACGGCACACTTAAGCCCGTCAAAACCGAGCTGGTCGCCTTTTCTGGCACCTGCGATTGCTCCTGAATCTGCGCTTCTTCTACATCTTCCATAAACTAGCCTCACTATAGCAAACTTTCTCCAATCTGTCAAATCCGCATCTTAAAAGCGCCCAGTACCGTCAAACCTGCATCTCAATAGATAACCACGGTCATCTATTTCGCCCCGCACCCTCCCCTAGCTTTTCCTCAAAATAAGGGGTTGTAAGTATTGCCAAGATGTGCTATAATGGCAAATATATGATTACCAGAGAGAAAAAAGCCGCAGCGATAGCAAAGCTCGCTCGCGATCAGAAAGACGTCGGTTCTCCTGAGGTGCAAGTCGCTATTTTGACCGAACGGATCAAAGAAGTCACCCAGCACGTCCAAGAGAACGCTCACGATTTCATGGCGAAGCGCGGTCTTATGCAAATGGTCGGTCAGCGCAAGAAGCTCTTAAAATATCTTGAGCGTACTAATTTCGACCTCTACAAAAAGACTATCGCCGAGCTCGGACTTCGCAAATAAATAAAACCCCGCCAAGGGGCTTTATTTATTATACACACCAAAACCAACAATCCCAATTTTGCGCACCAAAACTAACAACCCCAAAGATGAAACCCAAAAATAGAAACAGAAAAACGCCCCCTTCCGTAGAAGGGGGCAACCTAGCCGCCTGTAGCTCGCGCAGCCTGGCGGCAGGAGGTGATCTATCACCAGCTGCGCGACAGGATACAGCAGGGGACTAATCGAGAGAGCGATCAGTCCCATCCTTTGGTATAGCTACAGTCTGTAGCAGAGAGTAATCTGTCTTAAGTCTTAAACGCGTCCAGCTTGTAGCCGTAATAGTCCGGCTCCTCGCCTCTGAGCAACGCCTCGTCGCGCACCCTCTTCAGGTGCATCCGCACGTCGTCTGCCATCATCTCCACGCGTTCAAAGATCAGGGCGTTAATATCCCCCAGATCGAATAGAACCTTTCTACCGTCCTCTCTCACGAAAAACGCCGGATGCGCCGTGTTCAGCAAGACCTTCACTACCAGGTCCTCTGTCCCGTCGCTATGCGGCATGTGCTTCGTGGTATAAGCAATCGGCAAAAACAGTTTCAGATCATCAGGGTAGAACGTCTGCTCTCGCACCGCCCGCGCACTCATGCTCAGGTCATGCTCTTGGCAATACACCCGTTTCTTCTCAAGCACCAAGTGCTGATACTCCGGCTTCCGCCGCTCAGGATTTCCCCGAGTCAATTCACGCTTGTGTCTCTGAAACACCTCCATTAGACCACATTTATCGAATCTCTGTCCATCATGAAGCGGTAGACCATAGATCTTAATCGCCGTCCGATCTTGCACCGCCACCTTTGGCAGCTCACGTTGGCTGGTATTCAAGTTATGATCTTCACGTTCAATTTTTCTCGGCAAAACAAACCCTCTCCTCTATCTAAAATGTGCTTTGAACAAGCCAACAGACCTACTCACTACAATTATACTAAATTATCCGCAAAAAATCAAGCCCTTTACGCTAAATCATGCATGCTTAGCCTCAAAGTTAGTTTTATCTCTTTTCGATGGGATCCGGAGCTTACGAGCGTCTAGCCGTAGGAGCTGAGTCAAAAGAGAACAAGTTTTCTTTTGCGAGGCGACGCCCAGCTGGTAGCGACTTTAGTCGCGTTGGACGAGCGCGCGGCACCTGCAACGAATCTCGTAGGAATTGAATGAAGAAGGAGCTTTTTGTTCATTCTTCCGAAATGACGCCCGAGAATCTGAGCATAAGCGAAGATGGGCGTCGTGGACGCGCCCAGAGAAAAGATGGTAAAACTAACTTTCAACACTAGAGAATGCATCGATAAAGTCTCATTCTGTGCTATAATATATACAGATAGCTAAATTAAGTTGGGAAGACCGCAGATACAGCTTACCTTGCCCAAGGTGGTCTATATCTGAAGTTTTCCCACAGGAAGGTTCATATTACATGGATATTATTAACCCTAGCGGCAAAAAAACGCTCCAAGTTGAGACTGAGTGGCTTGGCCGCAAACTCACCCTCGAGATCAACCGTGTCGGCTTCCGCTCCACCGCGAGCGTCCTCGTCCGCTATGGCGACACCATGGTACTCGGCACCGTCGTGGTAGGGAAGGAACCCGTCGAGCAAGACTTTTTCCCGCTCACCGTAGATTACGAAGAGAAATTCTACGCCGCCGGCAAAATCAGCGGCTCGAAGTTCATCAAGCGTGAAGGCAAACCTGCCGACGAAGCCATCCTGGTCGGCCGCCTTATCGACCGCCCGATTCGCCCACTTTTCCCGAAGAACTGTCGTCAAGAGATTCAGGTCGTCGCCACCGTTCTTTCAATGGACCCCAGCTTCCGCCCCGATGTCATCGGCATGCTTGCCGCATCAAGCGCTCTCATGCTCTCCGGCACGCCGTTCGATGGCCCTATCGCCGGTCTCCGCATCGGTCGCATTAATGGCGAGTTCAAAGCTTTCCTCACCCCAGAAGAACGCGAGAAGTCCCCGCTCGACCTTGTAGTCGCCTGCAAGGACGGTAAGGTCATGATGGTCGAAGCCGGTGCCGACGAAGTCCCCGAAGCTATGATCATCGAAGCTATGCACTGGGCAGTCAAGAATGTCCAGCCCGCCCTTGACCTTCAGCGTGAGCTCCGCGACAAAGCCGGTATCGAGCCCGTCGACTGCGAGATGCACTACACCGACGAAGAACTCGCCGCCCAAGAAGAAGTTAGCGCCTGGCTCTCCGGCAAGCTTGGCGACCAGATCCGCGGCAATGTCCTCGAGCGCACCGAGAAGCTCGACGCTCTCCGCGAAGCCATGGATACCGAGTTTGCTGCCAAGTATGGTGAAGGCGAGACCGAGGAAGAGAAACAAGCCGACTACGCCGAGCGCCTCCAAGCTCTCTACGATAATGCCTTCGAGCTCGCGATTTTCGCTGAAGTTCGCCGTAGCATCATTGAGGACGGTGTCCGTCCTGATGGCCGCTCGCTCACCGAAGTCCGTCCACTTTCCAGCCAGGTCGGCATTCTCCCGCGCGTGCATGGCTCCGCACTCTTTACCCGTGGCCTTACTCAAGCTCTTAACGCCGTCACTCTTGCGCCGCTCAGCTTCTCTCAAATAGTTGATACTATGGAAGTCAGCGACGGCAAACGCCGCTACATGCACCATTACAACGCCCCTAGCTACACCGTCGGTGAGCCGGGCCGCATCGGTGCCCCTGGTCGTCGCGAAGTTGGCCACGGCTACCTTGCCGAACGCGCCCTCACCCCAGTCTTGCCAAGTGAGGAGGATTTCCCCTACGCTATCCGCAGCGTTACTGAGATCATGTCTCAAAACGGCTCTACCTCTATGGCTGCTACCTGCTCCAGCTGCATGGCTCTCATGGATGCCGGCGTCCCGCTCAAGCGCCCCGTTTCCGGCGTCGCCATGGGCCTCATCATGGATGGCGACACACCTTACGTTCTCACCGATCTCATGGACGCCGAAGATTTCGCTGGCCATATGGATTTCAAAGTTACCGGCACTACCGAGGGTATCACTGCTCTCCAAATGGATATGAAAGTCCACGGTCTTCCTGTCGACATTCTCGAACAAGCCATCGAGCAGTCTCATGCCGGTCGCATGTTCATCCTCGACCACATGCTCAGCGTCATCCCAGCGCCTAAGGGCAAGATTTCCGAATATGCTCCTCGCATCGAGAAGCTCAAGATCTCCCCAGACAAGATCGGTACCGTCATCGGTAAAGGCGGCGAGACCATCAACAAGATCACCTCTGAGACTGGCGCCACCGTCGACATCGACGACACTGGCCTCATCACCATCTCTGGCGACAGCGCCGAGAAGATCCAAAAAGCCGTCGAATGGGTCCGCTCCCTCACCGAAGAGCCCGAAGTTGGCAAGGTCTATACCGGCACTGTCGTCACTATCAAAGATTTCGGCGCCTTCGTCAACATTCTTCCTGGCATCGACGGTATGCTCCACGTTTCACAAATTTCCGATAAGCGTATCGCTAATGTCAGCGATGTACTCAAAGTCGGCCAAGAAGTCAAGGTCAAGCTTGTCGCCATCGACGATAAGGGCCGCCTCTCCCTCACCATGCGCAATATCGAACAATAGTAGAGCTAGGTAATATCTAATAATAGGCTTACGCACTCCACGTGAGCCTATTTTATAGTTTACACAAGGCAGGGAATCATCAATTTAGACTCAGCCTCGCGATCTAATTGCCAACTAAGCTCAGCTCAGCAGTTCATTTTCGCCCACTTTCACGCCCAAATTTGGCCTCATTTTCGGCTTATTAAGCCTCAGAAACCAATTTTCACCCCTGTTAGATCGGGCTCGAACTTGTACTGGTGTACAAGTTCGACTTTTTTATCACTAGCCATCTCAAGCTCAATACTTCACTATATAGCACCAGCAAGAGAACGCTAATATAATGAAGCCTAGCTCAGCGCCCCATAAACCATAAGCCTAAGTAAAACAATAAACCCAACAAAGCCGTACATATTACCAGTGGGGAAGGTCAAGTTCGTAAAATTCTCGAGCACAGAGAAAATGTCAATCAAAAAGCATAGCTCGGTGCGGTCCAGGCAGGCCCGACATAGCGACCTTTAAGTTATCCCCTACTTTCCCAGCCAAAAGATAGCCCCGTTTTTCACGGAGCTATCTTTCTTAATGAGACTATCTTACCGGGGCTAAACTATCTCACTATCAATCACGAGCAGGCTCTGTCCGCCGCCGCCTTCACCCCCAGACGCCGGCGTCGCACTGCTTCTAAACACATTACTAAGTACGAAGTTCACGATCGCGAACGCGAGTAGAGACACTACTAGACCTACTAATCCATACAGAATCGTATTCCGTGCCCGCGTAATCTTTGCACTATCGCCCTGTGAGATAATGAAGTACACGCCACCAATGATCATCACTACTACAGCCACGATAGCAACAATTCCTATAACTATATTGATAACGCGGTTCACCGTCGTCATCAACTCTTCATCGCTACCCCCACCGTCTACTGCATTCACCCCACATTCTGCTATGCTATGTTCGTACGTTCCACCATTCGGGCATTCCCCCGCATACACCTCACCAGGGAACAGTGCCAAGCCCGCCACCCCCACTAGCGCCATGACTGCCATCAGAATCTTCTTCATCTCAGCACCTCCTACCGGCTCTATCTACTACTAGTTGCCACCACCAAATACACTACTGAGCACGAAGTTCACGATCGCAAATGCGAGCAGAGCCACGACGAGGCCTACGACACCATAGAGAATTGTGTTGCGCGCCTTTGTTACCTTCGCGCTATCACCCTGAGAAGTAATGAAGCTAATACCACCAACGATAATCATTACTACCGCCACAAAACCGACAATACCAATAATCACATTGATAATAGTATTAATAGTCTTCATTAAATCATTGTTATTAATCTTACCGCCATCATTATCAGTCAAATTAGTACATTTATCCAAAGAATCTGCATACGTGTCTGACGTTCCTGGACACAGAATCTGCACAGCATACGCTGGCGACATCGTCGCAACACTACCAAGCCCCGCAATCATTGCTACTGCAGCTACTACATTTAATAATAACTTTTTCATAAAACTCCCTTTCGATTTTATCTACTCTTGTATTTCATTATATAACACGATTTTCAAATCGTCTAGTTTATTTTAGCTACTCGCCACACTTTTAATCACAAAGTTCACCACCGCGTATGCCAGCAGCGCCACCACCAGCCCAATTACCCCATACATGATGATATTCTTCGCCTTTTGCGCTTTCTGTGGCTCGCCCGTGCTCGTCACATAGGTAATCCCGCCGTAGATTATCACCCCCACCGCCAGGATCCCTATCAAGCTCAGCACGATATTAATGATATTGTTCGCCGTCTTATCCAGCGTATTCGTCTCATTACAGCCCGCCGCCTCGAACAGCTCCGGATCGTCTCTAAAATCATCACACAGGCTACCATCCGCCCATACCGGCTGCGCCATCCCCGCGATCATCACTGCCCCCAGTATTAGACCTGTCAATATCTTCTTCATCTATAGAGCCCCTCCTATCCGGCTAATTATAAAGCTTGTAATCACCGCCGCCAGCATCACTATCACCAGCCCCACCACTGCGAAGATGATCCCTTGCGTCGCCTTATGCGCCTTGCCTGGGTCGCCCGACGACATCATATAGTCCACACCCCCCTTGATAATGAACCCTACCGCCACGATACCCGCCGCGAGATATGCCCAGTTAAACACTCCTTGTACCGTCTCATTCGTCACCGTACCTTGGCTCCAACCGTCGCTACTAATATTCAGCACCAGCTTCAGAGTGTTCACAATCACCGTCGCCGCCATCGCGATGATCACCCCGATGATCGCCGACATCAACGTCTTCTTACCTTTCGCCGTCCGTGCCGGGTCTCCCTGCGACATCATATACATATACCCGCCGTAGATCACCATCGCCACCGCGATATAACCCACCGCCAGCCCCAAGTCGAACGTCACGTTCAGTACCGCCGTCCAGATAAACACGTTTAGCTTCTTCGAATTCTGTGGACAGCCCGAATCTTTCTCGCAAACCGGTACGATTTCATTATTCGCGCACAGCCCTTCATACCACGGCTTGAACCCCAAGAACGTCCCCCCACACGGATTCGTCGCCGTCTGACCTCCCCCTTGACCACCCTGCTGGTTAGGATCAGTCTGTCCGCCGCCACCTACCGGATCCTGTCGCACAGGCTCCGCCCAGGTCGGCTGCGCTAGTGTCAAGCCCACCCCACAGACCATTAATATTGCTCCCAAAATTCCCAAAAATTTCCGTTTCATATCTTCATCTTATCATTATTTATCCAAAAAACCAAGCTCTTCTCGCCTAAATAAGTATCATCTTATTGCACGACTCCATCAGCGGAGCTACTAGTTTACTACATAAATACATTTTCTAGAGGGTGCGGAGCTTACGAGCGAGCATGCAGCGCGCGAAACCCGTAACGACGGGATTGAGCGACGCGTCTCTAGAAAATCGTATTTATGTAGTAAAACCGCTAAACTCGCCTCTGTCAAAATAACCATAACAATTATACAATTTTCTTGCTTTATTGTCCATTTTTACATAAAAACTCTTGACTATTATGCTTATGTGTGATATAATGGAGGAATACACCTACCGGAGTGGGTGGTGAGGATTTGTTTATGAAAAAAATAACTACCAAACTAGTCGCAAGCTTGCTGTTCGTGCTCGGACTTGTTTTTGGTAGTCTTTCTATTTCCACCACTTTTAGCTCCGCTCCCGCCTTTGCTATCGAAGGGGAAGAAGATACCCCTACCCCTGAAGAGACCGCTCCTGTCGAAGGTACCGTTAGCGACCCTACCGATGCTCCCGCTACGCCTCAAGCTCCGCCCGAAACCCAGCCTGACGAAGATAGTACTCCCGCTGACGACCCTAACGGACCTAGCGATTCCGACGAATCAGAAGGCGACACTCCTCCCGAAGAAGACACTCCTAGTGGCACACCTTGTTCCGAGCAGACCGGATCGCTCTCTTGGCTCATCTGTCCCCTTACTGATCTCATCTCTAGCGCCGTCGACGGCATCTACAGCCTCATCAACGATTTTCTCGTCGTGAACCCCATCTCTACCGAGAGCAGTTCACCTATCTATATCATCTGGCAGTACGTCCGCAGTATTACCAATTTTATCTTCATCATCTTCTTACTTATCGTCATTTTGTCGCAGATTACCGGTCTCGGCATCACTAACTACGGTATTAAACGTGTCTTGCCGCGTCTCATCATCGCGGTTATTCTCGTTAATCTCAGCTTCTTAATCTGCTCACTCGCCGTCGATCTCAGCAATATCATCGGTAATAGTCTCCGTGGCTTCTTCGGTGATGTCCAAGATACTTTGCTTCAGTCTCTAAACGGCTCCATCGACATCCAAGCCATCTCCTTTAGCGACCTCGTCGGTATGCTTATCGGTGGTGGTGCCATCGCCGGTATCGCGATTAGTCTCACCGGTGGTCTCGGTGCGCTCTTCTGGATGCTCGTACCAGTTCTCCTCGGCGCTCTCGTGGCTGTCGTCACTGGCCTTATTACCATCGCCGGCCGTCAAGCCATCATCGCCCTCCTCATTATGATCTCTCCACTAGCTTTCGTCGCTTATCTCTTACCAAACACCGAGAAATGGTTCACCAGCTGGAAGAACCTTCTCATCCGCATGCTCGTCTTCTACCCATTATTTAGCTTCCTCTATGGCGCCTCACAGCTCACCGGCTGGGCCCTCATTGCCTCTGCTAAAAACGCTTTCGGGGTCGTCCTCGGTCTCGCCGTCCAAGTATTCCCGCTCTTCTTCTCTTGGAGCCTCATGAAAATGTCTGGTACCATCCTCGGCACCATCAACGACGGGCTCCGCAAAGCTGTCGCCCCGCTTCAGAACGTTGGCAGCAACTGGGCTCTCGAACACTCCGAGATGAACCGTCAGCTTCACATCGGCCAAGACGAGCACTCTGGTGCTAGGTTGCGCCGCTACCTCGATACTCGTCGTGAAATGCGCTTGAATGCTATCCGCAACGCTACCGAGATTCGCCACGACCGCGCTATCGAAAGCGCCATGACTAAGTCCGCCTCCATTACTGGTCGCGATGAACAGGGAAACACCACCTGGAAGAAAAAGCCTAATAAGTACTCTCGTACCGCTAAATCTGCCAGCTACCATCATACCTTAGCTTCCAACGCTGCTTCTGCTTACCAGAACACCCTCTCTGGCTACGGTCGCCATTTTGAGGACGATTCTGCTCAGCGCCTCGCTGACCAGCATGGTGAAGCCTTCCTTGATTCCATGGCCCAGCAATACCTCACCGTCAACGAAGCTCAAGCCGACCAAGAATGGCTACTTGACCAATACCTCAGCGCCACTAATAACAAGAATCGCAACGTTTATCAGTACAATCGTCTTATTAAAGACGCTGCTGGTGGTCTCGGCCACAACGGTGAATCTTCTATCATGGGTCAGGTTATCGCCAACAGCTCACTCATTGAAAACCGTCGCCGCGCTGAAGCCCGTATCATCATGACGAAGTTCGGCATCGACAAGCAAGCTTTCCGCGCCATGATTACCGATAAGTATAAAATTAATGATAACGGTTATGAAACCACCGATGATGGTACTGAGATCGAAGACGAACAGTACAATCTCAAATGCGGCCCTGACGGTAAGCCTCTCTATAAGCGACGCGAATACCCATTCTATATTGCCGTCCACAAGCGCACTGGCAAGGAACTCACTAAAGAAGAATACCTCAATCTTAGCGACCACGATCGCGAAAGCTATCGCAAGGTCCGCTACTACGATATTCTTAACGATGATAAAGATCCAGTGCAACGCGTCTTCTTTGACGATGCTGGCTATATGAAAGAGATGCTCGGCGACGATATCGCTATCGGCGACCCGATCAACCGTCGCTATATGACCATGATCGGTACCTATCGCGACGGCGACAAGACCGTCTCCGGCCCGCTCCGTAAGTATGCCAGTACCGTTGCTACCAAGGTTGTCGAGACTAGATATAAGGATCACGCTGCCGGTATCACACCAATGTCTGCCGCCCAGGCTCGCGCTGGTTATATCAATAGCAAAGGCGAATATAACATCGCCGAAGTCCAAAGCTTCATCGCTGCCGGTAAAGCTGGCTCCTTCATGAAGAACGATGGCGTCATTATCCGTGAAAACATTGATTTCATTCGTGCTATTACCGATGATGACATTTTTGCCAAGTACTTCCCAGACGAGGCTATTGAGAATTACAAGAACGTCAACGGCATCCACCTCAAAGGTTTGCGTAAGATTATCGACCCAGAAACTGGCGAATTCTCCTGGCAAAAAATCAACCAAGACGACCCAACCATTACTCTCGAAGAGCGCAAGAATCTGCTCCGTCATGAAATCCTACCGAAATATGCCCGCAAGGTTATCAGCTCTATCAACCGTAAGCTCACCCCAGGTGTCCTAGATGACATGAAGCCAGATGGTCAAGAGGCCCTCGAGGATATGCTTGCCGTCTGTGCCGAAATCGCTCTCAAAGATGCCTACCTCGCCATGGATGATTCTATTGAGGCTAAAGACAAGTTTGAGAAGCTCATCAACCCGAAGCTTGGCATCTTCGACAGTAATGATCCTGATCAGATGAAACGCGCTGTTGGCACCATCAAAGGAAAGCTGCATAGCATCCGCAATGACCATCCACCAAACGACCCACCATCCGATGGCAACAACACTCCTCCAGACGGTCAGTCGCCAAGAGGCGGTGGCCCACGTCCGCACACCCCAGGGGGCCCAAGCGGTAGTGGCAGCCATGGTGGCGCCGGCGCTTACGATCCGAACCCATACCGCCGTAGCAGTATCGACCAGTTCATACGTCGTCAAGAACGCTACGATGAAAGCCAGCACCTCTATGAACAACGCAATAGTTTTGACACAATCATGACCGTCATTGAAGGTTTCTTCGCCTACGCCAGCGATTACGATGCGCTCTCTGAACAGCTCATTGAGTACTTCAATAGCACAGAGGTGCTCCAGCCACACGTCCAAGACTGTCAAGACCTCATCGACAATAACCAGCCTGATCTCAGTTCTAGCTCCACAGTCGATGCTATCTACAATTCTACTCACTACCACGAAGTCGTGGAAGAGAGTATCGAAAAGCTCCATGCTGATGTCGAGGACCTCATCCGCCAAGCCAACACCTTCTAACCCCTCCAGAAACGAACTTGTACTGCAGTACAAGTTCGTTTTCATTCTGCCCCTGTTTTTTCTCCTTAATTTTCTTTAAAAGACCGCTAATTTCGCCAAAAATTCCTCTCGCAATCCCACTTTTTTGTTATATAATAGTATCATGGCAACATATAAAGTTCCGCAAGACGTTGAGGCGGACGATAAGTTATTGGGACCATTTACATTTCGTCAATTCATATATCTTATGATTGTTTTTGGTCTAATCATGCTCGCGGTGGGTTTGTTCCAGATTTATCCAATCTTAGCAATTATCCCCATTCCGTTTGCACTATTTTTTGGCATTCTTGCCTTACCCATCAAGAAAGACCAGCCCATGGAGACCTATCTCGCTGCACTCTGGTCGTTCTACACTAAACCTAATAAACGCTACTGGATGCCCGGTCAGAGCGAATCCGTTATCCTCATTACCGCTCCTAAAAAGGTCGAGGCTCCGCGTGCTCGCGACCTCTCTTCTGACGAAGCGGGCCATCGTCTCTCCTTCTTAGCCGAGCTCGTCGACTCTGAGGGCCGCGCCATCAAAAACGCCAGCACCACCATGAAAGACGAGTTCTACGCTGAAGCCTATAATACTACCGATATGTTCGATCGCCCCGATAATTACAACGTTAGCAACATAATGGTCCAGCAACAAGACGAGCGCAGGAACGCCGTCGTCGAACAAATGCGTAGCGCCATCAATCAGTCCGACTATAATTACGAGGCTCGCAATGCTAACGCTCCGCTCCAAGTTCCTGGACAACGAGTTATCCAGCCCCGCAGCGGCTACGGTGGCGCTAATAATAATTTCACCGCTTCCGGTGCACCTGGCACTACCTCCGGCTTCGAATCACCCGCTGTCTTCCAGCCCATTCTGCCAGGGAACAGCACTAACGATTCTATCGATCAAGACCTTGCCAACCCTGACCTCGTCCAGCAACAAATGGACACCCTCGCGAATACCCAACCCACCCCTACTCCCGACGTCCAGCCCCGTGAGAATATCCAACAAGAAGCCGACCGCATTCGCAAGGAGAACGAAAGCGAAGTTTATGTATCATTGCATTAAGGAGACCAAATGAACCCACAAAACAATCTTGGACCAAACCCCGCCGGAGCTCAGCCTGCCCCTCAGCCAGGCCAGATGCCTATACCAAACGCTATGCCAGCTCAACAGCCCGTCGCCGCACCACAGCAAGCCCCAGCTCCCCAAATGCAGATGCCTATACCGCCTGCTCCTGGCGTCCCTACACCACAGCCACTCGGTATGCAGCCCGGCAGCGGTGTTCAATACGCCCAGTCCCAGTTCGCTCAGCCCGCTGCCACTCAACAGCAAGTACTCGAGCAGCAACAAGCCGCCATGCAAGCCGGCCGCGCTCAGGCTGTCACGCCACCTGCTACCGAAGGTCCGCAGACTCTCGGCTCCGCCGATACTACCACTCACGTCACCGAGAATCCTATCTCTACCCAAGCTACTCTGCTCATCAGTGAGCTCCGCGATGGCGTCGTCATCATGAAAGACGGTTCTTTCCGTGCCGTCGTTGCTTGTCAGTCCATCAACTTCGACCTCATGTCCGAGACCGAGCGCGAAGGCGTTGAGTATAGCTATCAGAATTTCCTCAACTCCCTCAACTTCACCATCCAGATTCTCGTTCGTTCTCAACGTGTCGACATCGGCCCCTACATCGAACGTCTCTCTACTATCCGTCGCAACAACGACAATATGCTCCTTGGCGTCCTCATGGACGATTACATCAACTTCATCGACATTCTTTCTCAAGAAGCCAACATTATGGACAAATCTTTCTTCGTCGTCATTCCTTATTACAGTTCCGCCGACGCCGAAGCCGCCATTCAACAGACCAAAAATCTCTTCAAATCATTCAGTAAGAAAGGCCCCGCCGTTACCAAGATTAATCGCGACACCTACAACAAAGCCGTCGATGAGCTCAACAATCGCGTCGAGACCGTCATTTCTGGCCTCTTCCACATCGGCATCCAATCCGTCCGCCTCAATACCCGCGAACTCGCCGAGCTTTACTACAACTTCAACAACCCTGACACTGCCGTCCGCGAACCGTTAGTCGATTTTACAAAACTCGCCACTACTTATGTGCGTAAAGGAGAAGGAGAAAACCCTCATGGCCAAGAAAGATAAACAAGCCAACCTCACCGCCGCCGAGATTGCTATGCAGTCTCAGGCTGCCGAAGAAGCCGAGATTCAGCAAGCGTTCGAGCAGGGCATCACTACTCTGCGCGACCTTATCTCTCCGAGCTCCATTGAGATTCACTCTGGATATTTCCGCCTCGGTACCAAATACGGTCGCACCATTTATATCTATGGCTACCCGCGCTCGCTCTATACCGGCTGGATTTCTCCCCTCATCAACGTCGACGAAGTCCTTGATGTCTCCATGTATGTCTACCCCGTCGAGACTACCGTCGTCATGAAAAACCTCCGCAAGAAAGTCACCCAGCTCGAAGCCAGCTACAATGTTAATGCTGAGCGTGGCAAAGTTCGCGATCCAGAAATCGAAGCCGCCATCAACGATGCCGAAGAGCTCCGCGATAAACTCCAGGTCGGTGCTGAGAAGTTCTTCCGTTTTGGCCTTTATATTACGCTTTGGGCCGATTCACTCGACGAGCTCGGCTTCGTCCAGCACAAAATCGAGACTATGCTCGGTCAGCAAATGGTCTTCTCTAAAGTCGCCAGCTCTCAGCAAGAGCAGGGCATGAACAGTACCATGCCACAGTGTACCGACCAGCTCCAGATCCGCCGCAACATGAACACCGGCGCTATCAGTACCAGCTTTCCGTTCACCTCTGCCGACCTCACCCAAGAAAAGGGTATTCTCTACGGTATTAATATGCACAATAACGGCCTCGTCATTTTTGACCGCTTTAGCCTTGAGAATGCCAACCTCGTCGTCTTCGCTAAGTCTGGTGCTGGTAAATCTTTCGCTGTCAAGCTCGAAGCTTTACGTTCCATGATGATCGGCGCCGAGATTCTCATTATCGACCCAGAAAACGAATATCAGCGTCTCTGCGATGCCGTCGGCGGTAGCTATATCCGCCTCTCTCTGAACTCCGACGTTCGTATCAATCCGTTCGACCTCCCGAAGGTCGTTGACAGTGAAGACGCTAACGATGCTCTACGCGCCAACCTCGTCACCCTCCACGGCCTCTTCCGTCTCATGCTCGGCGGCAACCAGATTGGCCCCAATGGCCAAGTCGTCCCAGCCCTCACTGCCAATGAAGAAGCCGACCTCGACCAAGCTCTCATCGATACTTACGCTCGCGCCGGCATTACTAGTGATCCTGCCACACATCAAAACATGCCGCCCACCATTATTAATCTCTACGACACTCTGCAGCACATGGGTGGTACCGGCCCACAGCTCGCTCAGCGTCTTCGCAAATATACTACTGGTACTTTCGCCGGCATCTTCTCCCAGCAGTCCAATATCGATATCAATAACCAAATGGTCGTCTTCAATATCCGCGACCTCGAGGACGAGCTTCGCCCCGTCGCCATGTATATTATTCTGTCCCATATTTGGAATATCGTTCGCGCCGACCAGAAACGCCGTCTCCTCATCGTCGATGAGGCTTGGCAGCTCATGAAATACGACGATTCCGCCAACTTCCTCTTCAGCCTTGCTAAGCGTGCTCGTAAATACTACCTCGGTCTCACTACTATCACCCAAGACGTAGAAGATTTCATGAGTAGCAAGATGGGTCGTGCCATCGTCGCGAACTCTTCCATGCAGCTATTACTCAAACAGTCCGCCTCTGCCGTTGATGTCCTTTCTGATGTTTTCAAGCTCACCAGCGAAGAGAAGAAGCGCCTCGCCAACTTCCCAGTCGGCCATGGTCTTTTCTTTGCTGGTGCTAACCACGTTCATATCCAGATCATCGCCTCCGAAACCGAAGAATCGCTCGTCACCACTAGACCAGGAGATAAACACTAAATATGGCAGATCGCGAGCCTTGGGAAAGAAGCGACAATCCCGAACCCTGGACCCGGCCTGACAAGGCCGCCCCTTGGCTACGCAAAAAATCCGACAAAGATCAAGAACCACAGGAAACCAACGGCCAGTCCGATGTCGAACCTTGGGATCGCCCCGCTCGTTCTTCCAGCAGCTCTACCGTCTCCGCCCTCCGTAATGCCGAGAACAATGCAGTTGCCGCCAAAGAGCCCTCGTATTATACTGGCAACGGCCGTGGTTCCGCAGACAACAACAATGGTAAGGGGAACCTCAAAGTCAAAAAGAAAGGCTACGCCGCCTTCTTGACTATAGCTCTATTCGTAGCATTGGGAATTTTCGGGCTCGGCTCCTCTAACTCCCTCCTTGCTCCCGCCATGAGTGCTCTTATCACCTCCAACACCCAAACCAGTTTTACCAGCTACACTCTCCGCGCTAAGAACATCACCAAGAACATGATGAACGGAACCGGCGCTAATGCCGTCACGACGGGCTGGACTGGCAAGGTTAAGTACTCCAAGATTCCTAATTACATGAAAAAGCGTCTCGCCAAATACGATATCGAGGTCATTGGCAACGGTAGTAAGACCAAGCTCCGTTGGAATGGTACCGATATAGACGCCGATCAGTTTGTCAATATGTACAACTCCAACGTCGAGTTCCGCGATGCCTATACTAAAGCCAAACGCGGGAGAGTCGCTACCTTCTTTGACAACATCGCCGACAAGATCTACAAGAAGTTAGGTATCAGTCGCAATTTGTTTAGCACATACAAACAAACTGACGATGTCGCCATCGATAATACAAGATACAAGGATACCCTCAGCGGTAAATTCGAAGGCGACACTACTAATCTTCACAGCTATTCAGAAGGGAAAGTAAAAACTGGCGAAGTACAAGACCCAGATACAGGAGAAATGGTCCCAGTATATGAAGATAAAAGATGGCCATCAGACGGCAACTCTACAACTGGTAGCTCCACCGACGTAGCTGACGCCAATACTAAAGCCAACAGCATGATTGCTGGTATCGCCAACACTGTTGGCATGGTCGGTTCCGGCGTCTGTACCGCCATGAAAGTTGGTAGCATGATTGCCACCGCCGCCACCGCTCAAGAAATGTACACTAATATCAACTATTTCATGTCCCAGATGGAAAGTATCAGCAAAATGAAAGCCGGCTATGGCGACGCCTCCGCCATCAATAGTCTTCTTAACTTTATGACCACTCCTGCCACCACTGAAGTACCAGACTACAGCACCAGTATTGATTTTGGCGACTACGGCAACAGTAGCGGCGAAGGTCTGCCCAGCTCTATTGGCAGCCTCGATACCAGCCACGAAACCGGAGCTCCTATTGAAGCTGGTGGCATGCAAAGTCTCATGACTAACAGTATCGTCGCACCGAGCAACACCAAGAATTACTCTCTTGAACGCATTGCTAAGTCTCTAGGCGGAGCTGTCGCTATGGGGGCTGGCACTGCCGCCGTCTGCGCTGGTGTCGATATGCTCCAAAGCGTCGTCTCACTCGCTGTCAGCCTCACCCCCGCTGGCCTAGCCAAAATCGCCGCAAATTTCCTGACCAGTATTGCTGTCAACGTCGTAGTCTCAGTTGCTCTCTCACAGTTCTTTAGTTTTCTCATCCCAACCCTCGCTACAGTCTTCTTTAGCAACGCCGCAGAAAGAGTTGGTATTCCCGCTGGCCAAATGCTTGCTTCCGGCGCCGCCTCCGCCAATAGTCAAGAAGGAAGACGTGGCAGCGGCCAATCATTTTCCGGTAAAGACCAAGCTTTAGCTTTCAATCGTAGTACTAACGAAGTCCTCGCTCTCGAAGCCGAGCAAGATCGCCTCAACCATAGCCCCTTCGACATTACAAACCGTAATACGTTCTTCGGCAGTATTGCCTACAGCCTTCTACCAACCCTCACCTCTACAAAGATCACCGGCATCGCGTCCTTTATCAGATCCGCCAGCAAGTCCCTCTCAACCATTATCAACCCCCGCGTATCTGCCGACGGCGAAGGTAGTAGCTACCTCACTACTTTTGGAGACTGCCCCATGTTAAAAGAAATCGGTGCCGTTGGCGACCTCTACTGTAATCCTATTATTACTACCGACATGGATACCATCGACATGTCACCTGACGACCCAAATCTACAAAAAGCTTTAATGGACAACAACAATCTCACCTGCGATGCTGATGGCAACTGCACTATCAACGACAATAGCAACCTTGCAAAATATATTACGTTCTGTGATGGACGCGATTCTCCCCCAGGCATTGTTGACCAAAACATCCTTGGTAGTCTCGAAGAAGGGAACGTAGTTCTCAACTCTCTCCCCGTCGTAGGAGACGTCCTCGGTATTATCAATGCTGGTATAGACGTCGCCAATATTGAATGGGCCAACGGCAAAAAGTGCGCCAACACAAACGATAATTCTACCTTCTGGGAAAGCGAAGGCAAATATTACCAGCGCTATATCGAAGATCAGCGCATTCTCGAGCAGATGGGCGCTTACGAAGGTTCTACCAACCCCGTCGTTGCCTACGAAGAACGCTACGAACAGAAGTATCTCGAAGAACACCCTGAAGCCAATACCTATATCGGCTATCTCTCTCGCATCTCTGGTCTTACCATCGAAAATACCGAAACCGTCCTTGCCTTCGTCACCTACTATGACTTCGTGAATAAATACGATCCGACTAATCGTATCGCCATGACTAGTAACACTACTGACGTTAAGCCGGCTGCCGAGGTCGTCGCGAACATTAATGGCAAACTTATCCGCTTCGACAACACCAATGACAATATCTACAATCCTCTGGAGACTAAGACTACTAGCCGTGAATACATTGCCTACTTTGACATTCGTAATCGGAGCTATACCGTATGAAAAGTATAAAAACCATCTTTAACCGCATTCTATTCTCCGCCTTCGGACTACTAGCCACCTTCACGCTCATATTCCTCACTATCTTCATCACCCCCCGTACCTCAGCCATCTCTGAAGACACATTAGACTTTTATAACTTAAACGGTATCTATTACTACGACCCAGCCGGCCAAAGCTGTATCCCTAGTGTTAATGGCATCAATATTAACGGTAGTGATGCTACCACAAAAGTCTGGACCGGTCTTGTCAGCCTAGGTTTCAACGATGTCCAAGCCGCCGCCATTATGGGCAATATTCAAGGCGAGAGCGGATTCAATCCTTTTTCTGTCAATGGCGCCAGCAACTACAACCAGATGACTTGGGAAGAACTTACTAACCCCAGTATCATCGATGCAGCTACTGGTCTCACCCAAAACAAGGGCGACCGCCGCCTCTGGATGCTCAACGATCTACCGGAGAACCTTCGACAATACTTCCTTAACCCCTCACGTTTTGGCTCCAGCAGTTATCAAACAATTGTCTCCGAAATCGGCGAAAACAATTTCGACGCCGTCGTCGCTTCAGAGCTTCAGTCCCTAAAAAACGAAATCTATAACAAAAACCCCAGCCGGTATGGTAAATTTCTCAGTATACCAACAGTCGAAGAAGCTGCCATTACTTACTGCACCTGGAACGAGACCCCGGCCAGTTCAATCGAATTAGCCGAAGAAAAATGCCGAGCTGGTCCTCGCTCCTCCTATGCCCGTCAGTTTTACGACAAATATGCTGGCACTACCTCCTCTGACACTCCAGCTACGCCCAACAACGGTTCAAACGTCACCATTATTGGCGATTCTATCACCGTCCGTTCCGAGTCCGCAATCAAGTCTTACATGCCTCAAGCTGACATCCGCGCCGAAGTTGGTCGCCACTTTGACGAAGGTCTCGAGCTATTAAAAACTATCCCTCAATCCGAGCTTCGTAACATTTTAGTTTTTGCTCTAGGTAGCAACGCCAACGGCACCAACGAAGACAATGCCCGCGCAGTCATCGAATACGCCGGAAGCAACCGCCAAGTCGTCTTCGTCACCGATTATTCGCTTGGTTGGCATGACTATACCCAAAACAACGCTCTCTTCAAATCACTCGCTAACGAGTATAAGAACGTCATTATTGCCGATTGGGCCACCGCCGTTTCTGCTGCTCCATCCAAATATGTCGCTCAAGAAACTGAGCCGGTTGACGTCCACCCTACTGTTCCGGACGGTACCGAGCTCTTCGCTAAAGTTCTATATGAAACCATTACTAATGGTGCCGTCAATAATGCTAACGCCAGCGGCTGTTATGGAGGCGGCGGTGTCTGGAACAGTAGCGATCTCCCCGTCTATAACCAGTGTGATCCAAGGTGGGGCAACCTACACTTCGGTAGCGGAGGACTTTACGGCAGCCAAGGTGCAACCATCTGCTACGCTGGCTGCGGACCTACCTCCTTTGCTATCATGGCCACCGTCCTACTCGGACGGGAAATCCTGCCTACCGAGACCAACGATTACGCCGGGTTAAAGGGTATGTATGTCACGGGTGCAGGAAGTAGTTGGGATATCACAAGAGTACTTGCCGAAAAATACCAACTTCAATATAAACAAATCAACGCCAGCGGCGGCTCAAGCGCCTGTATTAGCGCCGTTAATCAAGCCCTCCAAGATGGCTGGATGATTCATACTACCGGCTATAGTGCAATCAATACCCCTCCATTCACTGACGGTGGACATTACATCGGCATTGCGGGTCTCACATCTGATGGTAAGTGGCTCGTTGCCGATTCCGTTTCCGAAAATCGCGGTCATGGCAACAGGCCCTACGAACCAGCCGATGTAATTAGCGCAGGTATGAATTGCGGAAATGTCCGCGGGATCAAAAAATAATGCAACCAAATAATTACCCCCCAAGAAACAACAAAAGCAACAATATACACGACTTCATACGTTCTCACAGAACCTTATCCACTATTATCGCTATACTTGGACCCATCTTAATTATTGTCGTTATCGTCATCATATTTATCAACGCCAACAGGGAAACTGAGCTTCCACCGCTTGTCCCAGAAGTCGCCCCTATCCCTTCCTTTCAGCACCGATATCTTCTTAATTACACTCTCGGCAACACACCTGCGACCCAAGCCTTCGCTGATTTAGGTAATACCATAGTTTCCGCCGAAGAACTAGCATCTGCACCATCCCCATCCACCGACCCCCATGACAACACCTATATCATCGATCTTATAGAAGACACCTTTACTATGCTTCGCGATCAACCCAGAACTACATACAAAGTCAACATTGAGGTATCTGACGGACGCACCTACGACCTCTACCTTCGCATCGACCCCACCTATGGCTCGGAATGCTTCGTAGTCATACTTGACCGCACTGACCTACCATCCGCCACCGATTACGCCTTCATCTATACTGATCCGTCAGTCCCCAACGTATCGTCTATTACAGACCAATTTACCTCCTGGGCCAAATCTTTCCCCTTAATCAACCTACAAATCACCGACAAAACTTCCTCAGCTGACCCAGCCGACCAATAATTTCGACGGCCCTCCCGCTCGCCCTTAAATCGCTCCTAAACCCTCCAAATTCGGCCTACCAGCCACTTCTCGCCCCGCCGACGGCTACATGATCCTCTCGCCAAATCGAGAGGATTTTATTTTTTATTTCAAAAATCATTTTCATTTTCCATCGCCACATTATAATGAATACGTCTCGCGCCTTCCATCGCTCTTACTGGCCGAATTTAACGCCTTTCCTGCCATTTTTCTGCGCCACGTCCTGCTAATCATCCTACAAGCCGTCCACTGCTTTACTACCAAACATTACCCCTCCACCAGAGTAAAACCGAACACTCTATCGTAAACCCGAACATACCATATCATATTCTAGCAGTATCATCAACACTCACTTTTCCACACCCGTGGAAAACGTAATCACTTTTCCACGCCACCTCGCCCGAACACCCCTCCGCAAAATCACCCGCCAAAAATATACTTCAGAATTTACTCGCTGCCATACAGCTCAAAGATTTTCCACCTTTCCACACCTGCCTGTGGAAAACTCTCATCCGCAACTCGTCCCCACGCACCCCAACGGGGAATTATCGACCCTTCTTTTCCACATTTTTGCCCCGTTTTCCACCGTCTTTTCCACAAAATCATCCCGCATCTATCAAGAACATCCCTAAAAACAAAAAGATACCCTCGCGGGCAATCAGCAGACAAACAAAAATCCTACCCCTTCCTCAGTACCACGCAGCCCTCACCCTCTCCGCTCCCCACCGAAGTCAGGATGATCTGATTATCCTTAAAGTTCTTCACCAAACATTTTTGTCGCATCTCGTCCAGCTCCGAGAACACATCATCTAGCAGTACCACCGGCCGCTTGCCCAGCGTCGCCAGCACCAGCTCCGCCTCAATAAATTTCAGCGCCAACACACTCGACCTCACTTCACCTCGGCTCGCCGATCCATCCGCGCGTACTCCGTTAAATATAAACTCATAATTATCATGATGTACTCCGAAGCTCGTGTGCCCAAGTAGGGAATCTCGCTCGAACCTTCGCTCCAAATTCTCCATGAAGTCGCTCTCCGTCGTCACCTCGCTCGCATATTCCAGTGCCACCTCATCTCCATTCTCCGCAATCGACCGATACACTGTCGTTAATTCTTGGTTGATCTTTTCCACCATCGCCCGGCGCGCCTCCGCCAGCTCCACCCCATACTTCACAATTAGCACATCCCAAGAAAACAACTCTCCTCGCTGCACCTCTGGATTCTTCAGTAGCTCGTTCCGCTGCTTTATTGCTTTATTATATCGCGTTAGGTTCACGCTGTAGCTTTCCGCTAGCTGCCCAAACACTCTATCAAAATACATCCGCCGGCTCGTCGGACTCGCCCCTACTAAATGCAAATCATCCGGCTCGAACAGCACTATCGGATACTGCATTTTCCTCGGCAATCGTCGCGACTTCTTATCCTCCGTTAAAAACTCTTTCTTCTGCCCATCGTAGACCACCGCTGTTTTTCGCCCGTCTTCATACTCTAATTCTATCCGATAGAACTCCGCCCCCCTCCGTAAAATCTCTCTATCCACTGCCCGGAAGCTTTTCCCCCGTAATGCCTCATAGATCGCCTCGAGCACTGACGTCTTTCCACAGCCATTCTCCCCCATAATCGTCGTCGTCTGATTCACACATTCTAGAGCAAAATTCTCATGACTCCGAAAATTCACTAACTTCACACTTTTCACTATCATACTTCTTCACCTAAATCCTAAAGTTAAAATTTGAGAGCTAATACGCGAAAGAGGCGAACCGCGGACTGAATCATATTCAATATACGATGAAGGAGCAGTGGAACCTCTGACAAAGTAGTAGCCTCAAACTTTAACTTTTTAAAGGCATCACGATATGCACATAGTTATCCTCGCCCTCACCTCTGAGTACCACCGGGTCGAGCTTGTTCGAAAAGCCCATTCTTATCGTCTCCCCTCCTATCGCATTGATCGCGTCGAGCAAGAACCTCGAGTTTAGCGTCACCTTACCATCCGCCTCCACGGCCGTCTTAATCTCCGAGCTATTCTCACCCAGCTCGTTCGCCACCGCTGCAATCGCAAAGCTCCCATTTTCCACACTCGTGCTACAAACTACCGAGCCGCCCACTTCTTTTGCAAACAGCGCCGCCAACTTCGTCACCCTCGTAAGCTCACTCTTCCCGAGCTCCACTTTCACTTCCGAATCCCTCGGTATCAGCTGCCGGTAATCTGGGAACGATCCGTCTACCAGCTTCGAGGTAATCTCCACTCCGTCCAGCCGAAACTTCACCTGTGTTTCATCGAAGCTTATCTCTATTTCTTCCGCCCCATCTCCAAGCGACCTTAATACCTCCTGCAACGATCCCGACGGCACGATCGCCGCCACCTCATCCTTCACCTTTTCCACCAGCTTCCGCTCCGCTAGACGGTACCCATCCGTTGCCGCCACATAGAGCGCCCCCTCGTAAGTGTTGAAATACACCCCAGTTAGCGCCGGCCGCGACAGATCATTACTCGCCGCCATCATCACCTGTGATAATCCCGCCTTGAACTCTTCCGCCCCCATCTTAAAGCTCACACTTTTCTCCATCTCAAGCTCAGGTAGCTCTGGGAAATCATCCGCCAACGCCCCGTTGATCAGGGAACGACAGCTCCCCGCTTTTACCTCTACCTTCGTCTCATCCGCTTTGATCTTCACCATCTCCCCGCGTGGCAGGTTACTTACGAACTCCGCCATCAGCCTCGCTGGCACCGTGACTACCCCGTTCTTACTAGTGTCCGCCTCAAGCAAGCTCGTTGTTGCCATATCTAGATTCGTCGTCGTCAGCGTCACTTTTCCATCATCCACCCTTATTAGGACATTGCTAAGTATCGGTAGCGTTGCTCTTCCGCCTGCCGCTACTCTACTCACATTACTTAGTGCCTTCGCCAACTTTTCCTGTACAATTCCGATTTCCATACCCGTCCTTAACTCCCTTATTATTTAATAGTAGTAATAGTAAGGGCTGTGGAAACTGTGCAAAACCCTACATTTACCCCTGTTGTTCCATGTGTAAATCTCATGGTAAAACTTTTCCACTATCGCGTGGAAAACTCCGACTTTTACCACCATTTTTCCCGCTTTCCACATTATCCACAATTTCCGCCCAACTTTTTCACAAATTTCCCACAAGCTATCCCACAAGTTTATCCACAATTTTTCCACACCACACATCAGCCCCCACCCGAGCCTCTCGTCAAAAACTACTCCACCCTCCTCAGTGCTCAGTACCTTTACCAGTCTACCCATAGATTTTATCCTTGATTTCGCTAATCTGGTCGCGCAGGTTGAAGTTCAGCTTCAGGTCTTTCTCAATCTTCTTCACTCCGTGCATTACTGTCGTATGATCTTTCACCCCTACCTCCAGTGCAATCTTCGGGGTACTCATCCCGAGATCCTTCGATAAGATATACATCGCCACCTGCCGCGCATTTTTAATGTGTGCCACCCGACTCTTCCCGCACATCTCTTTCACGTTTAGTTGATAATACTTCGCCACCTTTTCCACCACTTGCTTCGGCGACGCCGTCTTCGTCCGCACACTATTCGTCGTGTTGATGTACCCCTCGTTGATCACTTGTAGCGGCGTCATCGCCTTAAAATCCGCCACCGCCAGGATATGGGTTAGCTCACCCTCCAGCGCTCGGATATTCGTCTTCACATTTTCTGCGATATACTCGATCGCCTCATCTTCGATCTCTGCCCCCCGGAAGTCTGCCATCGACCTCAGGATTGCGCACCGGTCTTCGAACTGCGGCATCTGTAGGTCGAACTCACCCGCCTGCGATAGTCGCGATGCCAGCCGCTCATCTACTGATTTGATTTGGTCGGGTAGCCGATCCGACGTCACGATAATCTGCTTGTCGTGTTGTGTTAGTTCGTTAAAGATGTCGAAGAACTCTGCTTGCGACGCATCCTTATTCATAATCATCTGGAAATCATCGATAATCAGTACGTCTAGCTTGCGGAATTTCTGCCGGAAATCATCGATCTTCTTACTCTGCAGACATTTAATAAAATCCGAATAAAAGCTCGAGATCGGCGTATATAACACCTTTAGCTTCGGATCGCGCTTTAAGATTTCATTACCGATTGCTTGCACTAGGTGTGTCTTCCCAAGCCCCGGCCCGCCGTAGAGAAAGAACGGATTATACCGTACCCCCGGATGCTCAATTACGTTCTGCGCCACACTCACCGCGAGGTCATTGTTCGACCCGATTACGAAATTATCCAGCGTGAACTTCGGGTTTAGCCCCGTCTGCAGGGAACCATGCACTTGCGACGAAGAGCGATAATTGTTCGTCGCCGCATCCGCGATCGACTGCATCGGCGTCACCTCTCGTGCTACATGTGTCCGCGACCGCGGCTTCTCTCGCGTCAAGATATCGTACCGCAGCTCCTTCACCTTCACCTCGTTGTGTGCGAACGCTTCTTGTATCACCCCGGAGTATTTCGCCTGTAGCTGTGTCCGCTTGAACACGTTTGGCACCCCGATCACCACTATCCCCCCATCGTCCAAAGAAATTAATTCCGCCCCCGTGAACCATGTCGAAAACTGTTCGCTTGGAATCGCTCGCTCTATTTCTGCTAGCACATTCTTCCACACGTCAGACATGACCCTGGTGACCTCCTTCCTTACTAACCACATTATACCAGACATCTCCCGACTTTTCCACAGTTTTTTCCTCTCAATTCCTATGTTCTAATATGCCACTTCGCTGCCAGAGAAGACTTTTCCACAAGCCCCACCAAACCTCTAATCTGATATGTGGAAAACCCCTTGAAAAAAGTGGAAAACTGGTGTATACTAGAACAAGTAATCGCTTTTAAGCAAAACACAAGAGTAATTAAATCGGAGTAAGTTTATTATGCCAAAGAGGACATACCAGCCACACAAGCGTCAACGCAAAGTCGAGCATGGTTTCATGAAGCGCAACAGCACCAAGAACGGTCAAAAAGTCCTGAAGCGTCGCCGCATCAAGGGCCGCGCCCGCTTGACTATCTAGCTAGTCTATCACTACTCCCGTTTTCGGGAGTAGTTTTTTGATAAAGTCTCCGATTTATAGTATAATAGTAGCATGCTAAACCAAAAATACCGTTTCCATTCTCGCGGAGGCGTCAAGCACACCTACCAGAAGGGCAAGACCGTCCGCATCCCGAACCTCTCCCTTATTTACGCCCCAAACGAACGTCGTCGTCAACGTTTCGCCGTTGTCGTCTCGAAAAAGGTTCTCAAATCTGCCGTCGGCCGTAATGCTATTCGCCGCCGCGTCTACGAAGCCATCCGCCTTGAGACTGTCGACTACCGGGCGCATATGGACTGCATCTTTGTCGTCTATAATCGTGCTATCGGTACAATTCCATTCCTCGAGCTCCGCCGTATGGTCCGCGATCTCCTCGCCCGCAGTTTAGAAAACTAAACCCGCGAATACGTTTGCGGGTTTAGCTGAATGATATTTTGACGGCGTTTTTTTGCGCCAAGTTTTCGACTGGTCAATTGCAGGCAACTTGTAGCTAACTACAAGTTCAAACCTAAAATAACAGGGGCAGAGAATGGCTGTTTTTGACTTAATAAAGCCATCGGAAGATTCGCAAAATTCTTGCCAAAGTGTTTAAGCATATTCTAGCTACCTAAGACAAGACAACGAACCGAATAGCCGCCAGCTGTTCCGTAATTATGGCTAGATGTATGGAATGAATTTCCAGTTATCCAAAAGCCGTACACACTAGAAGATCCCCAATAGATGCCCGTTTCGCCCACGTCGACGGGGCTATCTGAGTAGCCACAATTGCCAGAGCGTAGGAAAAAGAATGGAGCCCTAAGAATGATGGACGCGTCACCGGCAGTAACGTCTGAGCCGCTCGTGAGACCATAACTGTTTGTGAGATAGCGAAAAGATCCGTTAGACGCATTTCCTGACATGGATGTTGGAAGCTTCCAATCACTGTTATTTTTGCTAGAAAAATTGCAAGTATCGGCCGCTTGTTCGTTATCTCGCGTATAATAATTACCAATACGTAAATGAGCATTATACGTGGTGTCGTCCGGGAATACTGCCATAGTTGATGAGTCGTTGGATGGGACTCTAGTGCCAATATCGATAGTGAAACTCCCCGAGATGCTTTTATTCTGATCTAACACCTTATTCTTATTCTCTTCACTATATCTACCAGTTTTATTGCTAACGCCGCTATACGCCATATTTTGTGTCATCCAGCAGTTGCCGTCAGCTAACTTGGCCACCCAATACTTAGTCCCGGTCACGGGATCCTCTCGATCATCAATGAGCTGTCCAGTGGGGATATCTTTGAGGTCGGCATTGGCTGCCGGAGTTTTAAGGCTAGCACAATATGTGCTGGTCATTTCCGACATCTTCGTGATTGGTCCTAACCCTACTACGACTTGTTTCGGATTAGCAATAAGGCTCAACATCACCTGTGTTCTATAGTGTCCAGAAGGAGACTCAGGGCTGGCCTTAGCGGCAAAGTAGAGCTTGTAGTCTTGGTCAGTATGTTTATCTTCTCCTACGGGTTGACTGGGATCATAGCCTGTATCTTCACCATGGGCTATAAGTTTGCCACTCGTAAGAATAGTCTGATTGTTTTCCATGGTAATAGTAGTAGCTGGTAGAGAGTTATAATTAAGCTCTTCTGCAGTTTGGTTAGTAGAAGTAAGGGCATAGCCCCATTCATTATTACCTATATTGCTATATGCTACATCAGTACCACTTATAGCCTTAATCATGTACTCTTCAGTAGGATAATCAGCATTGACTAGACTATTGCCAAAGGATCCTGTGTTCACTACTCCAGCATATAGATCATATCCATCTTTAGTATCTACTGCTCTAATGGAGAAGCTATAGTCTCTATGTACTACACTATCAGTGCTAAGTTCTGTAGCCGGTAGTTCGTTAAAGGCACTGTCCGTACCATTCATGAAGATACCTAGCTCCATGGCACAGTTTCCCAAGCTATCCGCTACGGTAGTCTTACATTTATCGTCATTCGCCGCATACGCTTTTCCACTGCCTTCTCCGTAGATAGGATTAAGTGCTAACCCTATCCCCAAGCAGAGAGCCACGCCACAACAAAAAGGAGCTAGACGAATGAAACTTGAAGAAAGGCCACCGTCTCCAAGTCGGCTGCTACTAAACTTGTTGTAGAAATAAGTACTTTTACTATGAAGCAAGTGTTTACCCGCAAAGCTGCGGTTGGTAAAAGTGTTTAGTTTAGTAGCAGAGTTATTACTAGCTCTTCTCTTTCTGGAATATACCAAGTCTTTGCCTAACAAAAACTTACTATTTCCAGCCAACTTATTGTGACGCATATTTATATTGGCTCTCCTTTTGGGTTGATTTTGATGCTAGTTATATCCTTCAGTCTTAGTTTGATAACGGTATTAGCAACTTTATGGGGACGTTCCGGACCTTACGAGGGAGGAAGAGGTGCCGGAGACCCGTGACGACGGGATCGACGGACACCGTTCCCCATGAAGTTCGCTAAACCGTTATCAAACCTTAGTCAAAAGAACAACTAGGCAGCCCGTAGCACCATACAAAAATGGCACCACGAGGGTGTTATCAGACTCATCGCAAAAGTTTTTAGGCTTCCAGACTTGTCCACCTCATGGTGCCATCACCAATCTGGATAACCCAAAACACATAGCTGCAATGAATCTGATAACATCCCCATTATACCACACCGGCTTTTTCCTTGACAACACTTTTATTCTCCGCAAAACATTTCATAATAAATTTGGCAATATCCCATATATGATATATCATCCCAAACGATCCGCAAAAGATATATAAATGCCAACCAAAAAATGTCGTCAAAAAAACAATCAACCGTCGCACCCCTTTCCTTAAAACTCCCTTAATCTTCAACTTACCAGTGGTGCAAACAGGGAATCTATGCTACAATAGAAGCATGTTTGCATTTATCGACATGATTATTGTCCGCCCTATCACGAACATCCTCTTTTTGATCTACGGTCTCGTTGGCGATTTCGGTGTCGCCATTATTCTTTTCACGGTCCTCGTGAAGATCCTCCTTTGGCCTCTGATGAAGCGCCAGCTCCACCAGACCCGCCTCATGCGCAAGATTCAGCCTGAGCTTGCCGAGATTAAGAAGAATTGCAATGGTAATCGCCAGCTCGAGTCTCTCCAGATGCTCGACCTCTACAAGCGTAATAATATCAAGCCTTTCCGCTCGATGCTCACCCTCATCATCCAATTACCTATCTTCATTGCGCTTTATACCGCTGTCCGCGTCATGGTGCTGCCTACTCCTACTGATAATCTCGAACTCCGCGCCTATTCGCCAGTCCGCCAGATTGAGCGCGTCGAAGAAGTCGTCCAGCTCCAGCAGCCCTACCTCGCCTACCAGAAAGAGATCGCTGACATCCGTAATGATAGCAGCCTCAGCGACGAGGAGAAGACTGCTAAAATTGATTCTCTCGAGAAAGTCTCTTACGACTTTCATCCTAAGCTCTTCAATGTCGTCGACCTCGATGTCAAGGCCGGCTTCGGCTCTGTCAGTTCACTTATTATTATGGCGTTCGCTCTGGCCTCCGCCTTCTCACAGTACTGGATCTCTCGCCAGCAGCTTCCTACTGCAGGTAATAAGAAACGCAAGACCTTCCGCGAGATTATGGCTGAAGCTGCCGACGGCAAAGAGCCCGATCAGACCGAGCTAAACCAGATCGTCTCTGGCCAAATGTCTTACATGATGCCCATTATGATGCTCATCCTCATGATCAACCTCCCCGGTGCTCTCGTCTTTTACTATCTCATCAGCAACCTCATGACTGGCGCCATGCAGAGATATGTTCTTAACAAAAAAGAAGAACAAATGGAAACCGCAGCTGACAAGAAGCTTATCCGTGATCTCAAGAAGATCGAAGAAGCCCAAGTCGTCAGCGAGAGCAAAAATGATCGGTGGATGCAGAGTAAAAATGCCGCCAAGAGCGAAGACAGTAAAGCCGGCGTCAATATTACCCGGATTTCCGCCAAGAGCAAAGGCCGCAAGAATCATAAGAAAAGGAGTTAATTATGAACAGAGATGAGTCAATTCGTTTTGCCACCAAGTACCTCGAGGATTTGCTGTCCTTCTTCGGTATTAATGTCGCCGTCGACTCTACCATAGACGACGAAGTTATCCAGCTTTCTATCCCGTCCACCTCTATGAACTCTCTCCTCATCGGCAAAGAAGCGAACAACCTCCGCGCTCTTCAGTACATTGTCAGCATGGCTCTTACTAGTCGCGAAGCCGAAGTCACCCGCGTCAACGTCGATGTCGCCGATTACAAGCGTCAGCGCGCTGATCGTATTGCCGAGCAGGCCGAGAAATGGATCCGCGAAGTCCGCGCTACCGGCAAGCCTAAAGTTCTTAATCTCAACGCCGCCGATCGCCGCATCGTCCACAAAGTCGCTCAAGATTACTCTGATATCCGCACCTACTCTGAGGGCGAAGGTCGCGATCGCCAGCTCCACCTCGAGAAGGTTCTCGACTAACTAATCGGTCTTACGCTTACTGGCAGAACCGATGACAAAGCCAAAAACGCCCCACGCTAAGGAGGTGTTTTTGGCTTTGTCAAGCTCAGCTCCGCCTAAGTCTCCATCGGGCGCGGATATATGTATCAGATCTCACCCCAGCAGACACTCCAAAAACAGGGGATCGCTAAGCAAAGCACTTACTACTACGCTTCGCCTCCGCCCAGGCCAATCACGATCACGAAATCCACCTCATCCGACGTAATAGTTATATCGCTCGGTAGCTCCTCCGCTGGTTTCGCACTCGCTCCGTAGCGCGACTCTAGCCTTGTCTGCGTGGCAGGGAAGTTATCGTTTAGTTTATAGATGCAGTATTGATCCATGCAATCACCCATCTCAGCATCACCAATATTCATTACCTCGAATCCTTCGTTCACTAAGCGGTCTCGTTCCGCTCCTGCTACACCGTACTGTACACTCGCATTATAGATGGCGATACGAGCATGTTCGCGCGCCATTGGGTCGCTGCTAAACATCTCTGCCACATATTTCTGGATCTCGCTATAGTCTCGTTCGCCTGCCGCTGGCACCACATAGGAAATATCGTTGATCGTCGCCGTCGTCATATAGTACGTCTCGGTATTATAGTCCACCAGCAGCACTTGTCGGATATTCGCAATATTAAATCCGCTGATCAACCTCACCCCTGCTTTTACGTTGTCTGTCGAAAAGTTCGAGCGTAGATTGTCGCCTAAGATGTTCATCAGTCCCAGTGCTTCGCCCACGCCGATACCATTCTGCATTACCTTATTCACGATGCCCTCGACAATCTTCTGTTGCGTATTGCCTCGTGTGAAATCTCCCCCCATCGTCCCGTGTCGTGCTCGTGCCAAGCCCAGCGCCTGCTCGCCATTCACCTCCATTGGCACGCCCGCTTGCGCCACCGCCCCAGTGAAACCGTAGTCCGCGATATTTTCGTCCAGTGTCACTGTGATACCGCCGAGCGTATCAATAATATCAATCAGCGATGCCCAGTTGATATGTGCATAATACTGGAAGTCTACGCCCAGCACATCACCCACCTGCTCCATCAATGCTCTCGCACCAGCTTCTTCTTTCGTACCGTCTTGATTGTGACACCAGAATACCTCGTTAATCTTGCCCGCCGAGCACGCCCGTGATACCTTGAGATCGCGCGGTAGGCTTAATAGGGCTACGTCTTTCGTCTTCTGGTCGAGGCTTACCACCATGATCGAGTCTGTCAGCTGCGCTCCATCATGCGATCCGTATGCTGTGTCGCCGTTCATATTGTAGCCTTCTGTGCCGAACACGAGCACGTTCGTGCGACCATTCGCATCCGTCTCGAAGGGAACTTCATCTGATACCATCGAGCTAATCGCGTCCCACAGACCCGACCTACCCCCAGTCAGGCGAGAAATCAGCTCGTCACCCCACTTATAGAATACTCCACCCGCGATCACTAGCAGACACACCACCGATATCGCCACGATTCTCCCCACATGGTGTTTCTTATGCGAGCGATATTTTTTCTCTTTCTTGTGCTTCGGCTCCGTCTCTTCTTCCGGTTCCTCAGTCATTTCCTCAGATGACTCATCATCCTCGCTTCCACCCCAAGCCTCGAACAGCTCTTCCGTATCTCCTTTGCCGTACTCATCATTTGCTTGGTCGCTACTACTGAGCAGATCAGACCAGTCTGTCTCCACCCCGCCCCCGAAATCTTTCGCCAATTCCGTCGTATCTACTTCTGGGTCGCCATCAAAGCTAAAAGTCTCCACCGGATCTAAGAAGGAACTTGCCGCCTCATCTTTTCGCTGGATCGCATCAACCGTACTCAGCGTCTTTTGTCGCTTCTTCGTACCTGCTTCTTGGCTAGCTGGCTTCATCATATTGATGGTATGCGCAGAATTCCGTACATTCTCACTAGAACGCCGGTTCGTATTCGGTTCACGCACTTTTAGCCCATCGATTGTTGTTTTAGCCATTATCCTTCCTAATTTTGGGCGCTCACCACGCCAGAGCCGCATTAAATATAACTCTAGCACTTACCCAAATCAACTTTTTATGATATACTTATTATAACACATGAAAGTAAAATTGACTAAAAAACAAGCGCTTATCATAGATTTTATTAAGGATTACAGCTTACGCCAAGGGGAATCACCTTCCTACCGTGAGATCATGGCTGCCCTCGGCCTCTCTTCGGTTTCCGCAGTCGCAGAACACATCGACAATCTTGTCAAAAAAGGCGCCCTAAAGAAGCTTCCTGGCGCTGCCCGCTCTCTGGAAGTAGTCGATATGAGCTATCCTGAGACTACCGCTCTCTTCCAGCACTATCTCGCCCAGTCCTCCGCCGAAGATCAAGCCATCTTGCGCCGAGCCGCCGATATTATTGGCCTTGATCTTGGCGATCCAGATACTGAGTAGCCACGTTGTAGTACACATAAATTTAGCCATTCAACTAAACTTGTATAGACTTCCACCACTTGCCTTTTGCTGTATTTTTGTTATACTAATAGTAGGAGAAAGTCATGTCAAGATCAGATTCCTCTGCGCATCGCGTTCCACCATACAAGCGCCCGATTCTTATCGTCGGCTTCTTGGTGATTCTAGCGGCCGTCGTAGGCATTACCGTCTTGATCTGCAAGAATCTCAAGTCTAGTAGCGATGACTCTACGCACCTTCCTAATCCCGAAGAGAGTAATAGCAACGTCGTCATCCCGCCCGAACAGCCCTCCACTCCCGATACTCCCAATGATAATCCGCCCCAGTACGAGGGCGAAGACCCCAATCTTGCCAGCGATCTCAGTGGCGTCATTACTTACCGTGATATCGACCCTGAGAATGCCACCCTCCATTCCGCCGTCACTATTAATCAGTATCTCAGTGAGAATGGCCAGTGCGTCTTCAATCTCAAGCTCGACGGCAACATTATCCGCACCGCCTCTGCTGCTGCTACTCCAGATATCACCACTTCTGTTTGCGGACCCTTCGCTCTACCAATTGACGGTTTATCGCCTGGTCTCTATCAGATCGAGATCATCATCACTGGCGATGGTAAACAGGGTACCATCAACGACGAGATTCAAATCTAAAATCAAAAATATCAACTCTAAAACAGGAAAACAAAAATGCAAAACTTAGCCAAAACCTTCAAATCCGAATTCCATCGCTTGCGCAATATCATCTTCGTCGTGTTCGTGTTTTTTATGGCGGCCGCCTTCACCTTTGCCTCTACTAGCAATATGCGCTCTTCTCACGCCGCCAACGCCTACGATTTTCGCGCCGGCAATATCATTAGCGACGCCGTCATGGGCAATTATCACGCCATGTCGCTCTCCGAGATTCAAGCTTTTCTCAGTAGTAAAAATTCGTGCGACAACCGCAACTACGACGAATACCTCGAGATGACCAACCGCTGGCCGCACATTCAGTGGCACTGGGAGGGTGAACCATATAACGGTCATTTTGTCTGCCTTTCGCAAGAAAGATTCGGTAATACGCCGAGCGAGATCGGTAGCGGCCAGACTGCCGCTGAGATCATCTACGAAGCTGCTCAGGCTAACCGTATTAACCCTCAGGTCCTCCTCGTCCTCCTCCAGAAGGAGACCAGCCTTATTACTGACAAGATCCCTAATTCACTTGACTACAGTAAAGCCACCGGATACGGCTGTCCCGACACCGCTGCCTGCGACACGAAATACTCCGGCTTCAAGAACCAAGTCAACCGTGCCGCCGAGCTCTTCCGCTACACCCTCGACTACGGTTCTACTACTTATCCCGAGGGCCGCAACGTCTATGTCGGCTACAACCCTGCCTCTAGCTGTGGCGGCTCTCAGATCTTCATCGAGAACCGCGCCACCGCCTCACTCTATCGCTATACTCCGTACCAGCCAAACTCCGCCGCCCTCGCTGCTGGCTACGGTTACGGCGACGGCTGTTCTGCCTATGGCAACCGCAATTTCTTCCTTTACTTTACCGACTGGTTCGGCAGCACCCAAGCTGCCGTCAAGGGCGACCAGATAACCATTCCGGATGGAGAATATAGCCTCACGCTTTCTACGAATAGTGATTTAGCTCTTGCTGCGAAAGGTGGCAACGTTGCGATGGCGCAGCTTAATGCTGGCGATCAGGCTCAGCGCTGGGCTATCCATAAAGATGCCACTAGTGGCTACTATCAGCTCATTAGCGTCAGTACCGGCCAGCCACTTATCACCCAGAATGCTCAGGTCTCTGACGGAACTAAGGTAATTTATGGCAACTCTGCTACTTGTTCCAAGAACTGGAAAATCTATCGCACCCAGGATAACTATCTCGCACTCGAGTCAGCTTGTGCTAGTGGCATGGTCCTCTCCGCTAATGGTACCGTCTCTGCTGGTGTCAACATGTCCATTGTAAATGATCTCGAGGGTCAGAAATGGCAGCTCCATGTTGGCCGCACTCTCGACGATGGTATCTATAATCTCCGTACAATGTTGGATACCGATAAAGATCTCGAAATCTATGGCGACTACGAATACAACGGCGCCAACGTCAGTATCTGGGATCACATCGATCGCGAGAATCGTAAATGGGAAATTACATATGATCCTGCTACCGATTCTTACACTTTTGTAAATCTTATTTCTGGTAAAGCTCTCGATCTTTTCGGTGGCACTCCTACCAACGGTGCCAACGTCAGCATCTACGAACAGAACCACTCTTGTGCACAGCGATGGCAATTAGTCCCGCAAGCTAACGGTAGTTATAATGTCTTAACCACTTGTGCCCCTGGCTACGGCCTTGATGTTTACGGTGCGAATAAGAAGAACGGTGCCAACGTCAGTATCTGGAGTACGAACGATCACTCTTCCCAACAATGGCAGATTACGCCTGTCGCCCAGGCTATCCCTGACGGCACCTACAATCTCCGTACTCGTCTCAATCCAAACAAAGACCTTGAAGTTTACGGCGACTACGAATACAACGGCGCCAACGTCAGTATCTGGGATCACATCGACCGCGACAATCGTAAATGGCAGATCACCTATGATGCCGCCACCGACGAATACGTCATCATCAATCAGAACTCTGAGAAAGCTCTTGATCTCAGCGGCGCTCTCCCTCAGAACGGCCAAAATATCCAGATCTGGCAGCCCAACAGCTCATGCTCGCAGCGCTGGAGCATTTCCGCGACTAATAATGATTATTACATGATTCGTTCTGCCTGCGACCGTCACCAAGTACTCGATGTCTACGAGAATCGCAGCGCCAACGGCACCAACGTCACCAGCTTTAAAGATCACGGCAGCACCAACCAACAATGGCGTTTCGTTGCAGTTGAAGATGAATAGCTAAGCATTGCCATCGCAGCGAGCAGCAACACGCGCAATTCTAAGCGCACGGCGATTGCGGTGCCAAACGGGGCCCTTCTATGCTATAATTAAAAGATGGAACTAACTATTGGCATTACCGCCCACAACGAAGGGCTCATTGCGCATAAGACTATGCGTAGCGTTTTCCGCGCTCTAAAAAACTATAAAGGCACTTACGAGATTATCGTCCATATCGATAGCGGCACTAAGGAAACCAAGGCATACTTTGACCGCTACGAGAAAAACCCCAAAATCTCCGTCTTCCATAATTCTTTTAAGGATATCGGCGAGTCTCGCAACAGCATTGTCCAAAAAGCCAAGGGGAACTACATTATTTTCCTCGATGCTGACGACCTTGTCTCCGAGAACTATTTTGATGTCATGGTTAGTGTTATTAAGAATAATAAAAATAACGTCGTCGTCCATCCCGAGTGCTGCCTTTGCTTCTGGGAGGACTATGCCTCATACTGTCTTCTTTGGAAAGGCGTTCCAGCTACCTCGCGCCCCGAAGCTGCTCGGCTACTCTTTAGCCGTAATCGTTGGCCTTCTGCCTGTGCCGGTAAACGTGAGCTGTTCCAAAAATACCCTTATCAGGCCACCGCAGATGGCTATGGCCATGAAGACTATGGCTTCAATATCGAGCTAGCGAACGCTGGCGTGCAGCACCTCATTGCTGACCATACCATCCTTTTCTACCGCCAAAAAGCAAGTTCCGCCATGCGTAGCAACAATGCCCGCGCCGTCACTCAGCCTTACACTGAGCTCTTTGATTTTAACGAATGGAAACACTATGCTAAGGCCGATTTCCAGCCTGCGCCAGATGTGAAAAAGCCCCAGGGCCAGAGCCTTAAGCAGCGCCTCCTTTCCACCTACGTCCGCGCTCGGAACAACCACTTCCTGAACTCTGCTATCGAGCCTCTCGCAAAAGTCGCTCGTAAACTTACCGGCAAGAAGCTCATCCACTGCAAACATCCTGACTGGCTCATGCGCGAATGGAAAGAAGTCTCTAAGATTGAGCTTCAGCTCTACCCCACACCCTGGCTGCTTGAACATGTCGACGAAGTCAGTCCTGATGCCGAGATGGCTACCAGTGCCGCCTATTATCAACTCTGTCAGAACATCACCAGCTACCCCGACTATGTCTTTATTGTGCCATGGCTCGTCTCTGGCGGTGCCGACAAAGTCGTCATTAATTATCTTGAAGCTCTCCAAGAAATCCATCCCGACTGGAAGATTGCCGTCATTACTACCTTACAAGCGGACAATCTCTGGGCGAATAAACTCCCCGCTAACTCTTTCTTGCTTGACTTTGGCAACATTGCTGCCGGCTTGCATGACGAAGCTCGCGATCTGCTTTTCATTCGCCTGCTCATTCAGCTCGAAGCCAAGAAGATCCACATCGTGAACTCACTCTACGGCTACCAGTGGGCCGATCGCCATGCCGACCTCGTCAAATCGCACATGGAGCTTTATGTCTCGCTCTTTTGCCACGACATTGTCCCCAGTACGCACGGGGAAGGACGCTTTGACTACGTCGACCCATATGCTCTCCGCATCTACTCGCTCATTAAGAAAGTCTACACCGACAATGAAGCAGTCATCAATAATCTAGTAGAGAATTACGCCTTTGACCGCGACAAGATTAAGGTTCACTACCAGCCCGTCGCGCTTACCTCAAACGCCGATACGAACCGTGCCCCTATCGCCGGCCCGTTGAAACTCTTGTGGGCTAGCCGTATTTCCGCCCAGAAGAATCCTGAGCTACTCCTTGAGATTGCCAAGAAGCTCGACCCTAATACCGCTCATATTGACGTCTACGGTCGTCGCTGTCCTGACTGTGCACATCTCGTCTTTCCGCCTACTTCTCAGACTATCACTTATTGCGGCGAGTTCAACGGTTTGCAGTCGCTCGACCTCTCCCAGTATGATCTGCTACTATACACCTCTCGTATCGACGGTGTACCAAACATCGTCCTCGAGAGTGCCGGTGCTGGCTTGCCGATGATTGCAAGTGGTGTTGGCGGTGTCGTTGACTTCGTCGAGGACGGCAAGACCGGTTTCTTAGTCATGGATGCCGACAACGCCGACGCTTATGTCGACATTATCAACAAAATCTTCTCTGAGAAGCCCAATCTTTCCGACATTTCTAAGCAAGCCTTTGACCGCGCCAAGTCTCGTCATTCTTTTGAGCACTTTGTCGACTCCGTTCGCGAAGATTTCTGATCACAGGCAGATCAGCAGGCTAGCAGACAGAAACCCCGCTCATCCGAGCGGGGAATCATCTAGCTTCGTCTTATGGCCGTAGTTTTCTGTAGGCTTTTTTCATAATGTCACGGCGTTTCGAGCCCTTCGGTAGCGCCCTATTAGCGACTTTCTTTACGGTCTCCTTCACGAAGGACGGGTCCTTATGATTTAGGATCATATTCTGGATAATCTGTTCGTAGCATTCGTTTAGCCTTGCGTATTTCCAGAAATAATACGCCAGGTCAGAGCTCGGCTTATCCCATGGCTTATCCGGCCCAGCATAGTGTACGATCTTCGGAGCCTTTCTGGCCTCCATATAGTCATCATACAGATATTTCGGTGCGTAGCTAATGTTTTCTGTAATTCGTTCGAACTTCCAGTCGAACATCACATTCCATTCCATCCCCACGAACTTAACCTGCCCCTGCGCCAACTTGTTCAGGACATCTTGGTCTAGCAGCTTCCATTTTCTCGCCGCCGCTACCCTTAACATCTCGTCCGTCGGATGCTCGCTCCTAAATTTTTCCAGATTCAGCAATATCACTCCCGCCTGGAAATAATTATACGGCTCCTCCATCCCGAGCGCGTTTCGGATATATTCTTGCGTATCTTCGTGCCTGTTATATAGCCCTGCCGTGTCTGCATCATGGCATGCTGTCAAGAGATAGTCATGCACATCGGTGTTGTAGAGCTCCGCCACATCCGCATTCACTACTAAGTCCGAATCTAGGTATAGCACCTTCTCGTAATCTTTCATGATCTCTGGTAGTAGCAGTCTGAACCACGTCTCGACCGTGAAATGCCCCCGTGTGAACAGCTTCTCAAAACGTCGTTTATACCTCACGAAATCGACGAACCGCACCGAGAAATTCTCCCGCCCAGAAAAGAGTCTCCGTATCCGCTCTTGGTTGCTTGGGCTGATATTCTTGTGCATTACGAGGATGTCGTAATTATTTTCGCTCGACGCGTTCTCGCGTATTGAAGTTAGCACGGTCGCAAGGTACGGTACATAGTTATCATCTGCTGCCAACGCTAGTGCAATATTGTTATTCTGGAACGCTGGCTTCAACTCTGGCTCTGGGTCGGTATTGAAGAAAATCACCGTCGGAAGCTCTTTGATCTTATATATGCCGCGCTTCATCAGCTGCAGTAGATAGATATTAAACAATCTCTCCGCCAGATGCCCCGGGGTGCGAATTGCCTCGCCCGAGTAATCTGTATAGTCGATTCGCTTATCACATTCGTCTAGTATCTCGAACAGCCACTTCGAATACTCATCGAAGATTTCTTTCTTCATGACGAACATATTGCAGAACCTACTCTTCGCCTGCGCTAGATATTCTTCCGCTGTTTCTACGAACTCGGGCGACTTTTCTTTCAGTACTTGCATCATGATGTCAAGATCTTTCTCGTGCAAATAGCCCGAGCTTAGGTACTGCTTCCGTACGTTTTGTGCTACGATTGGCAAATGCCGTACATCCACCGCTTGTGGCACCACAATGTCGCATTCGTCTAACGTCTTGCGGATTTCTTCCTCGGTCAAACCGTATTTTTGGATTGCCGCCTCGTCAATCACTGTGTCCACCACATTGCCCCAAGCATCAGTCTTGAAGCTCCGCCCTTCACTAAACGCCAGATACCTTCGATAGTGGAAGAACCCCACATAGTCAGCGTCAGCGTTTTTCCATGCCCAGTATTGAGCTGTCAGCTCGCAATAGCGTGGGTTTTTCTCGGAAATGTTATCACCACCGTCGTTATCATAGATGAACCCTGGCAGCCGCATATCTTTCAGCGCGCAGCCCACCTGTATCGGCACAAAAATCTCATTGTGTACGTAATCCGTTGGTTTATGGCTAGAAATATAAATCTTAATCTTTGACTTCTCTGACATAAACCTATTATAGCACACCTACCGCTTTTTCTTCCTATCCTCCAGGAACATCTTCCGCGTCACATAGTTAAACACCATTGTAATCGCTGTCGTCGCGATCTTTGCCAACATGTCATTCAGTCCGCACTTGTAGATAAACAGCCAGAGCAGCAGCGTGGAGATCCCCAGCGCACACCCGCTAAAGAAGAAGAACTCGATAATTAGCCTCTGTTTCGTCTTGCCTTTCGTCGTATCGAACACCCACAGCGTGTTCATATAGAAGCTTGCGATTGTCGATATCGTGAACGAGAACAGCTGCGCTACGAGCGGGTTCATCTGTACTATATAGCACAGTACGTAATAAATCGCCCAGTCGATCAATGTCGTAGCCACCCCCACGATCACGAACTTTGCAAGCTGTGTCAATATCTTCTGGTATTTCGTCAGGTGCAGCAGCCCACAGCCCCAAGCCACTAGCTTATCTATTGCATCTTGCTTCGGCTCCGCCGGCGTTTCCGATTTCATAACTATATTATAAAGTAATTTCTTAATATCGCAAGCCCACCAACCGTCTCTAGAAAATCGTATTTGTGTAGCAAGACTACTCCCTATTTATGCTATAATAAGATTATGAAGGTTCAATTATCCGTCCTCGTTCCAATCTACAACGTCGAGAAATATCTCGCCCAGTGTCTTTCTAGCCTCATCGACCAGAGCCTCGACGACATCGAGATTATTTGTATCAATGATGGCTCCACCGATGGCTCTCTCGCTATCCTCCAGCGCTTCGCAAAGAAAGATTCTCGTATCTCTATTATCGATAAGGAGAATACCGGCTACGGCGACAGTATGAACAAAGCTTTGAAGCGCGCCCACGGCGACTATATCGGCATCCTCGAGCCAGACGACTGGATTGATGAGCATGGCTTCGCGACCATGTATCAGACCGCCGTCAAGCACCACGCCGATGTCGTGAAGACTAATTTCTACCGCACTAGGACCAACCCTAAGACCGGCGCCATCGAAAATACCCCCGTCGCCGAGATTACCGAGAAAGCCGTTATCACCCCCGCGAAAGACCGCCACGTCTTCCAATTCATGCCTGCTATCTGGTCGGCGATTTATCGTCGCGACTTTCTCCTCGACAATCGTATCAATTTTCTCCCCACCCCGGGAGCCTCTTACCAAGACCTCAGCTTCAGCTTCAAAGTCTGGACGCTTGCCGAGAAAGCTGTCCTCTTGCCTGACGCCTTCGTCCACTACCGTGTCGACAACGAGAACTCTTCCATCAATAACCCCGGCAAAGTCAACTGCGTCGTCGACGAATACGCTGAGATCGAGACTTTTCTCTGCGAACGCGGTCTTTTTCCCAAGTTCGGCGAGACCATGAACGCCGCCAAATTCCGCAACTATCACTGGAACTTCCAGCGCCTCGACCGTAAGCTCGCCAAAGAGTTCTACGAGACCTGGCGCGGGGAACTACTCTCCGCGAACGACGAAGGTTTGCTCCAGAAAGACCAGTTCAGCCATAAAGATTGGCTCGCCCTGCAGACCATTATCAAACATCCTCGGATCGCCTACCTTATCCTTCGCCTCCGCCTCCTCCTCAAGCACCGCTAGAGATTGTATAGCAAAAACAAATCCACCGTCCAGCCACATTAGACATATTTGTCAAGCTGTGGTAATATATAATATATATGAGTCGTATTCCAAACGTACTCTGTCGCAAGAACCGTATCTTGCTGGGAGAATTAGTCAAGACGGACTTCAAGCTGCGCTACCAAGGTTCGGTGCTCGGCTATCTCTGGGCTGTGCTCAGACCGCTTTTGATGTTCGCGATTTTGTACATCGTCTTCGCCAAGCTCTTACAGATGGGCGGCGACATCCCGCACTATCCCGTCTATCTCATGACCGGTACCGTCCTCTGGAATTTCTTCACCGAATGTACCGGCCAAGGCATCCAGGCCATCGTCCAGCGTGGCGACCTCATGCGCAAGATCAGCTTCCCGAAGTATATCGTCGTCGTTTCTGCTACCGTCACTGCCCTCATTAACCTCAGCATCAATCTTGGTGTTATTATTATCTTCGCGCTCATCAATGGCGTCGTGCCTAGCCTCTCTTGGCTCATGGTCGTCCCGCTCATTCTCGAGCTTTACGCTTTCGCCCTCGGTATCTCTTTCTTACTCGGCGCTATCAATGTCAAATATCGTGATATCACCTCTATCTGGGACGTCCTCACCCAAGCTCTCTTCTACGCCGTCCCGATCATCTATCCGATCTCCATGATCTTACAGCGCGGCTCTCTCGGTCTCTTCGCTGCTAACATTATCCTGATCAACCCCATTGCTCAGGTTATTCAAGACGTTCGCTACAACCTCATCACTACCGCCACTATCACCACTTGGGATATCGTTGACTGGCCGCTCTGTCTCATGCCGATCTTCATTGTCGTCCTCGTCCTCTTGCTTGCCGCTCTTTTCTTCCGGAAACGCTCTAAACGCTTCGCGGAGGAGGTCTAAATGTCTAAGAATCCTGCTAAATCCACCCACCCTGTGGAAAACTCTCATAAACCTGTGCAAAACTCCACGACCGCTTGTGCAAAACCTGTGGATAACTCCCAATCTCCAGTGGATAAAACCGCCAAGAAGGTGGAAAACTCTCATCCAAAAGTGGAAAAATCCGCCAAATCTGTGCAAAACCAGCCCCGTCCTGTGGAAATCCCCGACACCTCTGTCATGATCAAGGTCAGCGATATCTATAAAACTTTCCGTCTCCCTACTGAGCGCGCCGCCGGCCTCAAGCAAGCCATCTTCAACGCCCTCAAGGGCATCAAGGGCTACACCGAGCACCAAGTCCTCAAAGGCATCAGCTTCGAAGTTCACCAAGGTGAGTTCATTGGCATCGTCGGCCGCAACGGCTCCGGTAAGTCCACCTTACTTAAGCTCCTCGCTCAGATTTATTATCCCGAACAGGGAAACATCGAGGTGAATGGCGTCCTCGTCCCGTTTATCGAGCTGGGTGTCGGATTTAACCCCGAGCTCACTGGCCGCGAGAACGTCTATCTAAACGGCGCCCTCCTCGGCTTCTCGCGTAAAGAAATGGACGACATGTACGACGAGATCGTCCGCTTCGCCGAGCTAGAACAGTTCATGGACGCCAAGCTCAAGAATTATTCCTCTGGCATGCAAGTCCGTCTTGCTTTCTCGATCGCCATCCGCGCCAAAGGTGACGTGCTCATTCTCGACGAAGTTCTCGCCGTAGGCGACGCCGAGTTCCAGCAGAAGTGTAATGATTACTTTGCCAGTCTCCACGGTGAGCAGACCGTTATCCTCGTCACTCACGATATGGGGAGCGTCCGCAAGTTCTGCGACCGCGCCATCCTCATCGAAGATGGCAAAATCGCCGCCGAAGGCCATCCCGAAGACGTTGCTAAAGCTTACGAAAGCCTATGGGGATAAAAGGAGAAAATATGTCTAGCCATTCAGCCAAAACTACCACCCGCGAGAGGAGTCAACAGTCCAGCACTCAGCCCGACGTCCTCATCGTCGGCGCGGGGCTTTTCGGACTCACCATGGCCGAACGCCTTACTACTCAGCTTGGTAAGCGCGTCCTCCTTGTTGATAAGCGTACCCATCTCGGTGGCAACTGCTACTCCGAGTTCGACGAGACCACTGGCATCGAATGCCATAAGTACGGCGCCCATCTCTTCCATACCTCCCTCGAGCCGGTATGGGACTATGTCAATCAATTCACCAGCTTCACCTCTTACGTCCACAAAGTTTACATTACTCATCATCAAGAAGTCTACCCTATGCCGATCAACCTTGGCACTATCAATCAATTTTTCCATGCCGCCTACACTCCCGCCGAGGCCAAGGCTCTCATCGCCGATCAGGCAAAATCTGCCCCCGCCCACCCTACCAATCTCGCCGAGCAAGGCGTCTCTCTCATCGGGCAGCCTCTGTTCGAGGCCTTCATCAAGAATTACACCGCGAAGCAGTGGCAGACTCCTGCTGAAGAGCTTTCCCCTGACATTATTAAACGCCTTCCCGTCCGCTATAACTACGACAACCGCTACTTTAACGATGCTCACGAAGGCTTGCCCACCGACGGCTACGCTGCCTGGTTCGACCATATGGTTGCTGCCTGTGGCGATCTGCTCGAAGTCCGCCTCGGCGTAGATTATTTCGCTGACACCGAGCTCCAGGCCCTTACCCACTCCGACAATGTTCTGACTATCTACACCGGCCCCATCGACCGTTTCTACGATTATCGTTTCGGCGAGCTTAAGTGGCGCAGTCTCGACCTCCAGAAAGAAGTCCTCGCTGTTGACGATTTCCAAGGCTGCCCCGTCATGAACTACGCCGATCTCGAGCCAAGGTACACCCGTATTCATGAGTTCAAACATTTCCACCCTGAGCGTACGCACGCTCCTGCCTTCGCTGATACTGCCTACGCCGAAGGTTCCGGCCAGACCGTCATCGTCCGTGAGTACAGCAAAACCTGGACCCGCGACGACGAGCCCTACTACCCCGTCAATACTCCCACCGACCGCGCCCTCCTCGAGCAGTACCGCGCCCTCGCCGCCACGGAGCCGAACGTCATTTTCGGCGGCCGTCTTGGCGAATATGCTTACTACGACATGGACAAGACCATCGCTGCCGCCCTTGCCAAATTTGAAGAAATTAGAGCGAGATTCTAATGAGTAGCACAAGCGTGGGCAGCAACAAATATCTCCCAGTCATCTCCGTCATTGTCCCGGTCTACAATGTCGCCAAGATTCTCGAGCGCTGCGTCGAGTCCATTCGCAAGCAAATCTACCCCAATCTCGAGATTATCCTCGTCGACGACGGCTCCACCGACATGAGTGGCACCTTTTGCGATGTCTTCGCCAAGCAAGACCGCCGTATCAAGGTCGTCCATCAAGCGAACCAAGGCCTCTCCGGCGCCCGCAATACCGGTATCAAGCTCGCCACCGGCAAATGGATCACCTTCGTCGACTCCGACGACACCATTCGCCCCGACATGATCGACATCCTGCATCGCCTCTGCTACGAGAACAAGACTAAGCTGTCTATCTGTAGTTTCACCGAGGTCGGCCCCGACGAACAGCCCATCACGCTCCGCCCCGAAGCCCCCACCGAGCAGGTCCTCTCTACCCAAGCCTGCCTTCGTGCCATGCTCTGCGAAGAAGGCTTTTCTATGTCCGCCTGGGGCAAACTCTACGCTCGCGAGCTCTTCGACCTCGTTAAATATCCCGAGCACCGCTTCTACGAGGACGTCGGCACTACTTACAAGCTCGTCCTCCAGTGCGACCGCATCGCCGTCACCAGCTTCCCGGGGTACAATTATTACCAGACCCCTGGCTCCATCACCAAGCGCAGCTTCAATCTCAAGAAGCTCGACCTCATCGATCTCACCGACCAGATGTGCGACGACCTCCTCGAGTGGGGAAAGACCAACCCTACCGTCGACCACGCCGAGCTCCGCCACCTCGTCGAGAAACGCCGCATGCACGCCCGCTTCAGCATCCTGCGCCAGATCGTCCTCCTCGACCAGTCCGCTCCCGCCGAGCCGGATACTACTTCGCTCGACCCTTCCACTCGCCAGCAAACCGCACTGCCCGCCGTTGACCAGAAATCTCTCCGCCACGTCGAGCAAAACGTCATCAAATACCTCCGCAAGCACAAGAATTACATCCTGAAGAACCCTCTCGCCTCCCGCCGCGACCGCCTCGCCATGTATTCGCTCCTCCTCGGCAAATCTTTCTTCCGCTTCGCCTGGCAGCGCTACGCCGCCAAACGCCAGAAGCATTAGCATCAAAAAGTCTCGACGCCAAGAAAAATAGCATCAAGACTCCGCGCCAAATAAGCTTCACAAATCGAACTTGTAGCACAGTACAAGTCCACCCTGCATTTCACAGGGGCAAATTCGCCTCACATGCGCTTAATAAAGCCAATAAGACTAAATTTAACCCCGCATTATAACACACTATGCGATATATTTCAAGTCTTGCCAAAACCAAACCCTTTATGGTACAATAAAGGTGTTAATAGATTCATCATAGGTTCAAAGCTTTTAATATAAGTTTTGGTATTCGTAAAAAGAAACGGCACCATGAGGCCGACAATTCTGCGAGTATCAAAGCTTCAAGATGAGTCTATTAACACCCTCGTGGTGCCATTTTTGTATGTATGGTTAGTGGCCTTTCCATAGGTATGAATTGACACTCCGATTGCTTTAAACCAAACCCAAAAGGAGGGCCAAAATGCGTCACAAATTATTGGCCGGAATAATACCTTTTTGTTCCGGTAAAAGAAAACCATCAACTTTTACATCTAGTAGTCTTACGGATTGCAACCATATTACTACTAATAACAATATGCTTCATAGTAAAAGTACTTATTTCTACCGATGGTCTTCTCGATACATCTCTATCGCCCCAATAGCCTGTGCGCTAACCCTCCTGGTGGGGACAGGCCTTTTCCTAAACCCCGCCGCTAAAGCACAGGAAGTGTATGCTGCTGGTGAATCTGGCCCGGCCACGACAGGATCTAGTATTTCTTTTAGTTTCAACAACAATACACAGCCCAATACATCGACCACAGTAGAGCCAGGATATGTGTCCTACATCCCGAACGTATTTGCGGTGAACACTACTAACATTTACAAATATGATATGTATATCACTGCTGCCGAAGGCCACACAGAAGAACTAGTTGGCACTACCTATCACGGGATAATAAATGGCGTAGGTAGCAACATCGCCCCAGACAATTTTGGCGAGAACACTTGGGGATACGCTTTTTCTACGGACACTACAGTGGAAGATAGTGCTATGGCTTACAGCACCCTTCCTGCGCACGGAACTAAGGTTAACCCACAATACAGCACCGACTACAATCTGAATGATACAGAGTCGAGGGAGTTCAAAATTGTCTTTGCTGCACGCATCATGGGCGACACCCGCCCTGCAGATCATTATTATAGCCAAGCTTTAATTTCCGTAGTTGCGGAATCTAAGGAAATCGTAGAGGGCTTTGGCGGCGTCCAAACCATGCAAGAGTTCACGCCCGAAATCTGCAAGCATAAAGTTTCCGCTGGCACCACTGGTCGTCTAGAGGATACCCGCAAAAACGCCGACGGCTCAACCAGAGTTTATTGGGTAGCCAAGCTTGCTGACGGCAACTGCTGGATGACACAAAATCTAGATCTTGACTTAGTTGCCGGCAGACCATTAACTCCAGAAGACAGCGATGTGACCGAAAACTGGGACCCAGGCGTAAATACTCTGACAACCAAAGAAGACTACAAAAAGTTATGGCAATCAAAGAATTTTACCGTTCAGTCGTTTGACCCTGGTATGTGGATATATACGAAACCGTCAGATTGGGCTGAGTGTCAGTATCTCAATAGCGCATCATGCAGTCAATGGCTAGAGCTAAATAGTAGAGAATGGAGCGTAGACATTGGGATTCCTGCGGGAACATCGAGCCAGATTGTCAACAAAGATGAACATACATATGATGCTCACTACTTAGTAGGTAATTACTACAGCTATTCTGCGGCAACGGTAGGTATAGGCACCAATGTTGATCAGCCAGCTTCGAGCAGTATTTGTCCAAAGAATTGGAAACTACCCAACAAAAATAGCACCAGCTCATATGCGGAATTATTTACAGCGGAGAATATGACAGACTCTAACTATAAGCAAAAAATCAAATATGCCCCGTTCTATTTTGTACCAGGAGGGTACTTTGAGGATTCAGGAGGGGTAGAGAACTCGAGCGCTGACGGTGTATATGTGATTAAAACGGACAGGAAAGATACGAATGACTATGCGTATGCTTTCGTGTTTAGATCAGGCGAGTTCAAACCATCAGGCAGCAGCAATAACTTCGGCTATATTTACGGATATTCTGGCAAAACTGTCCGCTGCGTCGTCCCCGGCAACTAGTCGAGCCTAGCTTCTTTTGGCAACTTCTCGGGAGCATCCGGAGCTTACGAGCGTCCAGCCGTAGGAACCGAGTCAAAAGAAAACAAGTTTTCTTTTGCGAGGCGACGCCCAGCTGGTAGCGACTTTAGTCGCGTTGGACGAGTGCGTCTCCCGAAAGTTCATCAAAAAAAGCTATAAGTATGCGAAAACTTTTTACAGGCTGTCCACCTCGACCCCGAGATCGGCAAAAGCAAGCCTCATACATAACTGCCAGGCGCGCCTCAAGAAAGAGTATTTATCACACAAAACTGAAAAGTATGCATTAGAGAGCTCTTTCCTAGATGACGCTCAGTCTCGAACCAAGGGCTGTTAGACGCACTCTAAGACTCGCTCTAGCAGAAAATAAGAATACCCCCTCCCGTAGTCGGGAGGGGGTTTCTGGGGGTGATGCTACTGTTGAAAAAGAGAGGGGAAATCCTTCATGGTGGTTGCCGCTGAGCGGCGTGCCAAAACGCTGGGGCTTTGCTCTTGTTGAATCTTCGCGTACTCTTGACGCTTTTCATAAGCTCGGCCGAGCTCTGCCGGATCTTCCGGCCACAAGGGGTTCGTAGTCCATAGAGAGGGTTTGAGATTGCTTTACTGACTTGTAGACGCGTGCCTCACAGTCTTTCTTTGGGGGGAACCATGCAAACTATTGCAACCGCGCCGACCGCTTCTTTTTGCGGCCATACATTATTGGGGCTTCCATGCTGGGATAACTCCCTTAGGTACTCGCCTAAGGGCAAACCATACCCTCCGCACTTCTCGGCGGATGGGGTTCCCGTTCCGGGACCTTCAGTATCGCTGGGGGTGATCGCTTTCGCAGAATCTGCAAATATTGCAGTTCCGCATATAGAAACGAACATCACTAGCGCACTCTCGTCAGAGACGCCATAGCAATGCTGAGGCGTCCCCCTGCATCACCGTAATGTCCAAACGCCTGAGCGGGGATTTCTCCTCTCACAAGCGTAATTACATTATATCACGCATGGCCACAAAAGTCAACACTTTTTACCACTTTTTTGCCAAATTCCTAAACTTATTGCGTTTCTCGTCATTAGTGCCTCTATCGGCGTGCAATTAACCTTCCCGCTAGACCCGGATCTTCCGCGCGCCAAGACCAAAAAAGAGCGGAAAACCTTGCATTATTCATTTATCAGTGGTAAGATAGAAGTATAAATGGTTTTAGTGGCTCTTTGGCTTCACGCTAAGAGTCACTTTTACTTCTTCAGATTCGTCGTGACGAAGCTCCAAAGTAAGCTTTTTCGCCTTCTTCATACTCGCGTATCTCCTCTTCTAAACAATAGTTATTCGACCCTTATCGATCTCTCTAACTTCCTGCAAGCGTTTCCGCTCTGTATCAAGTGTAGCAAAAATAGATTGAATAGTAAAACCCCAGTGCTTAACAAAGTCCAGATTGCACGGTTCTAAGATCAGCATCTTCCACTCCAACTTGTAGCACAGTACAAGTTCGACCCGTATTTTACAGAGGTAGGTCCGCAAGATTTTTGTTAATAAAGCCCCCAGCCCTCCTCAGAAAGCTCCAAACTCATCCGTAAACACTACGAGTCCCACCTGCTTGAAGAACCCTTATCTCAGCTTCAGCCCCTCATGCTCCAAGAACTTCAGAGTATCTCGCATTGCGTCGTCGATCGAAAGTTCCGTCTGCCAGCCTAGTCTCTCGCGTGCCAGCGATGGGTCCGCGTAGAATTCCGCCAGGTCTCCTGCTCGCCGCCCCACTACTTGGCAGGGAAGCTTCCACCCACTCGCCCGGTCGAACGCCGCCACCATCCCGAACACCGACTCCGTCTCGCCCGAGCCAAGATTATAGATCTGTACCCCTGGTGCCATATGCTCCAGCGCCGCTAGATGTCCCTTCGCGAGGTCCATCACATGAATGTAATCTCTGAGGCAGCTTCCGTCCGGCGTCGGATAGTCGTCGCCATAGATCGAGAGCTGTTCTATCGCCCCCGTCGCCACTTTCATAATGAACGGCATCAGGTTGTTCGGCTTATCGTTCGGGTCTTCGCCGAGTAGCCCCGACGAGTGCGCCCCTACCGGGTTGAAATACCTCAGGATCGTCACTTCGAAGCTCGGGTCGGCCGTTGCCGTATCTTTCAGGATCTCCTCGATCATATACTTCGTCTTGCCGTACGGACTAGAAATGTTCGGCCCCGTCTGCATTGTCTCGACATATTTCGGCGAATCCTGCACCCCGTACACCGTCGCCGACGACGAGAACACAATCTTCTTCACCCCATATTCTTGCATACACTCCAATAGGTTGATCGTCCCACCAACGTTATTCTCGTAGTATCTAAGCGGCTGCTCGACTGATTCGCCCACTGCCTTCAGCCCTGCGAAATGTATCACCGCATCATATCCGCCATCCTCGAACACTTCCGCCAGTGCCTCCGCGTCGCGCAGGTCTACCTCATGGAATTTCGGCCGTTTGCCGGTCAACTCTTTGATCCTATCCAGCACCTCTACCTTACTATTATAGAGGTTATCGAGAATCTCCACCTCATATCCCGCCTGCAACAGTTCCACCGCCGTATGCGACCCGATATACCCCGTCCCCCCTGTGACTAAAATCTTTGCGTTCTTCATCTTGTTACCATCTTACCACAAAACCCTTGCAAAAGCCTAAAACACCCCTGCTGCCTTAGGAGATTTGACAAGAAGTGCCAAACCAGTCTATGCTTTGCGGTGCACTCCCACGAATATGGCACTATCCAAAGCTACAATTTAAAAATAAGAAAATTCCTTCCAAACGCAAAAACATATGCTATAATAAAATAGATTGATGACAATTTTGCCGCATTTGTCGCCAAAAGGAGAGTCATCATGCTCACGAAAGCATTTTGATTAACTTAGCCGATTTAATAAACCATCGATAGAAATAAGTACTTTTACTATGAAGCAAAAATAAAAGTTTTACTAGATGTTTTTTTATTTTACTAAATTTTTCGATTTCTACTTTCACTGTCCCTGATGGCTCTCCTCTTGTCGATAGCTCACCCTGCGTTTAGCAGGGAATTTTTGTATCCGCAACACATCAGGGGTGCTAAAGACTAACCTTGCTATCTTTTCGATGGGATCCGGAGCTACGGCGAGGACGAGCGCCACGACCCCGCAACGGCGGGCGTCGTGGACGCGCCCAGAGAAAAAATAGCGAGGTTAGTCTTTCACGGCCAAGCCTCATCCTATCTCGCTTCCACTTTATCTTATCAGATGATTATGCTATAATTCATATTATGAAACGAGATTCCGGGTTAATCTTCCATGCGTTTTTGGTCTTTGGCGACGCCTGTGCTATTTTGCTGTCTTTTCTCGTCGGCTACCTTGTGCGTACCCACCTCGACCAGCGCCCCTTCTATTTCGACGCCAACCCATGGCAATTTGTCCTCTCCATGCTCCTCATGGTGCCGATTTATCTCATCATTCTAGCCGCCTTCGGCCTCTATCAGAAGTCCGTCTTCCTCAGCAATAGCCGTTGGCGCGAAGTTGGTCGGCTCTTCCTTGCCTCTGTTGTTGGCATGATGGCGATCATTACCTGCGATTTCTTTTTCGATCTCGACCTTTTTCCTGTCCGCATCATGGCGCTCTATACTGTCGTCTCTTGTTTTCTCCTTCTCAGCATCTTCCGTGGTATTATCCGTGGCATTCGCAATTTTGCGCTCAAACGTAGCCGCCGCGCCGCCCTACGCGTAGTTATTGTCGGCAATAGTAAGAATACCGAGTATCTCGCCGACTATATCGCTTCTTACCCCGAATCTGGCTTCCGTCTCGCTGGCATCGTCGCTGGGGCGAAGTTCATCCCGAAGGATCTCCGTCGTAAACAATACTCCTCCCTGAAAGAAGCCCTCCGCAAGTCCCGTCCCGACGTCATCTTCCAGACCGATGATCGTCGTACAGAGTACGTTTATCGCCAAGCCGTCGAACGCCATCTCCTCTATTATTTTGTCCCGTCGAACGCCGCCCTCACCTCTCAGCTCGGCGAGCTTGAGCTCGTCGGCAGCACCCCCGCCATCCTCGTCAAGATTACTCCGCTCGCTGGCAGTGCGCGCTTCGTCAAGCGTTGTGGCGACATCATCCTGGGTGGTCTCGCCCTCATCGTCGCCCTCATCCCTATGGCCATTATCTGGCTTATCGAGAAGATTTCCGACCCCAAGGCCTCTCCAGTCTACTCTGACATCCGCCTCTCCCGCTATAATCGCAAGTTCAAGATCTACAAATTCCGCACCATGAAGCCCGAGTACTGCGGCATCACCCCCGAAGAAGCCTTCACCATCATGGGCAAGCCTAGCTTGATTAAGAAATATCGCGCCGGTGGCGACATGATCCCAAACGACCCTCGCATTACTAAGCTTGGTAAGTTCCTTCGCGCTACCTCTCTCGACGAGCTCCCGCAGCTTTTCAATGTTGTCAAGGGCGACATCTCCCTCGTCGGTCCCCGCGCTCTCGTCCCTGGTGAGCTTCATCATTACGGCGACCGCTCGCTCCTCCTCTCTGTCAAATCTGGCCTCACCGGTCTCGCCCAAGTCTCCGGCCGCCGCGACATTTCGTTTGAAGAGCGTCGCGCGCTCGATCTCTATTACATCCAGAACTGGTCTGTCTGGCTCGATCTTCGCATCATTTTCCGCACCGTCGGCGCTGTTATACTCTGTAGGGGTGCGAAATAGCATGTCTATTCCCGTTTTAATCCTCACACGTAAAGGCTCCTGCTTATGAGCCGACCTACCGCGTCCAGTAAACCTTCTCCTCGTGTCGCCCTTGTCTGCGACTGGCTCACCACTACCGGTGGCGCCGAAAAAGTCCTCCTCGAGCTCCATCATATGTATCCCGACGCCCCGATCTACACCTCCCAGTATAGCCGCAAGGGAATCGACTGGTTCGAGGACGCTGATGTCCGCACCGGCTGGCTGCAAATTTTCCCCCGTTCTTTGCGCAAATTTCTCGGCCCGCTCCGACAGCTCTATTTTAGCCACCTCGACCTCACCTCTTACGACCTCGTCATCTCTGTCACCGGCGCCGAGGCGAAAAGTGTCAAGACCAAAAAGAGGCCTACAGAAGTAGCCCCATCCTCTCATTATACCACAGATAGTAGCAAAGGTCAAGATGTATCGGCCGCTCAGGCCTCGCTGCATCAGAATTCCGCCATTCACCTCTGTTATTGCCACGTTCCTACCCAGTATTATTGGCAAATGTATGATAAATACGTCGAAAATCCCGGCTTTGGCGTTCTCGATCCGCTCGTGCGCTTCGTCTTCCGTCTCTTAGTGAAGCCTCTGCGCGAAGCCGATTATCGTGCCGCCCAGCAGCCAGATCAGTTTATCACCATCTCTAAATACGCTGCCGACCAGATCAAGCGCTATTACGGCAGGGAATCAATCGTCATTGCTCCCCCCGTCGCAGTCGACGAGTTCCGCTTTGCTGAGAAATCCACCGAAACTATCACCTTTTCCACACCTTTTCCACACCTTTTCCACAAGAACGGTGACACTTTTCCACAAGAAAACCCTGACTTTTCCACAGTGAAGCAAAAGTCAAGCAGCGTCTCCCCTCATGAGACCTCTGCAGTGCCGCCTGCCAATCTACCTGATACCTCTCGTCCCTTCATCATCGCTTGCCGTCAAGCTACTTGGAAGCGCATTGATCTCGCCATTTCCGCTTGCCTCGCAGTGAAACAGCCCCTCCTTGTCGTTGGCAGCGGCCCCGAGCACGACCATCTCGTTCACCTCGCCGCCGGCTCGCCTCTGATTCGCTTCCTCCCTTGGCTTAGTGCCCCCGATCTCGCTGCTCTCCTCCGCTATGCTAAAGGCTATATTTTCCCCAGTCTCGAGCCTTTTGGTATCGCCGCCGTGGAGGCTCTTGCCGCCGGCTGCCCTGTTATTGCCTATCGTGAAGGCGGTAGCCAAGATTTTGTCAAAGACGGGGTGAATGGTATCCTCTTCTCCGAGCAGACTACTGCCTCTCTCGCCAAAGCTTTGCGTCGGTTCGACCGCACCGCTTTCGATCCCCAGCTCGTCGCACGCTCTGCTGAGCCGTTTTCTACTAAACATTTTCGCCAGAAGATCGAAACCCTTGTCGCGTCGGTCCAGGATCATTCCACGAGCTTGCAAAAGCAACGAACGCACGTCGCTCACGCCAGCGGCCCGAAGCGCCGCACCCAAGGGAAGAAAAGCGCCTCCACAGCGCCACGGCATCACGGTCAAAAATCTAACCCCAAGAAAGGCTCTAATTTATGAAATTTCTCACCAAGCTCCTCTGGCTTTTCATCTACGCCCTCCCCACCGTCCTCTTTTTCTCCTACCATCCCGTCATCAGCTTCGGTAGCGACGCTTCTATGAACTTTGAGCTCTCACTCCCGCTCATTTGGCTAGTTTTATTCGACCTTGGCGCCTTTGTCTTAATACTCATTCTCGGCTGGCACCACCGTCGCTCTGTTATCATATCCAATTCATCAAAATCACGCCGCGGCACTTCCGCTAAGCTTGCAACCTCCCGCCCAACCGCCAGAGGTGCACGCTCATCGTCCAAGACCACCTCGCCTGGCTCAGCTTCGCAATCCGTCTCCCTCAGCCCTTGGGGCTACAACTTCTTCGGCATCTCCGACCGCCGTTTCTTCCTGCTCGCCCTTTTTCCGCTCTATCTTACCATCTCCGTCTTCTGGTCGCCCAACCCTCTTCGCGGTCTCCTCACCGCTGGCATCGTCTGGCTCCTCTTCTTTGCTATCTTCGCCATGCTCTTCATCCTACCTCAAGTTAGCACCCCGCGCCGTCTCCGCACTCATGTCCTTCTCGTCTTCTTCGTCTCAAGCGTCCTCGTTTGTAAATTCTGCTACGCCCAGAGTATCATGGATACCCTCGGCCTCTCCCGCGACACCACCCTCCTCTGTGCCGGTTGCACCTATCGCTCCTTCGGCTTCCCGCACCCCTCCGGTTTTGCCATCGAGCCGCAGTTCATGGGCAATCTTCTCCTCGCTCCCACTCTCACCGCGCTCTACCTCGTCGTTTTCCGCTCCCGCAAGTTCACGAAATCCATGCTTGGCGAAGCTGATTATCTTGAATCTACCGCCGAGCGTAAGCTCTTCCATGGCAAGGTACATCTCCCTCGCATCGACTGGTCTAGATGGCGCGACATCGGCATGACCATCCTCGCCGGCTTTCTTTCTATGACTCTTTTCTTCACTTTTTCCCGCGGCGCTATCTACGCCTACGCCGTCGCTCTCCTCGTTCTGTTCATTTTTGCCCTGAAGCGTCACCAGTTCCGCTGGAGCCTCATCACCATCCCCGTTGTTAGCTTCCTCTTGTCGCTGGGTCTCCAAGGCACTTTTGCCGCCGTCGGCCCCACCGCCGAGACGTTCGTCTCTGGCGTCACGAAATCCATCCATCAGCTCTCCCTTGGCTTGATTGATCTTCGCCCCCAGTCTAGCCCCGAGCAGGAATCCTGTGGAAATCCTGTGGAAAACTCTGGAGAATCTGTGGAAAACAGCCAGACAAACTGTGCAAAACCTGTGGATAAACTCGACTCTGATGTGGAAAAAGCCGCTACTATTGTGGATAAAGCGCTCGAGCATCATGAAGACAAGTCTCTCGCCTCCGCTGAGCGCACCGCTGAAGACGTCGTTTTTGAGGGCTACGTTCCCGAGTCCACTAATATCCGCCTCCAGCTGAATCAAGCTGCCTTCGATACCTGGCTCTCCGCCCCTGGTCATCCCGAGTCTAGCTTCACGATCGGCCTCAAATGCTTCCATTCCGACCCCTGCCTCGCCACTGGACATCTCACCCCTACCAGCATCTTCTTCGGCGTCGGTCTCGGTGGCGCCGGCACCGCCCTCTACCGCAACGAGTTCATCACTGGCATCCACTCCCCCAAAGAAATCGTCCAGCACCAAGGTTTCTCCCTCCTCCTCGAAACCGGTCTCGTCGGCGTCGGCTTGGCAATTTTCGGGCTGCTCGTCGCCCTTTTCCCGCGCCTCTTTTCGCGCAAATTCCTCGACGGCCGCGCCAGCCCCGATGTCTCTGCTCCATTTGCGCTTACAGTTACGTCGGTCAGTTCTAATGCCTTTGCAGTCGAGCCCCTCGCGCTCACCAGCGGGGAATCAGACCTCCGCCCCGTCAACGTCTTCTGGCAGCACCCCGCCCTCCCGTTGCTCGCCGCCCTCATCGTCGCCTACCTTATCACGCTCAATTTCTTCTCCGGCCTCCCCAATGCCCTCCAGATCTACCTCATGCCGCCCCTCCTTTATCTCATTTTTTCCTCCCGCCCCACCCCTCATCCTGAATCGGAGCCCGCAGTAAAAGCCTAAGAGCGTCTATAGCTGGCGCTAAATCCGTCGAAAGTCAAAAACTCCCCCGCGTGATACGGAGGAGTTTTAGGGGGTTGGTTAAATTAGCGGAAAGGTGAGATTAAGCTTGTATTACTCTATGTAGTCGCGCATGCTCAGAGGTGCATGGTGGCGAGTTATCCCTCTTTGCCCTCGCTACTGTTTATCTGCCAACATCTGCATGCAGCCAGCCATGTACTTGAGCACGTCAATCTCCGTGGAGTTAATCACGGCGAAAGACAAAGTTAAGGTGTGCGCTTCCGTCTGCCCATTGTCAAAGACCAGCTGTAGCCACACGTTGTCATCAGCGCGCACCAGGTAGACGCCGACGCCGGCCCCTTCCACGGCATCCAGCACGTCAAAAGCGATGCGCCGCTTGCGCTCCGTGAAGTCCGCGCCAATCTCTACCTGATGCAGATTCCGGTATGTCAGACGCAGCCCATCTCCGGTAATGCTGTCGAGTTTAATCGTGTCAGCCATTTTTCCTTCCTCCATTTTGAATAGTTTAAAGCCGTCGCCACCCCTCTCAACAGCCTTATTCCTATCCAAAATGGGATCTTTTACCAACCGAAATGTACTAAGCTAAGCCTACAACAATAATTGTAGCACACATTATGGATTTTGTCAAGCCAAGCGCACCGTCAAGCTCTCACCACCCCTGTCATTCACCCTTCCTACACTAATTTTTCATAAAATAGCATAAAAACCCTTGATTTTTATTCGAGAAGCGGTATAATGTAATTACGTCGCGGGATAGAGCAGCCTGGTAGCTCGTTTGGCTCATAACCAAAAGGTCGTTGGTTCAAATCCAACTCCCGCCACCAAAATAGCGTCATATCGCCCCCCCGATGTGGCGCTATTTTGGTAATACCCTGCCTTTATGCAATATGGGGTTTAATGCGGCATTGCTCCATAAACGCCTTTTCGAAGGGCCTTCGGAGGTCACGACCGAGAACGAGCGCCCGAGACCCGTAACGAATCTCGTAGGAATTGAATAAAGAAGGAGCTTTTTGCTCATTCTTTCGAAATGACGCCCGAGAATCTGAGCGTAAGCGAAGATGGGTTCGAGGGACGCGGCCCGAGAAAAACGTGTTTATGGAACAGAGCCCCTTCAGCATACACCTCTCTTGACAATCCTCCTACTCTATGCTACAATACAGAAAGATAAGGATTCCCCTTATTCATAGCACTTTTCCCATTTCTGATCATATTTTATAAGGAGGTACCCTCATGCGCTACGAAGATATGACTGCCCTTGAGCGCGCCCAGCTCGCCATTGACAAGCACCAAGCCCACTGCAACAGGCGTTTATCCGCCCAGCCAGTTCACGGCGCGGTCGATTCGCTCGTGCTGGCGGAGCTGGCCCATCTCGAGGCTATGGACCCCGTGGCCAAGCTCCATTTCGCCGTCGACTCCGCCACGGCCTTCATTCTCCGGCCGCCGGCTGCGGATGACATCAACTACCCCAGCCTAAGCGACGCCCTGGGCGGCGACGGCGAGGATTATGTCCTCGTGGACTACTGGACCGACCCTCTCTATGCCGCCCTCGTCCTCCGCTTCCTGCCGCGCCACGACAGCATTCTCCGCGACCAAGTCCTGCACCACACGCAGAAGCTCGCCGAGCAGGAGAAAGCCATCCTTACTTCAGAGGACTACCCCGACGACGAGGATGGCTGGTTCGACGAGCGCTACGGGCGCCCCACCGAGGCTGAGGCCAATTACCTCGCCGCCCAGCTCATCAGCAAGTATGCGATCGACATCATGGTCGATGGCACCTACCAGCTCTATCTGGAGCGTGGGCCCGGTGCCGGCGAGATGGTCAACCGCTACTACTGGGATAAGCCCGGCAGCTCCAAGCTTCGTCTCCGTTTCACGGAGATCGAGACGGATGAGAAGATCCGTAAGACCACCTACCAGCAGGATTCCCTGAGTATGATCCAGACCACGTACGCCTAAACCGTACAAAAAGCCCCAGCGTCAGCTGGGGCTTTGCCCTAGTAAACAATCATATAGAGAATCCATCAAAATGCAGAGTCTAGCCGCTTCAGAGAAGCACTGCCCCAGTTGACAAACCGCCCAATCTATGCTAATATAAGCAGATAGCTATTCACCAAATTGCCGGAGAATAGCTCGTGCTCCTCTCTCGGAGGAAGAAAATAAGGGGGAATTACCATGGCAAAACGCAACTTTCGTACCGATGACGAGAACCGCACTATTTCTTTCGATCAGCCTGAGCTGGGCGAGCTCAGTAGCCCGCCTACTTACGAGCAGGTCGTCGAGTGGTTCTACGATTCCGCCGCGCAGGGCAGGATCACCGACGCCCGCAACTGGCGCCTGATCGGCCACCCCGAGGTCGTCTGCGGCGAGTTTCTGCTCCTGCTCCGCTGCATTGTCAAGGACGGCGGGCTCGACCCTATCCTCGATTTCGAGGAAATGGGCAGCGACGTCATCTTGCGCTGCGAGCTGGGCGCTTCCGCCCCAGAGTTTCGCCTCCGTCGCGCCTACCTCATCGTCGGTCGCGACCTCAGCGTTCCGCCCGACCCGCTCGAGCTTGCCGACAAGAGTATCGTCTTCGCCACTGCGAGCGGCCGGCTGATCCACGTCACCGAGCAGACCGTTTCGCCCAAGTTCTGCAGCCTCATCCGTACCTACAATGTTGAGGGAGATGTCGGCTACGGTGGCTACCTCGGCTCCGCCATCTACCGCCACGACGGTCCCTACGACATCAAAACCATCTGAGAGAGGAGAATCGCCCTCGGCCTACCGCCGGGGGCTTTTCCTACCTTAAGTTTTCAGCACTTCAGGACTGCTGCCTCTACTATCTTTCTGCCTCAAACCCCTAAAACCGCACTGAGCTACCGCCATTATCCCTTTCCTATCCCTGGCCCTCAGCGCCGCAGGGAATTACCCCTCTCAGCCCGCTCCTGTGGGGTATCCATAAAAACTATGGACAAAATACTAAAAGTGTGGTATAATGGTAAAATAGAGTAGTTTTCGCGTCATCTCTGTTCCTAACCACTGCAAAATCCATATTTCAAACCTCAGCAGTCTTCAACCCCCTCAAAGACCCCGAAACTATGAACATTAGGAGTGTGAACCACATGGCTTCTAAGCCCAAGACGCCTAAGCAGCATTTCGCCCACAAACACCGCGCCCTCTATCACGAACTCACTGGGCTTCTCACCCAGCTCCCGCCCACCGTCGCCATCACCCTCAAGGACGACGTCATCACTGTCGCCCATCAGAAGCAGAGCTACGAAGTCTATCAGGGGTACAGCTACACTGAGCAAGAGGTCCGCGGCCTCATCGCGCTCGTCCACGAACAGCAGGAATACTGCGACTTCCTTGACCTCCTCCGTCGCGCCGCCAAGAGCCACATCCGGGTCTGCCGGCATCATGTTGTCGAGGGCGCCATGCTCACTGTCCCCAAGCGATTCCGTCTTCCGCCCGATCTCAGCTATATCGAGCAGGGCGTGCCGCTCTTTTTCAGCCGCGACAGTAAGGAAGACACCGAGGCCCTCCGTCAGCTTCTGACCGCTCTCGAAGCTGCCGCCCCCGCCCCTTGACACACCCCGCACCCCGCCCTTCATAAGGGCGGGGTTTCCGCATTTCGCCAGCGCCTAAAGCTCCATTCAAGATGCCATCCGAGTCCTCACTTGAGCTAGCAATCCCCAACTAGCTCACTACAGGTCTCACCTAAACAACCATTAAGTCGCCACTCTATCCTCGAGCCCTACCATTTTCTTGCATTTCCTCAAAATAAGCATAAACGCTATTGACAAAACAGAGTATCTGTGCTACAATGGAGAGGTAGGGTAATTCATCACTAAAGTATTACCCCAGTTCCTACCAGATTAGATAGTCAACTCCACATTTTTTCTGATATAGAAAGGGGAACGATCATGAAAATCCAGAACACTCACCTCCGTCGTCTGTCCGTCCTCCTGAAGGTCATAGCGGCCGTCTTGGTCCTTATGGTCTCCCTGGCTGTGCAAGACCTCTACATGCGTCATCTGGCGCAGGCGGCAGCCCAGGAAGCCGTGAACAAGATCTCCGCCAATGCTCCCGCCACTTCCGCCCCCGAGAGCGTCTGCACCCAGGACTCTACTGGCCTCGCGCAGATCGATACCAACATGGAAACGTGGTATGCGCATGTGGAATCTTCCGCCTCCAGCGAGACAATTCCCGTCCAAGCCACTCTGTACTACGCTGCTCCTTCAGGCGACACCGCCATCACCGACAAATACATCGGCAGCGGCACCGCTCTCAGCGTCCAGTTCGCAGGCTTTCCTGATAGCGTCTTCACCGAAGATGGTATCAGCCTCATCCGTGTCAGCTACCCTCAATATATCTACGTTGGGGAAATCGGTCTCATCCACGTCGAAGTGGATGCCGCCGATGGCATACACTACGCCGGTACTGTCTCCATCCGTGCGAAGGAGACCCTCCGGCTGATTCACGGCTACAGTAACCCCAGTATCGCAAGCGGGAGCGACATCATTCGTCCCGACCGTGCCACCGGCACTTTGAGCCTGTTGTTCTACACCGGCGCTACCGAACAGCACTGGAGACGCAGCAACACGGCTGGGATCTACTGTATCGACGGTGACTTCTCCGCCCACTACTATCGTTTCAGTGATAGTGCTCGCGGCCAGCTCATCGTGGAGGACCCGTGCCCCTATGAGCCCGGTCCGGCGAACCCCGCCACCACGTCTCGACCCACTGCTACCATCGAGGACGGCAACGGCAATAAGCCCATCGCCGACCCCTACCGCACCCCGCCGGTCCCCACTCTGCTCCCGCAGAGCGATAATGGCCTCAGCGGGGAGTTCAGCAGTGGCTATACAGACTTTCCGGAAGAGCCTTTAGGCTCCAGCCAGCCCAGCGTTGCTGATCAGCCCCACCCGCTCGACCCGCCCCATTAACTACGACTGACCCAGTTTAAGCGCCATAGACATCTAATCTCCGCACCCCGCCTCTCGAAGAGGCGGGGTTTCCGCATCTTGACAATGGCTAAGAGGTTAAAGCGGTATTTCAAGCTCGAAACTTCTACGCCCCGTATTTCCTTTAAAATAAACATAAAAACTATTGACAAAATAGAGTATCTGTGCTACAATGGAAGCATGTAGATCAGAAATCTACATACCCAAAGATTGTGGCATAGGTTCGACCCTGTGTACACAGGGTATTTTTCTTACGAAAAATACCC
>CAZDQY010000003.1:84524-108016 GCA_964508115.1 uncultured Candidatus Saccharibacteria bacterium
ACCCTGTGTACACAGGGTATTTTTCTTACGAAAAATACCCCTCTACTTTTAGAGGTCTAGCAAATTAAAACCGCTTTTGTTTGCCTAACCTACTGCCAGGTAGCATAGGACGCATAGCTCTTGTGCGTCGCATGCTGCCTAGCAGCAAAAATCTCATTGTTGTCAGGTTCGTAAATGAACCCCATCAAAAGAAAGGAGATTTGTGTTATGGCAAATCAAAACATCGCGATCAATCCGCAGGACCTCATCCCCGAGTACTGGCATGGCATTTATGTTCCGACTGAGGCCGACCTCATTTTTACCGGCAGCAAGAACATCGAATACCTGAAGCAGTATTGGCGGAGCGAGGAGCGCAGCCTGGCCAAGCAGGTGAAAGCGGCGCAAGCCGACATCGACCTGCTCACCGGCAAAACGCCCGACGACATCAAGGCCATGGCGGCCAAGTACGAGAACCCTGACTTCCCGCGCATCGGTGTACTGGAGGACAGTTGGGGCAATGATCCCGAGCCTCTGGACGCCGCGTCTATCAACCGTGAGCCCGGCGCAACGACGTTCAACGTCTGTGGCTGGTGTGAGCACTGTGGCGGCGGCACTTGCCGTCACGGCTATCATATCACCACCTATTGCCCGCTCATTCCGCGTCAGCTCGGCAACGGCGAGACCTGGGGTGGCAACGAAACTTTCCGTTTCAATACTCCCTGTGCTCTTGCCAATGGCACACAGGAGCTGCTGGATACCTGCGTGGAGCACCTCAAAGCCCGTAAGGCCAACCTTGTTGCGAGGAAACAGCAGGCGGCCGCCTATGCGAGCTATCTCGCCGGGCTGATGAGCAAGGCGGAGGAAAAACCGTATTTTGCCTCTCACCGCCCGCATGATTGGTTCAACATCAACGACCGCGTCATGTTTCTCACTGGTGATTTTGAGGGAGTTATCCCCGACAAAGTCAGCATCTTCGTTCACGGCACGGTCATCAACGGCTATCGCCACCACGACGGGTGCGTATCGGCGTGTTCGGACACCCCCTACCATACCGGCGATTACTGCGACGGCTGCGGTGCTGGTTTTGGCACGTCCCGTCCGGAGATTCTGCTGGAATGGGAATTTGCCTATCTGAAGGAGCATCCTGACTACCTAAAAGTCTGGTTGCGTTGCTCCAAAGCTGACCTGCACGAGTTCAACAGTGCGCGGTTCGCCGAAGCGCTGGCAAAGGCCAAACTTTGATCGGCATGTCCTAAAGCGGTTATGCCCCTACGCAAGTAGGGGGCATTCCCATACCCTCCATCACGATTCAGCATTCAAGAATACTGTCAGGAGGGAATATTTGACAAAAACTAATTATAATGATACATTATAAATAATAAGCCCCCGCTTACGCACCTCATATTATATCGTACGCCCTGTTTACCGCAGGGAACGAACCCCAGTTGGTGCGCTGGGTAGTAGGGAAAGGTGAAATGAGCTACTGGCGCTTCTATTGCGACGGCAACGACATCCCTCGACATCCGCCGCTCCGACTTCCGTTCGGAGAGGCGACGCCTGCCACCATCGAGTACGAGATCACTGATGGCCGAACCTCTGTCTACCGCGACGGCAAGAGGGTCGTCTCCACCCAAAATGTCATGCCCGGCTGTATGTACATGCTTAATGACGAGCTGCGCATGCCCTGGGCCGCCCGCATGGGGCTGCCCGCTCGTAGTGTCGACTGTATCCCGTGGCTGCTCGACTTTCCCAAGGAGCTCCGCACGCATAATGCTACCACCCACAGCCAGCGCCTCGATCGCGCCCGCAAGCAACATTACGACCTCAGCTATGTCCAAGGTCCCGGCTGCCAGTTCGTTCTTGGCCGGCTCTGGGAATCCTGCATCAGGGATATCATGACAGAGTTTTCGGTCGACGGCAGGCAGTATATCAGCGCCTATATCGACGATGCTGCGTTCGTGCCGAACTGGATCACCCTCTCCGAGATTTTCCGTAATTGGCCCATCAGTATCTATTACCCGCAAGCCTTCATCGCAGAAGTCCTCCTCCGCCGTCTCAAGCTCAATAGAAGCGACGTCGAGCGCGTCATTGCCTCCCGTAGTAGCTATCTCACTTGCTGATAATTAGCCTCATTTACTGACAGCTCCTCGCTTGCTTCTGCCCGCCTCCCGCCTGCTGACGGTTGCCCTTGTCCCGCTCCTTATCCCGCACCAAACCCCCGACTGCAAAGCCGGGGGTTTCTGATTATCGGTGCATTTATCTCATCACGCAACGAACAGAAAAACCGCCAGAATTGCCGATATTCATATCACTTACGTATAACTTATTTGAATAAAAATGCAGAAAATATGAAAGGTTGGAATTACCAGGATAAATAGTCGCTGTCCAGTAATACCCATTGCCGCCAACTACACTACCACTGTAGTAGCTAGAGAAAAAAGTATACCCCGCAGGGACAAAATAATAAGGAGATGTGCGAATGGTATCAGTGGTTGCGTTAGTATTAGCTACGCCATTGATCAACGCCTCGTATTCTGTTCTAGTGGGTAGCTTCCAACCTTTCGGGCAAATACTGCCGGAGTTTTCTGTAGTTTGCCCAGCCATAGCTATAGTCCATGGGTAGTAGTTGCCAATAAGATAGTGTGCTTCACTGGACCCATTGACATCTCCCGAAAACTTCTCGAAATAAGCAGCGCAGTCAGTTGTCGCCGGATCACCACAACTCGAGCTAGCGTAATTATTCACCGCAGCACTAGCTTTATAACTCACCATGCCTGGGTCTTTATAATCACCAAGGTTTGATATTGTGTAATTTGCAGCGACATCCGTATCATCTGGTTTTAGAACAGCACCTTGCGTAAGCGCCAAATCTAAGTTCTGTGTCATCCAACATTTACCATCTTTGAGCTTAGCCACCCAATAAGTCGTCTTCCCGAGACCGCTCTTCGTGCGGTCATCTACGAGTTGGAACTGCTGGTTGGTTTCTTTTGAGCTACAAGCTCCCATCGCTGCAAAGTTTTGCATACTACTAGCCACAAGCTTCGGATTCGCCACCAAACTCAACATCACCTGTGTTCTATAGTGTCCAGAAGGAGACTCGGGGCTAGCTTTAGCGGCAAAGTAGAGCTTGTAGTCTTGGTCAGTATGTTTATCTTCTCCTACAGGTTGACTAGGATCATAACCCGTATCCTCACCATGCACCAGAAGTTTACCATTAGTAAGAGTAGTAGTATTATCCTCATTTGTGATAGTGGCTACTGGTAGAGCATTGTAGCTAAGTTCTTCTGCAGTCTGGTTAGTAGAAGTGAGAGCATACCCCCATTCATTATTGCTTATATTACTATATGCCACATTCTCTCCACTTAGAGCTTTAATCATATGTTCTTCTGTAGGATAATCAGCATTGACTAGACTATTACCAAAAGATCCTGTATTCACTACTCCAGCATATAGATCATACCCATCTTTAGTATCTACTGCTCTAATGGAGAAGCTATAGTCTCTATGTACTACACTATCAGTGCTAAGTTCTGTAGCTGGTAGTTCATTAAAGGCACTGTCCGTGCCATTCATGAAGATACCTAGTTCCATAGCACAAACGCCATTGTCGTCCGCTGTAGTCTTACATTTATCACTTTCGCCAGCAGCATAGGCTGCCTCCACTTTACTCGCTGCTGGGTTCACAATTACGCAAAAAGCACCCAAGAGAGCTGCGCCACAGACAGCTGGAACGAGATAACTAGCCTTGCTAGTTTTACTAATCTTGTTAGTTTTCTTAGTAGAAAGGCCACTCACTACTAAGTCCAGAGATCTACTAAACCATCGGTAGAAATAAGTACTTTTACTATGAAGCATATTGTTTTTATTACTAGCAGTATTACGTTTGCAATCCGTATTACTACTAGCTAATGTAAAAGTTGATGGTTTATGCTTTCTGGAACCTAACAAAAATCTAGTTCCAGCCAATTTATTGTGACGCATATTATATTGGCTCTCCTTTTGGGTTGATTGTTTGTTGCCAGTATTCTTCTGGTTTAGCTTGATAACGGTATTAGCAACTTTATGGGGGCGTTCCGGACCTCACGAGGGAGGAAGAGGTGCGACTCACCCATAACGATGGGCTGAGTCGACACCGTCCCCCATGAAGTTCGCTAAACCGTTATCAGATCTTGACCACAAAGAACAACTAGACAGCCCGCAGCACCATACAAAAATGGCACCACGAGGGTGTCTTAAACCTGTAGCCAACATGGATATTTTGCATACACACGCTAGCACTCATGGTGCCATTTCATAGCGCGTATATTAAATCCAACATAATTCATGTCGTAATTGCTACAGATTTAAGACACTCTCATTGTATCACACAATTCCGCTTTTGGCAATACCTTTTCGCCCACTTTTCGCCACAATCTCACCTCTTTCCCGCCACGATCCGCCTACCCCTCATATTCCCCTATACTTTTCGCCCGCCATCTGCTACTATAGATACAGAGCAAGAGGTTATTGACGCAAGCTTAGGTCGATGACTAATAGCAATTTAACTAAATCGTGAAAGGTTCTCATATGAAGAAGGAAAAGTTCACCTGGGAAGTCGAAGACGACACCACCCAGACCGTGACAAAAATCGTTCTTAGCGTAAAAGCTAAGAACAATTAATTCATAAATATGAGTCCATCATATCGCGTTTTTTTAAAGTCGTCAAGACCTTTTGCTCGTTTTATTTGCCAGTCATGTGGCCGCGAACACAATTCCTGCCAAGACTTTCACAAAAATAGTTCTTAACGTAAAAGCTAAGAACGATTAACGATTCAATATGAGTCCGTCATACCTCATCCTCCCACATTGTCAAGCCATATTGTAAGCACCTCAGCCCCATCACGTTTTAAGCACCCTAGCTCACATCAAAATCCCCCAGTTCTCTCAAGCTAGGGGACTTCTTAATACCAACACCACATTAGGGAGCTCATAGTCTTATGAGTAGAATCGCTCGCAATCTTGTAGCCTAAGCGCAGCCAGCCCATTCAGATGAGCAAACCCGCCCTACAGTAATTAAGCCAACCAAGCTCACGAAGCCGCGCCCACCCTCAGTCAGAGACCTACTCCGTCTCCCCGCTCGTTTTCTCTGCGTCATCGACTTTTACAGTCTCGTTCAAGCCTTCTGCTGGCTTCTCTTCGCCCGCTTCGTCAGCCTTTTCTACCGTTTCCGGTACCGGCTGTTCTGCGACCTTTTTCGGGGTATCGCTCGTCTCCGGGTCGGCCGCATCCTGATTTTCTACGGTCGCTGTGTCGCTCGCCTTCTTGCTCGACTTCTTCGCCTTGCTGGCTTTCGCGCTCACCTCAGCCGCCTCGACTTCACCTTCTTTGTTCACCTCTTCGGTGATTTCTACGCCGTCGCCGTCTTCGTGCACTTCGCTAATCGCATTTAGTAGGGAATCTTCTGCGTTCTTGCGCTTTTTCTTTTCTGGCGCCTTCGCCAGCTCAATGTCAATGTCGTAGCCAGTCAGCTTCGAAGCTAGGCGCACATTCTGCCCCTGGCGGCCGATTGCGATCGACTGCTGATCCTCGTTTACATAGACTTTTGCCTTCTGGCCGTCAATCTCCACTTTCACGACCTCCGCCGGGCTCAGCGCCTCGCGGATGTACTCTTGTGGGTTCTCGCTCCAGTTGATAATGTCAATCTTCTCGCGGTCGCCAATCTCATTCATGATCGCTTGCACACGCACCCCACGGCCACCCACGAACGTCCCCACTGGATCCACGCTTGAGTTCTTCGACGCCACTGCGATCTTCGTCCGGCGACCCGCTTCGCGCGCGATCCCTTTGATCTTCACCGAGCCGCTATCCAGCTCCGGCACCTCTTGGCGGAAGAGATACTGGATGAACTCCGTATTACCGCGTGAGAGGATTAGCTGCGCCTTATTATCGTCGTGTTCTACGCCCTTCAGATAGACCCGGATACGCTCACCTACAGTGTAGTACTCGCCGTCAATCTGTTCGCTACGTGGCATGATACCGCTCGCACGGCCCATGTCTACCCGCACGATTCTCGGCGTCACCTGGGAGATCACACCGTTCATCACCGTACCGATCTTGTCTTCAAACTCCGCCAGCACCGCATCACGCTCTGCCTCGCGCAGCCGCTGCAAGACTACTTGCTTTGCAGTCATCGCCGCCACTCGACCGAAGTCTTCTACGTCGTGCTCTTCCTCGATCACGTCTCCCACCTCTGCGTCAGCTTTGATTTTCTTGGCTTCCTCTTGGGGGATTTCCGTCGCTGGGTTGTAGGCGAGGCCATCTTCGATCACCTCCCGGCTCACATACGCCTTCGCCGTACCGTCATTCACATTCAGCACTGCGCGCACGTTCATATCTTTCTCGCCGTGGTCGCGCCGCCAAGCCGCCGCGATCGCCATCTGCACGGCGTCCAACACGGCTTCTTTCGACAAGCCTTTTTCCTCCGCGATAATATCTACCATCGCTGTTAATTGTTTTAGATCTAGCCCTTCCATTTTCCTCCTTCGGTTAACGGTTATTCACTAAAAACCCGGCCTTCTTCAGGTCGGTCAATATCAGTATACTTTCATTATACCGCATCTCCAGTCTACGTCAAGAGTTTTTCTTGCGCGGTAAGGGAAGCTAGAAAGCAGCACTCCGCCCGCTACTTTTCCGCTTCTCGCGTCGTACTCCAAATTCTGTCTAGTCGTTCATCAGGGAAGCGCGTGTCCAGGAACACCTCTATCTTAGTGTCCGCCGGGTCGCCCTCGCGCCGCTCCGTCTGTCTCATTACCGCCGCCACCGACATCGTAATGTCGAACGTCAGGAAAATCGCCATTGCTACACACAGCCTGTTCACCTGATATGCCTCTAGCTTCCGGTAAATATGATCCACGAACGGATACACGATCTGCGTGAACAGTAGTACCAACCCTCCCCAGACGATCATATACGGCACTGTCGTCCGTCCGTCGATGTTTAGCAGTCTCCCCGAGTAATCCCAAGAGATCGTTCCAAAGATCCACTCTTGTAGCACGCTCAGCAAGAATTCCAGCGCCCCGCCAAACACCGCTCCGCCAACGAAACACGCCCCTGGCTTTAGCCGTGGCAAATAGAATAGTAGGTAGATCAGTACCGCTCCGATCCCGTACACCGGGCTAAACGGCCCATACACCAGCCCCCGCCGCGATTCCCAGGTTGGCACCCCTGTCGCCCAGAAGCTCGTCACTAGGTGCATAATTTCTTCCCAATACGTCCCAAACACACACCCCAGTGTGAAGAAAATAATAATCTGGTTAAAAATCAGTCGCTTGCTCAGCTTCGGCCATTTCTGGCTAGTCTTGCGTTCTCGGTGTGCTTTATTCTTGCCGATGGGCTGCCTTTCCGCCTTCATCTCCGGTTGCCCCTCTGTTTTCTCTGCATGGGCGTCCTCAGACACTGCTTTTTCTATCATTTTTTGCTTCATTACCATCTTTCCACTATCATAACACATTCTCCTTGCCAAGAAAAGCAGCCGGCTGCTTTCATTTCATTATCCTAAAGAAAGTCAATACCACGCCAGCAGGATAGCCCCGCCGCATTGTGTGTACCCGCCGTTGTCGCATAGTTCAATTCTGAGCTCAGTATGTCGCACTGTAGTGAAATTTCTCCACAGAGGTGGTGCGCCAATTATGCAAGGAAACCGGGTACGCCATTCCGCTATTGACAAAACTAGCAATCTGTGCTAATATAATTGCAAGCCTTGTGTTTAGGCTAGTATTGTGATGTATTCACAATTTACCAATCAGCAGCGTGCACCTCTGACCGCAGCGCGGTCCCGCCGGCCAACATCCTTAGCCCGTGCAAATCATCTAGCGTAGATTCTACATTCAGAAAGGGGAATTAACCATGTCTGATGCCAACCAAACTACCCTACAGTTCACTCCAAGTCTTACCCCCGCCGCCATCGAGACCGTCAAAACCTTCGGCTGGGACTTCTTCAGGGCCGGCGTCCTTATCGCCGACGAGTGGCCGCCCTCGTCCGTACACTTCGATGAGGGTCGTGCGCCCACCTACCTCCTCGTTCGGGAGGCCAAGGTTAAAGAGACTCAGCCCGACGGCAGCAAGAGGTGGGTCCTGAGCGATCAGGGAAAATGGAACCTGCCCTGCGGCCGGCTTCAGGTCGGCGAGACATTTGAGCAGGCTGCCCTGCGCGAGGGGCAAGAGGAAAGCGGGCACAAACTTCGGCTCGAGTATCTCTGTCACATCGGCCACCGCACCGACCCTGACAACCCTTATGTCATCTTCATCTACAGCGCGACCAATCAAGGGTTCGGACCTGAGCCCGACCCCGAGGAGATCGCCGAGACCAAATGGTTCACATATGACGATATCGTGGGGCTTCGCGACAACGGCCAACTGCGCAATCCCGACCTGACCATGACCGCCCTCAACCAGTACCGTGACCTTAATAGGGCCCGTCCGGGCTTCGTCATCACCTACCCGCCCAAGTAAGGGCGTTCGTAGGGGATGGCCCCTGGCCCTGCTACCCTAAACACACCCCGCACCTTAAAACCGCCGGTATCCCCGGCGGTTTTGTCATCGTTAATTCAATTTTGATCTCAGTAATGCCGTGCTACAGCAAAATTCTCTCACAAGGGTGGTGTGCCAATTGCGCGACAAGATTTTTCTGACATAAATACTATAGACAAAATATCAAAAGTGTGATATAATGATAAGATAGGTATCGAACAAGCCTCGTACCAGCAATCTAGTAGACAGACGTAGCAAGGGGGACCCAAGAAGATGCTTATTAGAGAGCAAAGCTGTATTATTCCAAAAATCGCTTGTGCTATCACCGGCGATAACGATTACAAATTACAATTGGGGGTTGGTATCAATGATGTAGACCTGCGTAGCTTGGCCAAAGATCGGCCACTCCGACTCAACCTAATCGACGCTCATGGCACCCACGCAGAGAATCTTGCCATCTGGGAGCGAGCCCTGCATCGTGCCGCCTACCAATGGTTTCCAGACCATCAAGATTCTACCGTGCCGGGCGCTGAGCTCCGGCGCGCCGTCCAGCATATTTCGCTCCAACATGATGTCTTTTGGCACGACGCCCACGGTATTTACTTCGTAACGGCTGCTTTTTTCGAGCGTTGCCGCCGCGATCTCGGCAAGATTACCCTTGTCCTGGCTCAGAGCGGCAATCCTCGCGACTACGGCACCGTCACCATCTACAACAAATCCCTCGAGAAGCTTCCTATCATCACCTCTGATAGTCCTACTGCCCTCAAGCTCCGCGTCGCTCTCCATCACAGCGCCATCAATTACGCTAAGCGGGCTCCTCTCTGGTACGACTTCCGTCTTGCCAGAGAGGCAGATGACACCGCCGAACTGCGCGTCTACGAGTTTTCTGCCGTCCGCCGCATTGGCCTCGATGAGCAGATCGGCGACCGCCGTGAGTACCGCCTCAGTGATGCCGAATCGGTCAGCTTAGGTAGCGATCAGTCCGCCTATCGCGTCGAGACCAGGGAATTGGTCGGCGAGATCGTCTTCGAGTCGATCTACCGTGATTGATTAGATTGCTCATTTATCTTAAAGAGTCCCCGGAAGGGGGCTCTTTTTTATATTTTACCAATTTCGCCAAAAACAATTAGCACTCTTGACAGTAGAGTGCTAATTTGCTACAATAGAGGTATATTAGCAGTCTTGACATATGAGTGCTAGTAGATTACAATAGATAATAGAAAAATTCCCATCCGTGTCTCAGAGCGATTCTAAGGTATAGATAGGGATTCTGCAGAATAATTAAAGGAAAGGAACAATTATTATGTCAAAAATCATTGGTATTGACCTTGGTACCACGAACTCCGCTTTCGCCTACATGGTCGCCGGCAAGCCCGAAGTGATCACGAATAGCGAAGGCGATCGTACTACCCCTTCGGTCGTCGCTGTTACGAAGAAAGGCGACCGCCTCGTCGGTAAAGTCGCCCAGCGTCAGCGCGTCACAAACCCGAAGAACACCATCTACGGTATCAAGCGTCTCATCGGTCGTAAATTCGACGACAAAGAAGTCCAACGCGACCTCGACATCATGCCTTACAAGATTGTTAAGAAGGGCAACGGTGTCGCTGTCGAGATGGATGGCAAAGAATACACCCCAGAGGAAGTTTCTGCCATGATTCTTTCTAAGATCAAGGCCGACGCTGAAGCTTTCTTGGGCGAGAAAGTTACCGAGGCTATCATTACTGTCCCGGCTTACTTCAACGATTCTCAGCGCCAAGCCACTAAAGACGCCGGTAAAATTGCCGGCCTCGAGGTTCGCCGTATTATTAACGAGCCGACCGCCGCAGCCTTGGCCTATGGTCTTGAGAGCAACAAGGACGAGAAAATCGCCGTCTTCGACCTTGGTGGTGGTACCTTCGATGTCTCTATCCTCGATATTGGCGACGGTGTCTTCGAGGTGAAGTCCACCAACGGTGATACCCACCTCGGTGGTGAAGATTTCGATAATATCATCGTGAACTTCTTACTCGAAGAGTTCAAGAAAGAGTCCGGTATCGACATTCGCGACGATGCTGCCGCTATGCAGCGTGTCAAGGACGAAGCCGAGAAAGCTAAAAAAGAGCTCTCCAGCGCCAAAGAAGTTGAGATCAACCTGCCATTCTTGACCGCCGATGCGGATGGCCCGAAGCATTTCGAATACACCCTCACTCGCGCCAAGATGGAAGAGCTGGTTAAACCTCTCTTGAACCGCCTCGCCGAGCCGGTCGAGAAGGCTCTCAAGGATGCCAAACTCACCGCTAAGGACATTGATGAAGTTGTCATGGTTGGTGGTATGACCCGTATGCCAGCCGTCGTCGAAGAAGTCAAAAAGATCTTCGGCAAAGACCCAATGCAGGGCGTCAACCCTGACGAAGTCGTAGCGGTCGGTGCCGCCATTGAAGGTGGCGTTCTCCAGGGCGACGTCAAGGATGTCCTCTTGCTCGATGTTACCCCGCTCTCTCTCGGTATCGAGACCATGGGCGGCGTCAGCACCAAGCTCATTGAGCGCAACACCACCATCCCGACTTCTAAGTCCGAAGTCTTTTCTACTGCCGCTGATAATCAGCCTCAGGTCGAGATTCACGTCCTCCAGGGCGAGCGCGAAATGGCCGCCGACAACAAATCTCTCGGCCGCTTCATCCTTGATGGTATTGCTCCCGCTCCCCGTGGTGTCCCTCAGATCGAGGTTACCTTCAATATCGACGCCAACGGCATCCTTAATGTCACCGCTAAAGACAAAGGTACCGGCAAAGAGCAGAGCATCACTATTCAAAACTCTGGCAACATGAGCAAAGAAGACATCGAGAAGGCTCAGAAAGAAGCCGAAGCCCACGCTGATGAGGATAAAAAGAAGCGCGATGCTATCGACGCTAAGAATCAGCTCGAAAACGCAGTCTACCAGGCCGAGAAGATGCCTGACGAATACAAGGACAAGATTTCCGAAGACGACACCAAGAAGATCAAAGATGCTGTCGAAGAGGCTAAGAAGACTCTCAACAATTCTGACTCCGACAAAGATGCCTACGAATCTGCCGTCAAAGCTCTGAACGACGTCCTCATGCCGATCGGTGCGAAGATGTACCAAAACACCACTACCGACGCTAAGGCTGACGGTGCCAAATCCGACGACGCTAAGTCCGATGATGATGGTGCTGAGCCAGTCGAAGGAGAAGTCATCGATAAGGAGTAATCCTGCCGAGACCATACAAAATACCCCCGCCAAGGGGGTATTTTGGTAGCGCGCCACTCCGCCCAATCGATAAGTGCAGCCGATAAAACAGCCGAGTCGCCCCATCCAGCGCAGCCAGAAGCAAACAAACGTAGCCGAACGCCGCATAAAAATCCCCCGACCGTCTAGGTCAGGGGATTAGCCGTGAACGGCTCTTGCCACTACTTTAGTAGTGGGGGGGGGTGCATCGTTGCTGCAGCCTTTTGCAATGTATAGCTCGACCAGCTTCAGCACCCAGTCCCGGATCATCTCCAGGTAGAGCTCCTGCAAGTCCACCAGTACCGGCAGCCGTCCGTGCACGCTCTCCAGCGTCTTGAGCAGGCTCTTCATCGAGCCGTCAAACGCCAGCACTTGCGCATACGGTGCCACCAGTGCATCCGCCGCTTGGCGGAACTGGAAAGCCAGCTCGGCGCCGCCACCGGAGTCCAGCTGGATGCTCGCATCAAGCGCCAGCTCCCGCAGCGCGCGCTGACGATGATTGTCGAGCTTGGCAACGGTTAACCCCGCCGCTCTCAACCGACGTTCCACCAGCGCTTCACCGTAGTGCTCCTCGGTGCGTGGCATCATCGCCACTGTCTTCAGCTTAATCTGATGGCAGTGGTGAATCAGCGCGTCGCTCATCCGAAGGATACGCGGCCTGTATGCCTCGCTTGCCTGGATGTCGCCCGCGTCGTAGGCCAATTGCAGGCTCTCCTCCAGCTGGTCAAACAGCATGTTGGTCGCCTCGCCCACGCCCACGATAATGCGGCTTTCTGCCACGTTAAACTTCTGACACATCTGCGCATCCTCGTCCTTTAAGATCTGTTCCACGTCGTCCGAGGTTATCGTCACCAGGTTCACGAGACTCGCGCCCGGCCGTGGTGACCTCAGGACCCTTGGCAGGAAATCGCCGACTTCTTCGCCGAATTTATCTGCCCGATCAACTGTATCTGCCACTACCATCACTGCTAATTTCTGCATCTTCTCACCCTTTCAAAGAACTAGATTGTTTATAGACATAACCAACCCTCACGTCAGAGACGCTTATTTATCATTGTAGCACAGATTATCAATTTTGTCAAGCACAAGGAAAACACGATTTGCCCGAATTATCCTCTTGATCTATCCGACACTCTATGTTATTATCAATGAATCACACTTGGTGTGGTAATTTTATCTTAGGAGGGGAACTATGATTTATTTCGTAGGCGAGTTCAAACCCCAAGATCGTTCTTTTAGTTTCGGCAGTGTCAGAGGTATCACCCTCGGCGAGATCGAGCGCGAGCGCAAGACCAGCTTTCTGCCCACGCCTAAGCAGGCTGGGCGCGTCCTCACCGGCCCGCGCAAGGACCTCAGCCTCGGCGCCACCAACAGTGGCCGCCCCCGTATCAACCATAAGAAAGACACCAAACTGAGCCTGGTGCTTTCGTCCCGTCCCGGCCCTAAGTTCGACGGCCATCAGGGCATTCGCTGTATCATCAGCGTTCCGCCCGATCAGCGCGTCTTCGTGGTGAGCTACGGTCTCAGTGGGCGCAGAAGTCCCTGTTCGTGGGAGGAAGCCCTGCTGCGGGTTCGTCCGGGCGACATCTTCCTGGTCGACATCGAGTCCAGCCAGCGCTACGAGCAGACCTTCTATATGGTGGGCAATGGTGAGGTCGTCGTTGCGCGAGACCTTAAGTCCGCCGAGGACGCCTATCGCGACCTTCTGGCCGCTCTGGACCTCTCCCGCCCCTGTTTGGAGTCTGAGCTTTCGCCCTGGACCTGGCGCTATCTCTTGGCCGATCACGTTCATTAATCTGTCTAACCCCCAGCTTCGGCTGGGGGTTCAGCTGTCTTGCCGACGAACAGGGAATGAACGCTGACAGTAGTACCGGCGCTCTGCTAACCTATTTCCTTGCTTTTTGCCCGAAAAGCATAAAAGGTATTGACAAAATCATCAATCTGTGCTACAATAGTATTAGATTCGGCAGCAATGTGCTATGCCGGGTCGCAATTTCACAAGATCCTAGAATACTAATCATTCTTGAGGGGGAAATGAAAATGACACTGTTTACTTCGCTGTATACATGGGCCGCTTTGGCCGCCATCGCACTGATCGCGCTTTCTGCGTACAATCTGGTCGCTGTAATCAAACAAACCAAGTCGAGACGGGAAACCGACTGGCTGCACGAGGACGAGGCTCAGGCCGCCTCCGATCGCCGCCAGATTCAGCTGAGAGTCATCCCGGTCGTCCTGAGCGTTATCCTCCTCGGCCTCTCGCTCATATGGGGGCTTGAGGAGCACCAGAACGCCAACGCTCAGCCCAGCCCCACCGACCCCGACGTCGTGGCCAGCGAGCAGGGCGCCCCGATTGATGATACCGTCAACGACGGCATCATCGCCTTCCCGGAGGAAACTCCCCACACCGCCGTTCCTGGCCCGAAGAATCCCAACCTCGACCCATACTTCCAAGGCAATGCCTTTGAAGGTGGCGGCATGAACCAGCCTGACGACGGCCCCGGACCGATGGAGCCTGTAGACCCCAGCGTCTGGCTGAAAGACCCAAATCTCGACCCCGCTAATCAGGGCAACGCGCCCGTTGGTGGCGGCATGAACCAGCCCTGACCAACATCCATCAAATCACACTGGTATTCTCCGTATCTCGCACCTTGATTAGGCCCCCTCACCGGGGGCCTTTTCGCCACCATTTTCCATTTTTAGTAAGTTCGTCGCCTTTTCCATCCTCCTAGATTATGCTACAATAGTAAAAAGGAGTTATACATGGAAAAATTGTTCTTAGTCACGAACCCTGGTTCGTCTTCACGCAAATACGCCCTTTATCGCGGTAGCGAAGTTGTTTGCAACTTGCATTTTGAGCTGGAGGGCAAAGACGTCGTCTGTACTCTTAAATTCCCCGACGGCAGCAAGAAAAAGCTCACCGAGGGCTTCAAAAAGTTGACCGAGACTGTCAAATACGTCAAGCAGATCCTCGAGGACGAGGGTTATATCAATAAGAACACTCAGCTCGACGCTATTCTCGCTCGCGTCGCCGCTACCGGTGATTACTTCTCCTACGACCATCAGGTCGATGACGACTGCCTGAAGCGTCTCGAAGCTGCTAAGAAGCGCGCCCCGCTCCATGTTCCAGTCGTCGCTGCCGAGATCGAAGAATGTGTCAAAGAGTTCAAGGGTACCCCTGTCATTACGATCACCGACTCCGGCTTCCATAACACTCGTGACGACGTGCATAAGTACTACGCCATCGACAAAGACCTCGCCGACAAGGCTGAGATCAAGCGCTACGGCTATCATGGCCTCAGCATCGGCTCCATCGCCAATTATCTCGAAGAAAACAAGCTCACCGCTGAGAAAGTCGTCGTCTGCCATATCGGCTCCGGTAGCTCTATTACCGCTCTACTGAACAACGAATCTTACGACACTACCATGGGCTATTCTCCGCTTGAGGGCCTCATGATGGCCACCCGCTGCGGCGACATCGACGCTACCGCTGCCCTCGCTATCGGTCGCGAGCTCGGTCTTGAGGGTGAGAAGCTCGAAGAGTACCTCAATAAACAGTGCGGCCTCAAAGGTGTCACTGGTGAGACTGATGACATGCGTGAAGTCATCAGCCTTCGCGATGACGGCGACGAACGTGCCAAGCTCGCCTACCAGATGTATATTTACCGCATCCAGCGCGCGATCGGCCAGCTTGCCGCCAGCCTCCAGGGCATCGACGCTCTCGTCTTCACTGCTACGGTTGGTGAGCGCAATGCTGAGATTCGCCGTGATATCGTCTCTGGCCTCGGCTATCTTGGCTTCAAGATGAGCGACAGCAAGAACAGCGATGGCCTTGGTGAAGCCAGTCACTGCAATATCGCTGCCAGCGGTTCTAAGCCTATCTATGTCATTACTACCGACGAGACTGGCGAAATGATCCGCCGTGCTCTCAAGCTCCTCGCCGAGTAGATTATAAGCCCATAGGAAAACCCGCCTCACAGGTCGAGGCGGGTTTGGGTTTTGTGCTTTTAGAACTCCAGTGGTATCAACGGTTGTACATCCTTGTAGTAGCGCACCGGCACGTAGCCACCAGTCAGGGCTGCATACAGCCAATCGCGACAGCCATTCGTTTTCCCGGTGTACTCGCGCACGCGCAGCGGATCATTCTTGGCGGGCAGCTGCACGTCCCAGTAATGTGCCCCCGGCTGGTCCTCCTGCAGCGCAAACCGCAGCAGTACCTCACTGGGTACATTTCTGAAGCGTACGCGGTAGTAGCGCCCCTCACGTTCTGCGTAGCGCGCCAAGTAGAGATTCAGCTCGCAGCGCCCGCTCGTAAAGATCTGGAAAGCCGCCACGTAGTAGCCACTCTCCTTGCCCATCACCAGGCCGGTCAGAGCCTCGCGCACTTTATCCGCCGAGCCCGGAAAATCGAGCTTTCCGTCCTCGAGGACCAGTACCTCTGCTTGATCTACTGCCTGCTTCCAGGCATTCAGTTGCTTCTGGGCGTACTCCGGGCACACGTTAGGCGTGGACACAGCACCCAGGAGGCGCATTTGCAAGCCCATGCCCACAGTGGTCCGAGTACTTCCCACGCTCTTCAGCAGGCTCGGGTCGCTACAGTATCCGATCACGGGGTCGGCGACCTTCAGGTTTTCCATACGAACAAACATGACATTATCTCCCCTCAGATAAATTCTGCACAAAACCAAAATGTTCCAGGGGTGAATTATCTTTTCACCCCCAGTACCATTATAGCACACATAGCCGTTTTTGTCAATGTCGGATATGCTTATTTTGCCGTTCTTGCAATCAAAACACCTAAAATATGTTATAATATTCTCATGAACGACCAAGTCAGTAGGGAAGAAACCGCCGAGATTCTCCGCCAAGCCGAACGTTGCCTCTCTGTCGAGGGAGATTTTGTTGAGCTAGGCTGCTACAGGGGAGACACCTCGGTCTTGCTCGGAGAAATGCTACAAAAGAAAAACCAAGCAAAAGACTGTTCATCGTCAGAAACCGCGCTTTTTGGCGATGAACAGAACTGGTCTTTTGGCGCTGAAATGGCGAGGATAGCGAACGAAGATGCACTTGTGCAATCTTCTAAGCGACGCAGCCAGCATGAGTTTTCTGCAGAAAACTCTGTGAACTTTTCTCCCAGAAAAGTGCCCAAACTGTGGGTCTACGATTCTTTCGCCGGCCTCCCTGCCAAGACCAGAGAAGATGCCTCCGGTGCAGGCGCGAACTTTAAAGAGGGCGAGCTCTTCGTCAGCAAACGTGAAGTCATCGACAAAGTCCGCAGACATGGTCTAAAAAATGTCATCATCAAGAAAGCTTGGTTTGACCAGCTCACTGATCACGACCTCCCAGCGGTGATTGCCTTCGCTTTCTGCGACGGCGACCTCTACAGTTCGATCAAGACCAGCCTCCAGCTCGTCCTGCCGCGTCTTGAGCGGGGAGGAACTATCCTTGTGCACGATTACAACAATCCCGAGCTCCCCGGTTCCGCCCGCGCAGTTGACGAGTTTCTACGTTCTCATCCGGAGTTTAAGCTTCAAATACGACACACTCTGGCTATCTTGACAAGATAGCCCGCCCCATCCACCTTAGCCCGACTTTAGTCTGATCCGTCTAGCTTATAGCTCGGTTTATTCCTGTCCAAGTATCGCTGTATCCCAGCGGATTCCTAAGTTGCTAAGCCCCTGCAAGGACCCTGTCTTAGTTAGCAATTATCCCTATCGAGTGCTAAATTGCCGTTGTATATCCTACCAATCTGTGCTAAAATCAAAACAGGCAGCAATGACAGTTCTTTTAATTCTTTGGAGAAAGGAGGGTGTTTTATGGTTTTAACAATTCGTTTGTTAAGTAAAAGACTTCTAGAAATAGAAATTACCGCCTCAGATAAGAAGCGGTAAAACCTAACACAATCCTATTCTATCAAACTTTTTTAATAACGTCAAGACTTCTTCAAAGTCTAATCACGTCGTGATTCAAGGGTTGCTGCCGATAGGAAACACTATGTCAAAGAGAGATTATTACGAAATTTTAGGCGTCAGTAAGAACGCTTCTGACGACGAGATCAAAAAAGCTTACCGCAAGCTTGCTGTCAAATATCACCCTGACAAGAACCCTGGCGATAAAGAAGCCGAGGCGAAGTTCAAGGAGATTTCCGAGGCCCACGAGGTCTTGTCCGACAAACAAAAACGCGCTCGCTACGACCAGTTCGGCCATGCCGGGGTCGGCGGCGCTAGCGGCTCTGCCGGTGGCAACCCCTTCGCAAGTGGCAACTACAGCTTCAATGGTCAGAGTTTCAACTTCGACTTCGGTGGCGGCGGCCTCGACGACATCTTGGGCTCGATTTTTGGCTTCGGTGGCGGCGGCGCCCGTCGCCCGTCCCGTGGCACTGACTATCGTACTACCGTCGTTCTCAATTTTGAAGAAGCCGTTTTCGGCGCGACGAAGATCATCACCGCAGACGGCAAAGATCTCAAGGTTAAAATCCCCGCCGGCATCGACGATGGCATGTCTATCCGCCTCACTGGCAAAGGCGGTCCCGCTCCTAAGGGCGGCACGAAAGGCGACCTCTATGTCTTCGTTCGGGTCAAGCCGCACAAGCGCCTCACTCGCGAGGGCAACATCATCCTCTCCGAGAAGGTTATCTCCATGGTCGACGCCGCCATCGGCACCGAGATCGACGTCGAGACGGTCGATGGCAACGTCCGTATGCGTGTCCCCGCTGGCACTCAGTCCGGCACTCCGTTCAAGCTTTCCGGCCACGGTGTGCCTCTGATGCGCAGCGATGGTGATCGCGGACCCCACATCGTCACCATCATCGTCGAGACCCCGAAGAATCTCAGCAAGCGTCAAAAAGAGCTCCTCGAAGAGTTCAAGAACCCCAAGAATAAGAAACATGGCTTCTGGGGCTAAGTCCACCACTTTCGCCTCAAGCGCCGCCTTACCCTCCCGCTCAGTGTTGTGAATTTTACAACACTAAAACAGATATAACCATTGACTTTTTGTACATCATGTGGTATAATAGAAAGATAGGGAAGCGATAATACTAAAATATCTCTTCTGGACCAACGCTATTATACAACCATAGGTTTACCTATGGTATAATGAAACTATGACTACGAAGAATTTAACTATCATCGGCAATAATGCCTTCGTCACGATTGCTGGCATCCAGAAGATTCCTGCCAAAGTCGATACTGGAGCCGATTCTTCTTCGATTTGGGCTACCAATATCCACATCAATGATGCTGGTGAGCTTGAGTTCACGTTATTCGGTCCCAGCAGCTCGCTTTACACCGGTAAGCCAGTCACGGTGGATACTTTTTCCGTTCAGCAAGTTCGTAATTCCACCGGCGACGTCAAGCTTCGCTACCGCGTCCCCCTCTCCATGAAAGTCAAGAATCGCAAGATTCTCGCCTATTTTACCCTCGCTGATCGCCGGCACAATCGTTTCCCCGTTCTCATTGGTCGCAAGACCCTGCAAAACAAATTCCTCGTCGACGTCTCTAAGATTGCCACCCCTCGCCCCGCTACCCTCGAGAACTCCGATCTCAACCGCGAACTCGCCAGCGACCCCCGCAAATTTCACCAAAAATACATGGAGAAATGATTTTATGACGACTGCTGCCCAGAATAACTCTCCCCGCCGCATCCGCCCTGTCTTTTGGACCAGTGGCTGGGACTCTACCTATATGGTTATCCGGCTTCTACGAGCGGGTGAGACTGTGCAGCCCCTCTATATCTATAGCCCTAGGCGTAAAAGCCGCTACCGTGAGCTTGCCGCCCTTGATACGCTCTCCGAGCTGATCCCTACTCGTATTCCGACTGGCCAGCTGCTCCCTTACCGGGTCATTCAGCTCGATACTGTCCCAGTCGACTCTGAGATTACCCAAGCTTTTAATGATATTATGGACGCCATCCCTGCTGGTCAGCGCCCCCTTGGCTACCAGTATCGCTATCTTGCGAGTTTTGTCAAACATCACCAGTCCGAGTACCCTACCGTCGGGATTGGTCTTGAGAAGGCACTCTCTCCCGAGACCTGCGCCTGTTCCGCTATTATCCGCCAGTTTGGTGCTCTCACCTCTGATCAGCGCATCGACCCCCAGCAGAGTACGTCAGCGCTAGTTGCGCTCCTAGGTAATTTCGAGTTCCCGATTATCGACACTACTGAGCTAGAGATGCGTCAGGATATTCAAAGATGGCACTACGAAGACATCATGCAGCACATCTGGTTTTGCCATCGCCCTATCAAAGGTGAGCCCTGTGGCTTTTGCAACCCCTGTAGCAGCAAAATCGCCGGCGGCATGGATTTTCTCCTCCCCGCCTCGGCCATCGCTCGGCACGACCGGCTTCAAGAGCTCGAACAGCGCCATGGTCGCCTCGCCAAGAAGCTACGCGCCTTCGCCTACCGCACTCTCCACCGTTAATTTCACCCCTGTTGTCAACCCCTAAGTCCTATTTTTCCTTAAAATCCGCTCTGCCCTGTCTCAGCTCGGCTCTAAAGCTAAGCATAACCATTGACAAAATTACTCACCTGTGATATAATGGAAGTATGAAGATTGCTATTTTATCTAATGGTAATGCCAACTACTCTACCAAGCGTCTGGTCGAGGAAGCTGAGAAACGTGGCCACAAAGTCAAGGTGGTCAAGTACAAGAATTGCTACATGTCTCTAGACGAGAAACACCCCAACGTCCACTACCGCGGCAAGATCCTTGCCGGGTTCGATGCAATTATCCCGCGTATCTCTAACAACATGACCCGCTACGGCTGTGCCGTGGTGCGCCAGTTCGAAATGCAGGGAGCCTGGTCTATGTCTAGCTCCATCGCTATTACTCGTGCCCGCGACAAGCTGCGCTCTCAGCAAATTCTTGCCAAAGCCGGTATTGACACCCCGAAGACCCTCGTCTCGCGCAATACTACCGACATCGACGACCTTTTGGAGCAGATCGGCCTCCCGGTCATCATCAAGCTCGCCTCTGGTACCCATGGCAATGGCGTCGTCCTTGCCGAGACGAAGAAGGCTGCCAAATCCGCTCTCCAGGCTTTCTACCTTTATAACGAAGACGGCACCAACATCCTCTTGCAGGAGTATATCAAGGAGTCGGCCGGCACTGATATCCGTGCTTTCGTAGTCGGGTCGCGTGTGGTCGCTAGTATGCAGCGCAAGTCGCTCGACGACGATTTTCGCAGCAACCTCCACAAGGGTGGCGAGGGCACCAGCGTTAAGCTTACCGCCGAAGAGCGCCGTATCGCCATCCAGGCTGCTAAGGCCATGGGGCTGCACGTCGCTGGCGTCGACCTCATGCGTTCTAGTCGCGGTCCACTCGTTCTCGAGGTGAATGCTTCGCCTGGGTTCGGAATTGAGCGGATCACCGGTCGCAATGTCGCGGCTAAGATTATCGAATACGTCGAGAACAACGCCGCCCGCAAGAATTCCAAAGATCGCGTCGGCGCTTAGTACTCAGGGCTCAAGTTATCTATTGTATAAAATAGGCTTACATCACAGTCAAGCCTATTTTTATGCAATCTTAAGCATAAACATAATTGGAACGCAACTCTAGACATAATCCAACCGTACCATGAGGATAAACCAGCTCCTCTAAAGTCCAACCCTCCCCCTGTGGAAAACTCCTCCTCCGATCTTCCTTTACAAACCACAAACGTTTTGTTAAAATAGAACCAACAAAAGAAGGGAATATAAACACATGACACACAAACGCATTGTTGCCGCTTTGGCACTTGCCTTTGCCTTAGGCATTTCTATTTCGTTTGTCAATCTCAATACGGACCCCAGTGTCTCCGCCAGCGAGGCTGTCGCGGGGGAATCTACTCCTGAGGCCGACGGCACCGCGCCTATAAGCGACGACCTAGAGTCAGACACGGACGCCGCACCCGACGGGGAGACCGCCGCTTCTGATAGTCCAGAAACGGACCCCACTGCGACCCCAGAGGCCAGCCCCGCCGAGCCGACCGCCGATAGCGCTGACTCTCCGCGCACCGACTCTACCCCTGTCGAGTCCGCGCCCGCCCCAGACAGCTCTACCGCTACCGAGCCTACCCCGTCCGGCGAAGCCACGATCACGAGCTCCACGACCCGCCAAGAGATCGCCCGCCTCCTGAACTCCCCCGAGATTACAAAAATCACCCTTCTTAGCGATATCGCCCTGAACGGCAACGTCAAGGTCGAGCGCCCCGTTTCCGCCCCTGTTGTCGCCCTCGATCTGAACGGCCACACGATGAGCCGCTCCGCCGACAAAGGTTATGCCTTCATTATCCGCGAGGGTCGCCTCAATCTCACCGGCACCGGGCGGATTTCCGGCCGCAACGGTATCGAGCTCGACGGCTCCGCTGAGGACGTCAGCGAGCATATCGACCTCACCATTGGCGAAGATGTCGTCATTGAGGGCCGCTCTCAGTACGGTATCGCCGTCATGGACCCCGCGGCTGGCGTCAACGTCGCCTACGGTGTCAAACTCACCCTCATGGGTAGTATCGTCGGCACCCATGGTATCTCCGTCTACGGCACCATCCAAAACACCGAGCACGCCCCCGATATCACAGTCGCCGATGGCGCCTCGATCACCTCTACCGGTGCCGCCGACAGCGCCGCCATCTACGCCGCCGGGAACGCTACCTGGCATTTTGGTGCCGCGACTCTCAGCAGCGCCTCTGGTGTGAATATCCGCTCCGGCCACTTCACCTTCGCCAATACCGTCATCAAAGTCAACGGCGAGATGAGTGAGCCCACCCCTGGTATTCCCAGCAGCATCGACAGCACCGGCGTCGTCTTCCAGATTGAGCATCACCCCGCCTACGCCGACGGTATTCGTATCGACATCTCAGGCGGCACCTACACCAGCGAGCACGGCGACGTTTTCTACGAATATGCCCAAGACGCCGCTACCCGTGCCGCCACCCCTGTTGCGGATATCAATATCTCCGGCGGCACTTTCATCGCCGCCCCTGGTCGTAAAATTTTCGGTGGCACCAGCGAGACGAACGACATCCAGATCTCTGGCGGCACCTTCAAGGGGACTGACGCCACGACCGCCGGTTTTGCCGCGTATTTCACCGGAAATCTCCAGCTAGACGCTAGTGGTAATGTCATCGCGGCTACCACCCCAGTCCGTCCGAATCGGCCCTCTACCGACCGTCCTACGACCTCCCCAGAAGCCCCAGAAGGCCCCTCTGACTCCGAAGAGCCGTCCCACTCCACTCCCGGCGCCAACGACGCTCCAGGCACCGGTCTGAACCAAGGAAGGGGTGTTATCAGCGCTGTTAGCACGGCCGTACCCATGATTATCGGCGCCAGCAGCATCATTTTCATGATATTTATGCAAAAAATCTACTCCCGGAGGAAAGCCATGAACAGTGCAGAGGTAGAAATGGAGATCGACGAGCAAATCGCCGAGATCATCGACGAGCCCGAAGAGCCCGTCATCGAGCGCTTCGTCGCCGAGCCCATTGTCCGCGACGAGCCCGACCTGCCCCATGTCGACGTCTTCATCCCCCAAGACAAGTAGCCGCATAAATATAACAATTATAATATATTCCCTTAGCCATTCCGCCCCAAGAGGGCGGTTTTGGTGTGGAAATAGTTAGTCTCCGGCAAAATTGTAAGGAAAATAGTCTCTTTTTCGTCTATCGAGGAAAGCGAAGAAAGGGAAACGACAGTTTCTACTTTCTGAGCGACGCAGGTAGCAGAGCGTTTTTTCACTAATTTGTCAAGAAAAGAGCATTTTTCCATACAAAACCAGCCCAAAAACACGAAAAAGTCCAAGAAAACGCT
>CAZDQY010000004.1:0-101394 GCA_964508115.1 uncultured Candidatus Saccharibacteria bacterium
TATCAAAATCAAGATTCTGAGTCATGATACATTGACCGTTCACCTTGGAAATCCAATAAAGTTTATCATCACGGGCATCTCTTAATTGTTTTGAACCAGAAAGTTTTTCGCAAGCTCCTGCCGTAGCGAATTCCTGCATAGAAATAACTATATTCTTTGCATCCGCCACCAAGCTCAACATCACCTGTGTTCTATAGTGTCCTGATGCCATACCCTCATTAGCTTTAGCACCGAAAATAAGTCGGTATTCATCCGGTACTGTAGCAGGGTTATCTGGTATGCCACTGTCTATGGTAGTAGTTTCTGTACCGGTAGCTATGGGTGTAGTCTGGTTTGTAGGCACGGCTTTATAAGTCAGTGAGCCTGGATTAGTATTAGCTGTATCCAGTGTATTACCTGTATTTCCTCCGGCTATACTATAGCCCCATTCGCCAGCCGTCATATTATCGCCGACTACTCCATCTGTAGCACTAATTGGTACGAATGTTTCTTTATCTGGATAGTCAGCATTTACCAGTTGATTGGTAAGATCTGTTCCTCCGAGTTTAGTCTCTACAGCCGTAGCATAGAGTTTATAGCCATCTTTATCAATATCGGTAGCACTTACTTTAAAGCTATAGGATCTGTAAGAAGTTTTGCCTACTTCTAGCTTCGTTGCTCCAGCCTCTTCATAGGCCCCTGTACCGTTCGTACCGGACATAGTAAGGGATAGCTCCATCGGACATACACCGCCTACGTCATCACCATTTATGCACTTATCATTATTAGTGGCGGCATGCGCTACTTCCGTCTTGCCTGCCGCTGGGTTTACAATAATTCCTAATCCCAAAAGAAGAGCTATACCACATCCTACTGGCACCATGTAGTTTGGTCGGTCAGTGATTTTGCTATAAGAGTTTGTTTGTCGGCGAGAGCGGGTCAGAATTGCGTGAGCAGTACCTGAAGCAGTATTACTCTTCTCGCAATGATGAGAGCTCTCCCGAAACTCGTTAGTAAAATCATGACCGACCTCACTACTCGAGATGCCGTCAGTAGAATTGTAGCTACGCCTTGCTACACCTAGATTAGACAACCATCGGTAGAAATAAGTACTTTTACTATGAAGCATATTGTTATTGCCAGTAGTATCACGTTTGCAATCCGTAAAACTACTAGACGATGTAAAAGTTGATGGTTTTCTCTTCTTGTGTAGCATGGTAGCCCTCCTTTTGGTTCAGTTTTAACCCGAGAGGAGCCAGATTTATATTCTATAATAAGCCCTGCGTCACCGGAGCTAGCTAGATACAAAAATGGCACCACGAGGGTGTCTAGCTAAACTAACTCCATGTTTTACCATTTCGTCGTTAGCACCTCATGGCGCCATCAACAACGGCGAAACAAATAATAAAACACATAACGGTTAGTTTAGCTAGACACCTCTATTATACCACACTTTTTCTGCTTGTGTTAAAAATTCCGCAAATTCCAAGAACAAATTCCAAGAAAACATATTCCAAAAACAAATTCCGAGCAAAGCCCGCCCCCTCAAAAACCAAATCACAAGCACCAAAGAACGACCACGCTCCCCCTACTACTCAAAATGCCTATCCACTGCCAGATTCGCCTGCTCATCCGCCTTCGCATTCTGCTCGCGTGCCACATGCACGAACGCACACGCCTCAAAATTCCCCAGCAGTTCTCGCACACTCTGATAGATCGCCATCACGTCGCGATTTTTCACCTTATAGATACCGTTCATCTGGTTAATCATCATCAAGTTATCCCCCACGAACCGCACCGTCTTTAGCCCCAGCTCGATTGCCTTCTCGCAGCCCAGCTTCAACGCATAATACTCCGCCACCCGCGACGATGCGAACCCGATAAACTCCCCTCCCGACGCCAGCACCGCCCCGTTCGGCCCCACGATATGATACCCCACCCCCGCTGGACCCGGATTCCCCCGGCTACACCCGTCGATATACACCGTCGCGCTGTTCGCCACGCTCTTATAATTCGCCTGACTCCCATCGTTCCCTTCGATCTCCAGCGCCGTCAAGCTCGCCTCATCCAGATGATACCCCGCTGTCTCGTTCAGCTTAATATATTTGTATGCTGTATACCGCTCCCGCGGCACAATCTTCGTCTCCGGCGCCAGCATCACCGTATATATTATATATAGATTACTCAGCCGACTCGCCCCCTGCGGTGCCATGAACGTGATTACGTCCTTCAGCTGCACCTTCGCCACCGTCTCCACCCCCAGATATTCCTCCAGCATCCGATCCAGCGCTTCTTCCGGCTGTTCACCAAATTTAATCTTCCCCGTCGGGATCTCCCACACCGGCGCCCCCTCTATCCGCCCCTGCGCCTTCTTCATGATCAAGACTGACTTTTCGTTTTGGATAATGCCCGCGACTCGAATTCTTTGTTTCACGTTTAATTTTACCTAAATAAATCTTTTAATAATTTATGATCAATCTACTTGTTGAACAAATAAATTAATAACAAACTACTATGTACCTCCAGGTGCCTCGATGGCGATGTTTTCCTTGTTATAACGACAAGGTGGGTAAAATCTTATGCGACATTTCCACGGAAATGAGCCACGAAATCCCTAAACATGATTATTCAGGAAAATCATGCCGCCACCAAGGCTAATTCTATTATATCATACTCTTCCCCTATACCGCAAGAGAAACCTAACCCCAAGATTACCTCTCGAGCCGCTATACGAATATAGTTTAACATTAAAAGTCAGTTTTATCTCTTTTCGTAGGGGATCCGGAGCTTACGAGCGTCCAGCCGTAGGAGCCGAGTCAAAAGAGAACAAGTTTTCTTTTGCGAGGCGACGCCCAGCTGGTAGCGACCCTAGTCGCGTTGGACTAGCGCGCGACACCCGCAACGGCGGGATGGCGCGACGCGCCCCGAGAAAAGACGGTAAAGCTGACTTTTAAAGGCTAATAAACTACCATCAACGTAGGCGCGTCTATGCCGCTCCCACCATCCACCCAAAAACCGTCAGCACCCCCTCCACCGCTCCCCCCATGATTGTCGACAACACCCCCGGGAAAAGCACCACCAGCGCCATCACGAGAATAATCCCAAACCGTTCCATGCCGTCCATTACGTTCCGCACCGCATCTGGTGCCAGCGCATAGATCACTCGCGAACCATCCAGCGGCGGTATTGGTATCAGGTTAAATATCCCAAACCCTAAGTTCACCATCACGAGTTCCACCACGATCATCCCCCACAACCCCGACGCATAGTACAGCGAACCGTCTACCAGCCCCAGCGCCCCCGTCCAGTACCCGATTAGGAAACTCACCAGCGCGATAATAAAATTCGTCAGCGGCCCTGCAATCGCCACCAGTGCCATCCCCCAAGCTCCATGTTTCAGATTCTTCGTGTCTACCGGTACCGGCTTCGCCCCGCCAAAAATCGGCCCGCCACCCATGTACATCAATACCGGTATCAGGATCGACATCACCGGGTCGATATGTTTTAGTGGATTCAGTGTCAGCCGCCCATCATCCTTTGCCGTATCGTCCCCTAGCCAATACGCCACCAGCCCGTGCGCCAGCTCGTGCAACACCATCGAGAATAATATAATCCCCAAGATCACCACTAGCTGCAGTATATTATTCCCGCTCATACCACCTCCCTGCATCAGCACAACTTCCTACCACCAGCCGCAGGACACCACTCCCACTCATGCTACCTCCTTACACCAGCGCAATTACTTCTAGTGCCGCTGGCAAAGCCTCGAAGCTCTTCAATTTATACTTCTTCTCTGCTCTCGGCGCTAACTTCAGCTCCGTCACCATACCGTCCACGTTCCCCATCGCGATCACCACTTTCGGTTCTACTTCACGCACCGCACGCACCGACGACGTACAGAGCACATCACTCACGCCCAGCTCATCCAGCATCGCCGCTTCCTCATTCCCCCCGATGATCCCAATATGCACATTCCCCACCATCGCCTCATAAACCGTACCGTTCTTCGTATCAATCCCCCGGATTGCCACGTCGCCAATCTCAAACTCCCCCGGCCCGATAATCTTCCCCACCTCTAGATTCGCATCAATAGTCTCTTCCGCGACGTTAAACTTAATGCTTGTTTTCTTCGTCGTTAAGATAATCTCATCTGGATTTTTACATTCAATCTCAAACATTTTACCTCCTTTATTCTATTACCGCATCTATACGCACGATTTCTTCGGGGTCATACAGCTCCGCTATCTCAGAATCTTCCAGAATCCCCATCACAAACCGGTCCTTCACGCTCAATCGATACAGATAATCGTCCCGGCTCAGTATCACATAGTCCAAAGGCTTCCCCTGTTTCTTTTCAATCACCTCCGCCCACCGCGTCAATTTCTTCGTCTTGTCATCCCCGATGATTAATAAATCAATTCCATCCTGCCCTGGCGCTCGGTTAAACAATGCCATCGCCCGCAGGTATTTCGACACTGGCTTAATATAATCATCCCAGTTGCTCGACGGCTTCCGCTTTATCTCTGGCACTTTCACCGCCATCGCCTTCTGCGGCACGAACATCTCTTGGAAAGCATGTGCGAACTGGTGTTTCATATTCGCCGTGTAGTATACTTTATTGTCAAAAGTCTCACTACGTATCACCCCTATACTCTCAAGGTTCATCAACTCCCTGCGCACTGAATTAATCTGTTCCTCGATTACTCTTGTAATCTCACGTACATAAAAGGATTTATTCGTATTGGCGAAAAATAATTCCAGCAGCTTCGCCCGCGTCTTCGATCCGAACAATTTTTCTATTGGTGTGTTATTTTCTTTGTTCATCCTGTATATATTTTAGCACGTAGCCCTCAATTTCCGCAAGAGGCAACCAGTTAATTTCTTTGTTCCTTTTAAACCATGTCAGCTGACGCTTCGCAAGATGCCAATCATCGTACACATTCAGTTCCTTCGCCCGCGCGAGACTATATTCACCCTGCAGGTACCCCCACACGAACTGATAGATATTACTCTTCATCGCCTGGCTCCCCCAGCCATATTTCTGTACAAGTTTTTTAGTCTCGTCAAACAAATCTTGAGTAAACATTTTATCCACTCTCTCTGTTATCCGCTGCCGCAGAGCATCCATATCTGTCTTCACGCCTATGAGCACAAAATTTGTTCGCATCTCCTGTCGATCCAGCTGGTCTTCCTTCGCCGCCTTTGAGAAATCATAATCAAACACCAACGCGTCGATATACAGCCCCGTCCCGCCCACGATGATTGGCACTTTTCCCCGTCCTTGTATCTCACGAATTTTCTCTTCCGCATACGCCTTCCAGTCCGCCACCGTGAACCTCTCCCCCGGCTCCACCAGATCAATTCCCCAGTGCGGTATCCCCTGCCGCTCCTCTAGCGGCGGTTTCGCCGTCCCGATGTCCATTCCCTTATAGATCGCCCGCGAATCCGCCGATATTATCTCCGCCCCAATAATGTTTTCCTCACGACCAGGCGCCCCTAACCCCGCCTGTGCTTCTATTGCCTTAGCAATAGAAACAGCCACGCCAGTTTTCCCACTAGCGGTCGGTCCCAATATAACGACAGTTTTACCGAACTTCAGCGCGTCCTTCAATAAAACCCCTTAGCTCCGCCAATTTCACCTTCTCTTCCCCCTCTCGCAGCCGCACACTGACTTCGCCAGCCTCTTCATCTTTCTGCCCCACGATTATCACCATCGGGATCTTCAGCGCCGTCGCTTTCTTTATCTTCTTCCCTAGCGAATCATCGCTCAGATCCATCGTATATCTCAGCTGGTTGTGCTTGATCGGCTCCTCCAGCTCGATTCCCTTCAAAATCTCTTCTACTTTCCGGGCGTAATCTTCTGCATCGCTCGACACCGTCAGCACTCTTACCTGCTCCGGCGCACACCACAGTGGGAACCACCCCGCTGTATGCTCAATAAACACGCTCATGAACCGTTCGATTGACCCAATCAACGCACAGTGCACCATGATCGGCGTCTTCTTGCTCCCGTCCGCATCCGTGTATTCCAGACCAAACCGCTTCGGCATCGCATAGTCCAGCTGCACCGTCGCGAGCTGCCATTCCCGCCCCAGAGCATCCACCGCCATGAAGTCCATCTTCGGCCCATACATCGCCGCCTCCCCGAGGCCGATATAGTATTCCATCTTGAACTTATCTGCCATCTTCTGAATCGACGCCTGCGCCCGCTCCCACATCGCCTTATCACCGATGTAGCCTTCCCCGTCATCGCGGAAGCTTAGGCGCAGTCTCAGCTTCATATCCACCCGCCTATAGAGATCCTTCGCCGACTCGATCAGCTCGCCGAACACCCCCTCAACCTGATCCTCCGTACAGAAGACATGCGAGTCATCTTGCGTGATCGCCCGCACCCGCGACAGCCCACCGAGCTCCCCCTTCCGCTCGTCGCGATACACCATCGTCGTCTCGAGGTACTTCACCGGCAGCTCCTTATACGACCGTGGCGCACTCGCGAAAATTTGGCTGTGGTGCGGACAGTTCACCGGCTTCAGCGCCAGCTCATCTCCACTTTCCGAGCTAATAAATTTCAAAAGTTCTGGGAACTTCTCATAATGCCCCGAAGTCTTATAGAGGTCAATGTTAGCAATGTGCGGGATGCAAACTTTCCGATACCCACAGCGCACCCGGTATCCCTGTGCGAACTCGTTCAGCATCTCCCTTAGGATCGTCCCTCTCGGCGTGAACAATGGCAGCCCCGCCCCCACCAGCTCTGACGAGCAGAACAGATCCAGCTCCTTCCCCAACTTCCGGTGGTCGCGCTTCTTCGCCTCTTCTTGCTGCGCCAAATACGCCTTCAGCTCCTCTTCCGTCTCAAAAGCCAGCCCATACACCCGCGTCAGCATCTCGCGCTTCTCGTCACCCCGCCAGTACGCCCCCGCAATTTTGTCCAGCTGCCAGGCCCCGATTTCGCTCAAATCCTCTACATGCGGCCCCTTGCAAAGGTCCTCAAACAGCACCTTCCCCTCTGGGTCGACCAGGTCATAGAACGTGATTTTCTCCCCCTCTGGCAGCTCCTCAATCAGCTCCGTTTTATATTTCTGCCCATTTTGGGACGCCCAGTCTAGCGCCTCCTCTCGCGATACCTCGCGCTTACGCATCTTGCACTTCCGCGCAATGATCCCCCGCATCTTTTTCTCAATTTTCTTCAGATCCGCATCCGAGACCTTCTCCCCTTGGAAATCCATATCATAATAGAATCCATTCTCAATCGCCGGACCAATCCCAAAAGTTGTAGTCGGATAAAGCTCCTTCACCGCCGCCGCGAGTACATGGCTAAGCGTATGTCGCATCTTTTCTTTCTTGTCTTCCATGGCTTTATCCTTTCTCTGGGTTTTCCAGTTTTATCTCTTCATTATAACACATTTCCCCTCAAACTATTGTATAATGTTAAGCATACCAGCTCTGCTCGCACCTTCCACTCTCATTACAGAAAGGATGATAAATATGACCGATTATACTCAGCATTTTCCGCTCACCCCGCCCAGCGACGAGTTCGTCGGACGCCTACGCGATGTTAACTCCACCATCACCTTCCTCCGCGGTTTTCTCATCGGCCGTCGTTTCAACGAAAGTCTCCGCGCCCTCGGTATCATGTCTAAACGCCACGAAGGTCAAAAGCGTCATGACGGCCAACCCTACATCGCCCACCCGCTCAGCATGGCCAGCCACGCCGTTTCCATCGACGACCCCAACATCACCGACGAGCTCATCGCCACCATCTTGCTCCACGACGTCTGCGAAGACACCGGTATCACCGTCAGCGAGCTCCCCTTCGGCGCTGCCATTAGGAATGGTATCAAGTACATGTCGCTTTCCCGCTTCGACGACGAGTCCAAATGGGAGCTCAAGTACCGCTACTACAACGAACTCCTCGAGAGCAAAGAGGCTACCATCGCCAAGGGCTTCGACCGCTTCGACAACCTCACCACCATGTCCGCCTCCCTCACCGAAGACCGCATCCGCAAAAATGTCGTCGAAACCGACATCCTGCTTCTCCCCACCCTCAAACGCGCCGAGGACCTCTGGCCAGAGGCTTCCAACCTCCTCCGTGTCCTACGCATGAGCATCCGCGCCATCAACGACATCTATGCCCTCGCCTACAGCGTCCAGCTGAAGGACAGACATTTCATCAACCCACCCGACGCCCAGGATTATTCCTACCTCGTCAAGCACGCCGAAGGCTAACACCGCCTTTCAAAAACCGCCCCCGTTTCGGGGCGGTTTCTTCATCCATTGCATCCAAGCAAAAACGCCCACAGAAGTGAGCATCTTTGCCTGGTGGGTCGCAAGGGGCTCGAACCCCTGACCTCCTCGGTGTAAACGAGGCGCTCTAGCCAACTGAGCTAGCGACCCAACTACTCTATTATATCACATATTTGCCCGATTGGCCTCAAAACATCGAGCGCCAGCCCTTTATCCAAGACCGAGCGCTGGCGCCAGATGCATTCCTACAATAAGCTCCCCTACTCCTCCAGCATCTTACACACCACCGCCACCATCAGCCCCTTCTCTCTCGCCTCGCTCTCCGCAATCATAAGCGTCAGAGCCGTCAACGCCCGGTCAGAAATCTTCGGCTGCCCATCCTTCAGCAGCTGGTATTCGTTCATCGTCAAGAACACGATGAATAGTAGTGCTGCAATTCGCTTATTCCCGTCGAAAAACGGATGGTCTTTAATGATCAAATACAGCAGGTTCGCCGCCTTCTCCGCCACCGTCGGATACACGTCTTCCCCGCCAAAGCTCTGATAGACCGCCCTTAGCGTCCCGTCAAATGCATCGCCCCGCGGCTTCCCGAACATCTCTCCCGCATGGATCCGCTCCTTCAGCTGCGCAATCATCTCCATACACTCTCCCATCTCCAGCATCCGCCGCGCCTTCCGCTTATCCTCCAGCCGCACGAACCCCTCATCATACTCCGCCAGCGTCTTGAAGGTCTCCCCGTACTGCGTGATCACCTCCAATACGCCCTTCGCCTCGTCCTCTGAGAACTCCGCCTGCGCCAGCAGTCGCTTCACCACGCTCAGCGTACCAGCGACCTCCGTCAACCGCCCATGCGACAGTTCTGCCAGCCGCCGCTCGTTCAGCGCCGCCCCGTCCACGATGTACTCATGTAGCACTCTTGTCGCCCAGATCCGGAAGTCCGTTGCCTTCCGCGAATTCACCCGATACCCCAACGAGATAATCGCATCCAAATTATAAGTATTCACCACGCGCTGCACCTCGCGCTCCCCCTCCGCCTGAACTTGTAAAGTTTTCTTACAAGTTACCTCCCGGTCCAGCTCCCCCTCTTGATAAATCTTCTTCAAGTGCAAAGTAATGTTCTGCGGCGTCACCTCAAACAGCTCCGCTATCTGCGCCTGCGTCGCCCAAAGCGTCTCCGCTTCCGCATCCAGGCTAAACTTCACACTCTTACTCCCCGTCTCATAAATCATCATCTGCTCGCTCATAGCGTACCTCCTTTTCTACCTACTCCCATTATACCAATCGTTTTTCTTTCTGCCTACCCCAACTTGTAGCAGCGTACAAGTTCACCCACCATTTTACAGAGGTAAAAACTCCCTTCGCACGCTTAATAAAGCCAAAACCGCCGCTAAACCCACCAGCCAAAAGCCCAAAACTAGCCAAATTTAAAGCCAAAAACCACCAGCCAGCCCGCCAACCAAAATCCCCTCAAAATTTTCGCCTAAAGCCTGAAAATCAAAATCAAAACCAGTCCCAACAAAGCCACCTACAAACCACACCTCTACACCACATTCCGCTATTGACTTTTTACTAAAACAGTGCTATAATGATAGCATAGCCTTATTTCCGCCCGGCTAAATTTTTGCAGTTAGGAGGTATCAACCTGCCATGCAAGCTCAACAAGCGGAACGCACCCGACAAATGAAAGAACGCTACGTTGAACTACACGACCAAGGACTTTCTATCCAAGAAATCGCCCAGCAATTCCATCTCAGCGACAGCACGGTCTACAAAAGCCTCGACGAGATCGCCGCAAAAGCTGGCGTCGACCGCGATTCCCTCCTCCAGATCCCGCATTCCTCGTACACCCGCTCTCCCCAAGATTATTCTCCAGTTAGGCCCATTGACACCAGGCAGTCCCAAGCCCACGCCAAAGCCCTCTACGGCAACCTGCACGGGCTTACCCAAGACCTCTCCCGACACATCACTGCCCTCGAAGCTATCTCTCAGTCATTTGAAAAGGAGGAACAATCATGGCAGGAACCCTAAGCACCCTTACCGCCCGCAGTGTACGCTGTGGCGTCAAGAACGGCCTCACCTTGGCAGGTTTCGCCGAAAAGTATCAATGTTCCGAAGTCGACATTCAGAGACGTATCCGCAGCATCTTCCGGCACGACGCCGACCGCGTCCTCGACGAGGTCGAAGCTAACGCCAAGAAGCCCTCCCGCCGTAGATCCCATTCCAATAATCTGCTACCCCCCCCCCGGACCCCACTTAGCCCTGCTGCACAGTCGGGCTCTTCAGCTATCACTGGTATAAGAATCAGCCCTGCCGCAGCTGCTATTCTGGGCATCGACCCAGAATCCATCGCAGACCCAGGCACTACGCCCAGCTCAATCGAGCCCAAAGATACCATGCCCGATTCCGCCAAGTCTGGTCTCCCCGAACCACCCGCCATCAAGCCCAGACCGAAAGAAGATCGTATACCAGAAAAGCCCATACCTGAGCCCTTAATGCTCTCAGAAACCTCTCTTAACGAGCTCCGAGACCAAGCCCGCGTCCAAAGCGACAGCATCATTGCACTAGAGATTCAGTACAAAGAGCTTTTCAGTCAGCACCGCGAATGCATCAAACAGCTTCGCGCTATCGAATCTGGCCTAAAGGACCTCGAGCGTCAGCTTCAAGAGAATATCACAAACTATCAACAGATCATCGACAATGATAATCAACTCATAGCACAGATGAACGCTATCTCTCAAAACCGTCGCATAAAGGTTGCCGCCCTGGAGGATCTCCGCCAAGAAATCCAACGGTTAGAAATCGTCGCTGTATGCGCCTATGCGAATGGCGCCATCGAGCCCCTCGAGGCCGTTAAAATAGCACTCGACGACACCGGCAGCGAACAGCTCTACGACCTGCTAATTTCTGACGAAGCCTATCAAGATTTGCGCGTGCGCGATATCCGGCTTCTCGCCAGAATGGTCTGTATCGTCAAGAATTCCCCCTTCCAGATTTCCCCCATCTTCGAGAACGAATATCTCGACGAATACTACCAGCGACTCCGCACTGCGTAATTCTTTCATCATACAGCCGCCCCCACTGGGGGCGGCTTTTTCAACTCCTTATTTCTTCCTCTTCTTCCCCGCCCTCACTTCTCTCACATACCCCACGATCGACGTTGTAAACATCACCAACTCACACACCACCCCGAACGGCGACTTTACAAATCCATTATACGTCATCCAGCAGAACGCCACTGGTATCCCCATAAACTTATATACTTTTGTGCTCTTCTGCCAGATCGAAATTTCATACAACACCGTCGCCGCTACCGATAGCAAGCTCAACGGCCCGTCATATGTTAACACCGTCACTACCGCTATCCCCGCAAGCACTACCATCAGCACGATCGCCCGTCGAATCTTATCAGCCCGCTTCCGCTTCGCCGTCTTCGCGCCCTTTTGTCGCGCTGGTGACTCCTCCCATAAGTAATAGAAGTTTGCTAACAATATAATCACCGACATCGCCATCCCGAGGTCCGCCCCCAGCAACACGAATGCAAATATTCCACACGTCATCGACGCAATATCGAGCAGCACCACCGCTTTGCGATTCTTCGCCAGATACGACGCCCCCAGCAACCCGTATTCCACCACTGTCAAAATCTGCGACAATACCCAGCTAAATGTTATTTCCATCAGCGCGCCTTACCTTTCGTGCTATCTTTCACCTTCCGTTTCAGTATCTTCAGCGCCTCCCGCGGTCTCTCCCTCAGCTCTACCAGCATATCGAACGCCCCCGCCCCATCCAGCTCCGATACCACATCCACGATCGCCTGCGCACTATAACCTTCTACTACCACCGGGCTCTCCACGTCATAATTCCTCGCCCCCAGCCACCGCCAAAATTCATCCCTGATGTCCTCGTATTTCGTGAGCTTATCCAGCATCAAGTTCGCCACTATCTCACTGCAATGTTTCTCCCCCGTCAAATACTGGCAAATCACTCTACTTCTTTCCATTATTCATTCCCCTTCTGATGCCCGTTCTTCATCCGCCCGCTCGCCTTACGTACTTGGCGCTGCACTTTCTTAATCGGGCTATTCCGCCGCTTCTCTACCTCGTCGAACTTCTTCCGACACGCCGTGCTAAACTGATACGCTTCCATCTCCACTAGCTGCGTCGCGTTCCCCACCAAGCTCACGTCTGACGCCACATAGTTATTAAAATTCGCCTCGTAGAGCTCGCCTCTTGATACCGCCGTATCTCCCTCATTATCCTCTAGCTCGATATCCTTATTATCTCCATCCCGCCATGCGCTATCAGCCTCTATATTGCTGTCATTCGCCGCTCCCATACGCCATTCTCTCGCCACTTTTATCTGTAATAAATGCCACGATTCGTGTCCAAGCTTCTCCGCCAAAGAAGGCAAGCTCTCCATCACGCAATTTGCCAGATTCCAGATAATTTTCCATTCATTTCTCTTCGTGTACATCACATCGTCAGTATCCGGATTATTATCATACTGGATCGCCGGCTCCTGCCCCAGGTCCAGTATCTCCGTATAGTAGCTCACTAACTTGCCCGCCGCCGCTAGTATCCCGCCGAAGCTCTCCATATCACACTCTTCATAGAGCTTATTAATATCTTCCTCGGTCATCCGTTCCGCATAGCCAGCCACCAGCTCAGCCACCGCCCCCTTATCCACTTCCGTGAGTACCTGCCGCTCAATCCATTCCGTTCGCCGCACCCTCTCCGCATAGCGCTCGCTCTCTGCCCGCACGTCGCCCGCCTCGTACGCTGCGTTCGCCCAGTTCACCGCTTCATCTTGGCTATAGAGATAGATTGGTATCTCCCGCCCGCCATTCTCTTTAAGAATATGCCTCAGCTTCGCATAGTCTTCGTCCATCGCGCAGACCACCCCTAGACAGCTCTGCTTTAAGTCCACCTTATCACTCACGACCTCGCCACCCCCTAGCGCCACGAACCCCGGCTCATCTATCACCGCCCCATCTAGTACCAGCACTACCGTCCCCGGCACGCACTTCTCCGCCTCGAATCCAGACTTCCATTCCCCCTCTCGTTCTGCGTCCACCGACATCTTGAGGTCGCTCTTCAGCGCATTACTTTCCCCATCTTTCCGTGTCAGCGCCCCCACCTGCAGACTCTCCGCTAAATCTTCCACTTTCATCGGCCGGTAGAATTTCACCCGCGCCTTGTCCTTCTCGAACCGCTCTCGCTTCGCCTGCTCCAGCACCGCCTCCCAGAGATCTGCCGCGTCTATCCGGCTACACTTCTCCGCCTCCGCCCGGAATTTTCGCATCACTTCATCCGGCGTGTCATCATCCACCGCCGTATTCAGCCGCTCGATCAGCTCATAGAATTGCTCATGTCCCAACGCCTGCTCTGCTCTCAATAATACCGTATCCACACTTGTCCCCTCTTGTACTTCTGACTCGTCCGCCATCACATCATTCTCTACCTCAGCCTTTCCCAGAGTTCCAGCCTCTCCCAGCGTGTCAGTCGTCCCGAGAGTCTCGTTCGCCCCAGCAGCTTCACCTGCCGTAATAGTCCCAGCCATCTCAGAAGTCTCAGCGGTCTCCCCAGCGCCGCTCCCAACCATTTCCAGCAGTCTCACCCCTCGCGCCTGCTCTAGAGTCCGCGCATCCGTCGTCATATCGACAGTTTCCGCCGCATCCAGCAGTACTGCCCCTGTCTTCTGCGCCTGCACAGTCGCCACTTTCTCCTCCTTGAAAGTCTGCGCCACATCCCAGTCTAGCATTATCTGCTCCTGAGTCTCATCCACTGCGCTCGTCGCACCTCGCTCTACCGACTTTCCGCTCATACTTAAATTATACCACACCTATTACCACATTTTTCCATAAAACCCCACTTTTCCGTCCGTTAAACTTTTCCCGCAAAATCCCCCATTACACCCTTTACTTTTTCCACAAAATCAGGTATAATGACTCAAAGAGTTATCAATCAATAATAATTTAACCTCGAGGAAAATTTAATGCCGATTATCAAATCCGCAAAAAAAGCCGCTCGTCAGGCGGTCAAGCGTACTGCTAAGAACCAACAGATCAAGAGCGATATCAAGTCCACTCTTAAAGCTTTCAAGGCGAACCCTACCCCAGAGAACATGTCCAAAGCTCAGTCCGAGTACGACAAAGCCGTCAAGAAAGGCCTTCTCAAGAAGAACACCGCTTCCCGCCGCAAAGCCAGTCTCGCCAAGTTCGCAAAAGCAGCAGGAGCCGAGGGTTAAAGAGGCGCAGCCTCTTTTACCGAAGCGACGCCCTGCTTTATAGTTAGCGAAGCTAATTTATAAAGCAGCCAAAGCTTAATCCCCTACCAGAGCCCGTAAAGACCAGCCCAGCCGCTGGTCTTTTTCTATCCCTAATGTCTAGGACGCAGCTTCATACCGTTCACCAGCACACAGACCGCAGCCATACCTAACATTGCTCCCATCGTCGCATACGTAGCGGCGTTCATGCCGTACCACCAGATTCGCGCTTCATTCGCCAGCCCGAAGCCCAGCATCCCTTGTATTTTCAATATCTCTTGGTTAGCCACCCCAAACCAAACCACGATCCCCGTCGCCACCCCGAGAGCCAGTACTAGCGCCCCGCCCATCAGCCCCAAGAAATAGCATAGATATATCGCCCACACTTGCCGCGGCGTCGCGCCCAGATTGTAGTACAGCCTAATAATCTGCTTATCCTGATCCACCAAGCGAACACTCGTGAATATCACGACCGCCGCCGCTATCAGCCCCAGCGCCACCGAGACCACGCCCGCCACCGAGTTGATCACTCCGAAGATATATTCCACCTCTGGCGACATCCTCGCCACCACGCTTACCGCATACTCGCGATTTGGCAAATCCACCGTCATGAATCTCCCCTTACCGTTCCGCAGATACTTATACGCCATTTCGTCGCCGTCAAATACCGCCACCACTGTATCCGTAGTGTCGAATATCTCACCAAACACTCCCATATCCCCCTTCTGCCAGAGTCCAGACTTACCGTTATCTATCACGATTGGCATTTCCCCAGGCATCGGCACCATCTCTAGTGGCAAGTTCAGTAGACTATCATTACTCTTTTCTAGCTGTTGGAACGACATATTCGCGACATGATAATTCCCCGGCGCTAAGCCCACCACGTAGTACTTCGTAGCATAGCCATCCGTGAACACCTTACCGATCAGTTCCTCCCGATACTTCTTGTATCCCTCCACATTCTGTGTCAAGCTCGCCCGCTCCGTCCAATACTTTTTCCCGAGTAATTGCTCGCCCATGAACGTCGACACTAGCACAGGCGCAGCATCATCTGGCGCCTGCTCGATGTCTACTTCGATTCTCTCGCTCACCAGCTCTGCTGGCACCACAGTCGCAGCGAACCCGCCATACCTCTTCGCTCCCTCGAGCACCTCCCCACCATATTTCGTAATATCCTCTGCTATTACTTCTCGGCTTACTGGTGAGTCCATCATACCGCTCATATCATCCCCCGCAGCGATAATTACTTTTCCGTCCGTCGCCCGTCGCGCCAACGATTTGTACGAGCTTTCCATCCCTGCCAGCCACAAGTTCATCGTGAAAATCAAAGCGAAGACTGCCCCCACTACCACCATCACCATCAGGCTCCGCCTTAGGTGCGTCCTCATGCTCCCCATACCAATATGCCAAGCGTCTCGTATTCTCATTTATTCTCCTTTTAATCTCCATACAATTTCTCGCTGCGAAAACAAGCCTAGCCAGAGCAGCATCGCTCCCAACACCGACACAAAATTACCTAGCACCCCCACACTCCAGCAGAAACGCCTTCACCAGCACCCACGGCTCTATACTCGCGCTTTTCATCTGTATATCCAGCTTCGCCAACCTCTTTATTAGTCTCTGTTCTCTCGCCCTCCCTCCCGACAATTCAAACTTTTTCAGCGCCTGCGTCACCATCAGCCCTAAAAACATATACGGATCCTGCGTCAGCTCGATCTGTTCCACCATCTTCACCGCTTTCGCTCCATCGCTAAGCGCCGTATCGAGAATGTTAAACACCATACGCTCCTCTGGTCGCTTCAACTCGGCGAATTCTCGCATCTCCACCCCAGCGTCCTTCAGTCGTTTATAACCCGTCGCTCGCTTATCCAGTTTCGCCTCCCAGTTTATCACCTTATGCTCCGTCGCGGCGTACTCCGCCAGCTTTTCCCAGACCGCCGCGTTCTCCGCCACATCCTTCAATAAGATTTTCCTCTGTTCCGTCTCAAACAGCGACGTTCCCTGGAAGATACTCGGCAAATCCGTCAGTGTCAAATTCTCCCCCTCATACACTTCATATCCTTCCCCCAGTTCCCGCTTCACCGCCTGCTGCGCCGCCCCCCGATTCGCTCCATAGAATACCTTTAACATTAGCTACTTTCCCTCTGAGAAGTAGTTTGGCGCTTTCTGACAATTCGGGCAATAGTGCGTCCCCCTCCCTGCCACTCGCGTCTTCAAGATCGTCGCCCCGCAGCGGATACACGGCTTCCCCTCTCTCCGGAACACCTGTGCGAAGTTCTCCAGATAGCTCCCCGTCGAGCCATCCGGCTTCACATAGGTCGCCATTGTCGACCCTCCCGAGTCGATCGAGGCCAGCATCACACTTCTCGCCCCTTCAAGTATCAGCCCCACCTGTTCCTCGTTTAGCTCCCCCGCCCGCGTCGCCGGATGCACACTAGCATAATAAAGCGATTCATCCGCATAGATATTCCCCAGCCCCGCGATCACCTTCTGATCTAGCAGCACTGCCTTGATCGGCGATTTCCCGTGTCGCTGACACTGGCTAAACAATTCTTTTACACTCATCTCCCATGGTTCTTTCGCCAGCTCCGCGATAAATTTGTCCTGCTCTACCTCCCCTGTTGGTAGCACCTTCACGAACCCAAACTTCCGCTGATCATTAAAATATAGCGTCCCGTCCTTGAACACGAAAATTACCCGCGTCTGCCCATTCGGCAGCTCCGCCATAAAGTTCTTACTCGGATGCCCCGCCGCGAACTGATGTTGCATCATTTCTTCATACTCGCCGTCCTCAAGCTCACTTTCCTGAGACGAATTATTTTTCAATGAAGCCTCAGAGGAAAACCAACCATCAGATGACGCACTTGTCTGGGATGAGATACGCGAAGAGCTGTTTTCTCGAGACGAAGTATTTTTCGATGAAGTTCGAGGCAGAACCGAGCAGCGGACCGAGCCGTATTTAGGATACGGTGAGGGAGCAGCCGCAGGTTCTAACGAAGAAATTCGCGAAAAATACGAGTCTCGCCAGATTAGCTGGCCCGTCATTCGTAAATGTATCATCATTGTATACCCATTATCCAAATCTATCAGCAACGCTTTCCCTCTGCGCCTAAGCCCCGTGACGGTCGCGTCCACCACATTTGCCTCATCCCCCTGGAAGCATTTCTGTGTCGTATGGTCAACATCTACCTGTATAACTTTTTTATTCACGATTAGAGGCTCTAGTCCCCTTTTTATCGTCTCCACCTCTGGTAATTCCGGCATTTTGCTTCTCCTTCCTAATTCCCGCCCAGTCGCTCATCATTGCTCTACGCTGCAGCACGCTCTGCATCATTTTCTTCTGACTTAGCTTCCGTTTCTACTTTCTCTTTCTTCCAATCATTCTGCCCCCAGCCCCGGTAATACCTCGACTCCACATTCACAATCGGCACTCCGAAGAAAGCCGCATGCTTCAATGTATTATCTGTAATCTTCCCATCCATCACCACCAGATAGTCCGGTTTCATCGGCTTCCCCTCGTCGTCATACCGCATCATCGCCACCTCATTATACTGTGTATTACGATCCTCAGGAGGATGTTCTAAACTATCAAAGCTCGCCCCTAAGAGTCCTTGTTTATACATCTCATCTTGTTTGATATATCGCGGCGTAGCCGCATCCTCGACCCGCACTCTTACAAGCGTAGTCGGCCGCACATGGTCAAACCCATACCGCACCGAGCCCGTCTCCAGCATGTTGTTCATTAGCTTCCCACCGTGCAGCTTGCTCATCATCTCCGTGTTGAAATAAGATGTCGATAGCGTATTACCCCTTTGCATCGTTCCCGACGCCATCGCTTGTTCTTCATACATATCCTTCGTCGTTTGCTCTTCCAGCCACATCCCCGGGTTCTCCAGCAGCCCCTTCGCCGTCCCGCTCCCCACTATCTCTCCGCCGCCAGTTTTGTACCCAATATCATGCGACAGTATCGTCACCGGATACCCTTTCATATCATAAACCGATATCTCCTTACCGCCATATTCCATCGTCCTCGCATCCGCTTGCGTGCCCGACTCCGCCGCCGCCGCTATTTCCTCCATGCCCGTCAGTCGGTCATTCAGATCCTGTTCCATTTCCATCTGACGCTGTTCGAACTTCTGTTTGCTCCGCACATTATCTTCCCACCGGTTCCAAGCCTCATCCGTCAGATCCCTTAGCGACGCTTCATCATGCCGCTGCTCCCATTCTTCTGCTTGCCGTAGAGCCTCCTCGCTTTGCCTTCTCCGCGCCTCTTCCGCTTCATCGTTCAGCGCTCCTCCCCACGCTTCTTCCCCTTGCGGTTGCTCGCCCGTTTTCCCCTGCAGCGTCCTTTGCAGCGCCTCTCGTTCTCTCCGCTTACGTGCCTCCGCGAAAGTCCCCGCTATCATACTGATGCCCACTATATCAAGCACCTTCCGCCCCACATTCTTCAACGTCTCCAGCATTCGCTCTCGCCGCTCCACCGCCTGCTCCGCCCTTCGGTTCTTCATCCATTCTTGTCGCCCCTCTTCAGTCTGACGACGTATCTCATCCAGTTCCGTCTCTGTTAAAGTTTCCGTACCATGTCGCAACTCTTCCGGTACCTCTTCTTCTCTATCCTGTCTCTGCCCCTCTACTGCGCTCTCCGCACCCGCTAGGTCGTCCCAGCTCGTTCCTACTGTTTCTTTATCCCCCATCTGCGTTAGCTCATCCCATTCCGAGCTCCCGCTCCCAGCCGCCTCTGTCTTCTGTGCATCTTTTTCTATCATTCTTACCTCACTATCTTCTCTCCATTATACCACACTCCTCAGTACATAGCCCCCTCTCCGTATCGCTTAGCTAAATGTTAAACATCCTCTGATTTTACCCTCCATTTTTCTTCCCTATCTGTTAAGATAAGAAGGAGTAGTCGCTTCTCGGCTTAGCTATCAGGTCGATGACGAATAGCAGTTTAAGTAAAATGGAAAGGTGGGCTATATGATTAGAAAAGCTTCTCTGGAATTTGAGATCAAAAATCACAAACTCCACAAAGTGAAAATTACCCTCAGCAAATAGCTGAAGGTAATTAAACTAACTTATAACTCCATTCTAACAAACATACCATAAACCGTCAAGCCGACTACTCGCTTTTGTTTTCATATGCCTCTACTTTCCGCCACCCACCTCAATCTTACAGCTCTCCCCAATTCTTCCCTACACTCACGTCTACCTTCAGCTTCACCGGCAGCTCCGGCGCCACCCCCTCCATCTCTCGTCTGAGCAATTCACCCACTTCCGTCTCCATCCCTTCGTTACACTCTATAATAAGCGAATCGTGCACCTGCATCACCATATCTGCCCCTTCCGGCAGAGTCTGCGCTACATTTATCATCGCCCGCTTCATCAAGTCCGCTTCCGTTCCCTGTATTGGCATATTCTGCGCCGCCCGTTCCGCACCCGTCCGCACTAGGAAATTGCTTGATAATACATCTGGCGTCGGTCTCCGCCGACCAAACAACGTCTCCACATACCCCTGTTCTCGCGCCTGCACCAGCGTATTCTCTAAATATTCTTTAATCGGCTTTCTTAGCTCGAAATAATGCTCGATAAACTGTTTCGCATTCTCGTAGCTCATATCCGCTGCTGCCGCCAGCCCCCGCACACTCATCCCGTAGAGCACCCCGAAATTGATCACCTTCGCCGCTCGCCGCTGCGCCTTCGTCACCTCCGACATTGGCACCCCGAACGCTTCCGCCGCCGTCTTCGTATGCACGTCCACATCCCTGTTGAAGTCTTCAATCAGTGCCTTATCCCCTGCCAACACCGCCGCCAGCCTCAGCTCGAACTGCGAATAATCCGCACTCACCAATACCTTCCCCTTCCCCGCGATGAACCCCGTCCGGATCCGCTTCCCCTCCTCCGTCCGCACTGGTATGTTTTGCAGGTTTGGATTCGTCGAAGATAGTCGCCCCGTCGCCGTCACATTTTGGTTAAACGTCGTATGCACCCTATCATTTGCGTCCGCAAGCTCCGGCAAAGGCGCAATATACGTCGAAAGCAGTTTCGCCTCTTCTCGGTAATCCTTGATTGCCCCGATTATCTCGTGCTGTCCTTCCAGCTTATCCAGCTCTTTCACCCCTGTCGAATACCCCCGCTGTGTCTTCTTTATCCCCTTCGTCGGTAGCCCCAGCCTTGTGAAAAGCACCTCTGAGAGTTGTACCGGTGAGTTCACGTTAAATACCGTCCCCGCCAGTGTATAAATTTTTTGTTCAAGCTCCCCCACCTGCTTAGAAAATTCTTTCTTCATCATCTGGAAATACTCTCTATCTATCAGCATTCCCAGCTTCTCCATCTGATATAATATCGGCACCAATGGCAAGTCGAACTGAACAAATATATTACTCAGCTTCGGTAGCTTCGCGAACTCCGCCTTTTGTTGTTCATACTCCGCTTCCTCATCGCTATACTCGATATTCCGTGCCAATGGGTCCAGCAAGAATCTCCCCTGCCCTAGATCCCAGAATTTCCCTCCCGCCAGGATTTTTTCTGCCACCTCTGCATTCTTATGCATCAAGTCCTTCACATTCCAAGAGATCAGCACTCCGTCCGCCGTATAGTGTGGTATCTCTAGCGTCGACTGACTAAAATCAAACCCCGCCTGCCCCCGAGCCGTTTTCTTCTCTTCCGCAGTTCCTGCCGGCATTCTCTCTCTGAGAAATTTCCCCACCAGCGTCCGGAACTCCAGCTTCTTCAGCGCCTCGACTATTCTCTCCTTATTTACCTCTAGATCTGGCAAATCCGCCAACTTCACCGGCGCATCCATTATAATCTTCGCCAGCTTGTACGACATCCGTGCACTCTTTTCCCCCGCCTCCAGCTTCTTGCGCGTCGTGCCTGTTATCTCATCCAGATGCTCATACACCCCGTCCAGCGTTCCGTACTGGTTCAGCAGCTTCACCGCCGTCTTCTCGCCAATCCCCGGCACCCCCGGGATATTATCCGACGCATCCCCCTTCAACGCTTTCAAGTCCAAGAATTGCGCCTTCTTAATTCCGTATTTCGCTTCCACCGCTGGCACATCCAGCTCTTCCAGCTTCGAGAATCCCTTCAGGATCCGGAACATCCGCGTATTCTCATCCACCACCTGTAGCATATCCAGATCCGACGACACGATATACGTCTCATAGTCCCCCTCTTCATCCGCCTGAAGTGATAGCGTTCCAATTATATCATCCGCCTCGTACTCCGACACCTCCACGAAACTCCACCCCAGCGCCAGCACCAATTCCTTCAACATCGGTATCTGTGCATAGAAATCATCCCCTGGCTTCACTCGCCCCGCTTTATACTCCGGATAAATTTCCTTCCGCTTCGCCGTTGAGCTCTTTGAATCCCACGCCACCACGACCTTCGTCGGATTTAGTTGTTTCACAATCTCCATCGCAATCGCCGCGAAACCATAAATCCCCCCTGTCGGCGTACCATCACTCGTACTGAGCGCCCCCATCGCATAATACCCCCGATAGAATACCGATTTCCCATCAATAATCACAAGTCTCTTCATACCCATATTATACCATAGGCAAACCTATGATTGCATAATGGCATTGATCCTTCCCCTTATTATGCCAAAACGAGCCCTAGCCGTATAATTGCATCGCCCCAGCTTTCCATTACATCATGCTCTACTTTCTCCGTCTCATGTTATAATATATATTATGTTAGATTCTCGAGATATAAAAATTCTCGCCATTGTCGGCATGAGCGGCAGTGGCAAATCCATCGCCGTTGATTACCTTACCGATCACGGCTACCCCAAGATTTATTTTGGTGGCATGATTTATCAAGAAATGGGAAAACGCGGCATCCCCCGCACCCCTGATGGTAAGGCCGAGAAAGCCTTCCGCGCCATGATTCGCGACACCGAAGGTGAAGATTGGGTTGCCCGCCAAGCCATCGCCCAGACTAAGGATCTCATCGAAGCCGGCCAGAAACGCATCGTCCTCGACGGCCTCTATTCCTGGACCGAATACAAAGCCTTCAAGCACGAATTCCCCGGCGACCTTACCGTCATCGCCATTGTCGCCCCTAAGGCTCTCCGCTACGAGCGCGTCGCGAACCGCCCCGACCGCCCTTTCGACGCCCAAGCCATCCGCGAGCGCGATATCCACGAGATCGAGCGCGTCGAGAAAGGCGGTCCCATCGCCGCTGCCGACTATTATATCCTCAACGAAGGCTCAGTCGAAGAGCTCGAATCCAAGCTCCAATCTATCCTAAAATCCATCGATTTCTAGCCCACATTTTTCCCAATGTTTTTCTCAAAAACCCTTGTCAAAACCAAAATCTTTATGGTACAATAGAGTTGTCTTAAACTAAATCGTAATATATTAAGCACGAAGATTAGTGTTTATACCAAATCAGGCGAAATGGCGCCTCAAGATTGGATTTGGTAGCAACGCTGCTTAATTCGATTTGGTTTAAGACACCCTTGAGGTGCCATTTTGTTTATGTCGGTGACGCAACGTAGACAAGCGGCGCTCCAGGTTAAAACTGAACCAAAAGGAAGGCTACCATGCTACACAAGAAGAGAAAACCATCAACTTTTACATCGTCTAGTAGTTTTACGGATTGCAAACGTAATGCTGCTAGCAATAACAATATGCTTCATAGTAAAAGTACTTATTTCTATGGGTGGAGTTCTCTTGTTCCTAGTGTATGCGGTATAGCTCTCTTTTTGGGATTAGGAATTATACTTAATCCAGCCATTAATAGTACAGAAGAAGTACATGCGGAGACTGTTACGGCCAACCCTACCGATTATTCTAGTATCTCACTTACTATTAGTCATAGTAATACTGATGGTAGTAGTACAGAACTAAATACTGGAGATACTATAAGTACTAATGTAGAACCAGGGTTAGTAAGCTATATCACTAATAACCTAAAGATCGATACTAAGAAAATTAACCGATTCTATGTATCAGTCCAAGCTGCCGAAGATGGTAGTAGTAAACTTACTGGTACAGTAAATAAGGCTACCATTGCTCCTGTAGGTAGTAATAAGATCCCTACTGCTACAGACGAGAATGGCTTTGGTGATAATACTTGGGGCTTTGCTTTAGGAGAAGCTAACACAGCAAACGAAAGTATGAGCTATAACTCTCTTCCAGCTTATGGTACTTCCACCACACCACAATACTCTTCTGCTAGTAATCTAGCTGATGGTACTTATAATCTCAAGCTTATCTTTGCGGCCAAAATCAATGCTGATAAACCTTCTGATCACTATACTACGAAGGCTATGGTAAGTGTGGCGGCAGATGCGAAAGAGATAACTACTATGCAAGAATTTGCAGAGGTAGGGCTGTGTAGCTCAATGAGCGCAAACGAATCTAGACAATATGTTGATGCGCGTGATACTAAGAAATATTGGATTTCTAAGGTGAACGGTCAATGTATCATGACTCAGAACCTCGACTATGATCTAAACACCGCTGTTGCTTTGACGCCAGATGATTCTGATGTGCGTTCTAGCTGGACGCCGACAGCTTCGACACTGACTGACACTTCATGGACTTGGAATGAGAGCAACTACGATATTGTTCAGTCTTATGACCCAGGTCTGTATTATATCAACGATGCGACTGGCTCTTGGACAGCATGTAATACTACGAAGGACCCAGCGGCTTGTAATCGCTATACAGCTATCACTGATCCCAATGCAGCAGATACTAGTCTTCATTATGCCGTAGGGAATTACTACTCCTATAATGCAGCTACTGCCGGTAGTGGTCCATCTACAGCTACCAGCCAGAATACCCCAGACAGTATTTGTCCCAAAGGTTGGAAGCTCTTTGATAACTCTGGCACTAAATCTTTCCAGACGATCCTTAGTGGTAAGAACCAAACTACCGTACGTCAAGATCCGGCTTACTTCCCGGCTGCCGGGCGCGCCTACTCCGGCGGCCTGCACTATGTCGGCAACTTCGGGTACTATTGGTCCTCTACCCGGGACTCTTACGGCAACTACGCACACCACCTAAGCTTCGGCTCCGGCGTTTTTTATTTGCAGAGCAGCAACGCCCGGAGCATCGGCTATTCTGTTCGCTGCGTCGTCAAATAACTGTCCATGTTCTAGTCCAGCCCAACGTATTTTCTCGACAGACTAAAAGAATCGCCTCGGATCTATTATCTGTAAGATGGAACAAGGAAGTATCCATATCGGGTCTGTCGAAAAATATGGAGGGCTGGGCTTAGAATGATGCTTAGCAAACTTAATCAGCTCGTATAATGAGACCTCGCCCACCTCGCCCCCGAGCCCAGCAAAAGCAAGCTCCACGCATATCGAACGACACAGACTACTGGCTGCGAAGCAGGAAAAAAGTATTTATCAAGCAAAGCCAGAATCGTCAAAACCGAGCCGCCCGCTTACGATTTCTCGTAATTTTTGCGAAAAAGACTAGACACAACCGCAATAGTGATTTACAATTAAATTGGAAGTGGTTAGCCCTTGATGTTGATATTAATTATCACATCAGGGCTAACTTTTTGTTGCTGCTTAGTGTGCTCGCGTTCCCGCAAGTACGTCAGCAGTGCCAAAAGTAATTCTGTCATAGACTAACCTTTCCACCAACCTAACCCACCGCTCTACTGTAATTTTATCTAGCCGCGAGCGACTCATGCGCTCAATTATATAGCAAAATTTGTCAAAATAACAAGCACTAGCATGATAGTACTCAGAAAAGTCAAGCAATACCATAATCAAATCACCAAAATCAGTCCCGCACTGCCCAAAATGTCAAGCAATACTGGTATGCACCATCTTCACATCAGCAAAATGTCAAGCACTAGCATGACGAATTATCACATTTCACCACCACCTTCAGCGTCTTACCCGTTCGCCCCACTATCACTTCCGACACTCCCTCCATCCTCTCATACTCACCGCCCGTCTGCATTTGCACCGTACTCGGCTCAGCGAATTCTATCACGTCTCGCTTCGTCTCTGTAAGCGGCACTCCTTTCCGCACGCTCGTGAGCCCGAACCTCACCATCTTCCAAAACTTCCCCAGCGCCTGCACGCTGCTGCCGAACCCTTCCGGTCTCTGCCACCATTCCCCGCCTTTCATCATCTTCGCCATTGTCGGGCTCATCACCGCTAGATAGTCCGTCGTGTTTCTCTCTAGTTCAGCGCCGTTCAGCTTCCCTACCGGCAGTCTTATCCCCCTACGATGCTTCAAATACCATTTTACCGCCTGCACCAGCGAATACGTCGCGCTCTTCTTCCCCGTGCCCAGCGCCCGCCGCATCTTCTCCTCTTCCATCAGCGTCGACGCCTCCGCCAGCAGCCCCATCGTGAAATAGCACGGCGAATACCGCCACAGAGCCCCATTCACCCGCACTTCCATCATACTGAGCTCCGCCAGCCTCCCTGCCTCATAATCTTCTATCACCGTCTTCACATCCGGCTCCCCCCACATCGTCGCAATATCGTTAAAATTCCCATACCCTAGCGCCGCCAGCGCTACGTCTTTACCAGATTTCATCAGCGCATTCACCACTATCATCGCCGTCCCGTCGCCCCCCGCCGTTATCACGAGGTCTCCATCCTCGACCAGTCTCATCAGACTCGCCACATTCTCCTCGAACCCTGCCGTACTGATTGCATATTTCCCCACCATCCAGCCACTCACTCCCCGCGCCGGCGTCAGTACTTCCTCACGGATTGCCTCATGACGCGATGACCGCGGGTTATAAACCAAGAGCAATTTTCTCATGCTACTATTATACCCCATCTCAGCTATTTCTCCACGAATTTACGCAACACAAATCCAGCGATAAAATCAATGTGATACAAAGTAAAAGCGCGTACCGGAACTTTTAACCAAGTAGCGCGCAATTTAGCCTAGATTTAATCCACCCGGGATCAGCCAATTCAATACCGCGTACATCACAGCCCATGCCACCAAGCCGATGATAATCTCATAGAGCCGAGTCTTTGCTTTCGCCACCTGCGCCTCATTATCTCGTGCCGTCATATACATAATACCCGCGATAATCACGCCGAGCACCGCTGCCGCCCCTAAACCATACACAATCACATTCAATACCAGTTTGAGAATATCCTCAATCCCCCAGTTCCCCGGCAAGATACTTGTCTCCACATCATCTGCCCGCACGATCCCGTTCGCCAGCACCAGCGGCACAAACGCCATCACTAGCATCGCAGTCCCCTTCACCGCGCCAGCAAGTTTCCTCAATCGATCTTTCATTACTCCTCCTACTTCAGATAGCCATGCAGTTTCTTCGTCTGCTTATGTTTTCTCAACTTCGACAAAGCCTTCGCCTCAATCTGGCGAATCCGCTCCCGCGTCACCGAAAACTCATTCCCCACCTCTTCCAAAGTATGTGGACGCCCGCCACCGATTCCGAACCTCAGCCGGATAATCTTCTGCTCCCGTTCACTCAGCGTGGTTAATATCTGCGCAATCTGTTCCTTTAGGATCTGGTTCGCCGTCGCATCTTCCGGCGAGTCCCGCTCGCTATCTTCTACGAAATCCCCCAGCACTGACTCTTCATCATCACCATCACGCCCCACACTCGCATCCAGTGACGCAATATCCTGCTTAATTCGCATTACATATTCAATCTTATCGACTTCCATCCCCATCGCCTCGGCCACCTCTTCGTTAGTCGGCTCCCGATTCAATTCTTGTGTCAAGCGTCGTGTCGTGCGCAACACCTTATTAATCGTCTCCACCATATGCACCGGAATTCTAATCGTCCGTGCCTGATCTGCAATCGCCCGCGTAATCGCCTGGCGAATCCACCACGTCGCATAAGTAGAAAACTTAAACCCTTTATCTGGATCAAACTTCTCCACCGCACGCAGCAAACCCGTATTTCCCTCCTGGATCAAATCCAAGAAATCTAACCCTCGCCCACCATACCGCTTCGCAATCGATACGACGAGGCGCATATTCGCCTCTGCTAGGCGGTCTTTTGCTTTCTTATCACCCTTCATGGCGCGCGTCGCAAGGTCAAGCTCTTCCTCTTGCGACAGCAAAGGAATCTTCCCGATTTCCCTTAGGTACATCCTCACCGAGTCATCCGCAAAAGCATCGACGTTGTCCGCGGTGATCGCAAGTTCCTCGTCAGAAAGCTCATCTTCCGCTACCAAATCGTCAACCTCGGGCTCACCCAAGTCAAGCATTTTGCTCTTTAAGATATCTTCTTCATCATTATCCATTAAATACTATAATACTAAATTCTTCCTAAAATTTCAACCCCAATTCTCAATACCCCCTAGTGAACAGATTCTGCAACGCTTACCTTACAAAATCATTTATTTTTAGCAATATCAAAAGGTTAGGGTCCAGGGGAAGGACGTCCTTCCCCGGCGGCTTTTCTGTCCACTTTTTGCCGGTAAAAAGTGGACAAATAAAACTAATTATATTTAGAATATAAATAGTCACGTCAAAAGTCTTAACGAAGCACCATGTTAGCTAAGGCTACAAAAAAAGGCCCCCTTACGGGGACCTTTTTTACTAGAACTTATGCTTGAGATATAACTTCGCAATCAGTGCAATCCCTGCTACGCTAGCCAAGACTACCGAAACAATAAGCGTGATAGTCGCCATATCGAGAGCGCCCGATTCGATCAACCCTACGATACCAGTATCTGGCACATTTGGTTTCTTATCTTCAGTTGGAGCGCTGGTATCTGGCAATTCATAGCCACCCATCAAGCCTTTCATCACAGTATTATCAATCGCATTCGCCGCTGTAGCAATCTTGCTATAACCCGTCATCTGTGCCGACTGTTCTACCTTACTAATATCCTGCACTGTCACCGTACCATCTTCCTTAGCGAGAGCGCGAATGAAGCCCATCGCATCATAGAGCGCTGCGTACTTGTCATAATTCGGCATAGTCTTAGCCGTCTCTACTAACTGCGCATTCGTCATCGTATCTACGCCTTCGACAGCCGGCTTCCAAGTCTTGAGCTCCGCTTTTACTGCGGCCACTGCCGCCGTAAGCTGAGTCTCGGTTGCATTTCCTGGCTCCGCTAACATCATCACGCTCGACACGAAAGCCACGCTATCACGATATCCCTTAAAACTGTCCCGCGTATTAATTCGATCGACCAGCTTCAAGATATTCTCCGCCAGCGTCCCCGTCACACGATTATTAAATGCATCAAAAGCATTGTAGGCCGTCTGAATCTCTGCTGGTGTCATATTAGCGCCAATCACCTGTGCGGTCAAAGTTGCATTATTCGTCTTCTCGTTCACGACCTTCAATGCGTCAAACATCTTTGCCCAGTCGCCATAGCCAGACATCGCCAAGATATACGTATTTAGCTGAGTCGCATTCATATCACCGACCTGTGCATCGCTGTTAATTTTCACGACAGCCTGCTTCGCTGCCGTCACCTGTGCTTCAGTTGCCGCAGTCAGGTCTTTTGCCAAATCTTGCTGTGCATTATACAAGGCATAGTAATCATTATACCCTTCAGTTTTCTTAGCTTCTTCGATCGCATTATAGAGGTCCGTCGAAGTCGCCACTTGCGCCGCATCAGCCGCTTGCGCTACTGGTTCACCTTCGGTCTCCCCACTCGCAAAGACCGCATTTGGCATCACCATCCCCAAAGAGAATGCTAACGCTAATGCCGCGAGAATTTGTGCTTTGTGTTCTTTTAGATTCTTCATTTTTACCTTTTTGCTATTTATTTTTATAGTTTACCACCACCATCATACTACTAATGATTATTTTCGTCAAGACTTTTTCGTCTCCAGGTTCAGTGTCATCATCTCCAAACCCCAGCTCGATTTCGCCTCTTCCCCAGCTTGATCTCAGCCTTAGCTTCAGACTACTTTTCCGTTGCCGTCACTACCACCGCCGTCTCATAAGTGCCCGACGGCAAGCTTGGGCTCACGCCTATCCCCACCTCAAACAACGTTGCCCGCTTCGTCGCACCAGTATCTGCTGAATAGAATACATTCTCCTGACCATAGTCCACGATCGCCTTGTAATCCGTCGTCTGATTGAACCCTTGGCATTCCGTATCGGTATCACCACAGACCACCTTGATCCCCCAGCCGTTCTCACGCGGTTTCACAGTGCTCGTTGTTGGGATCGTCTCCGAAGTTGTCGTCGAAGTTAGCGCCGTTGGTTTACCGTCCGCCGCCGTCACCGACAACGTATATCCCGTATTCGACGTCACTTCCGCCGTGAAATTCCCCGTCTCGATCGTGCCATTATCGGTCTTGATATCTACCGACGGTTCATTCACTTCTATCTGCAATGTCCTCTGCACCGTAATCGCCACGTTCGGGCTCGCCGGCTGCCCCGTCGTCCCTGTCTCAACACTTTCCGCGAAGCCATACTGCGGAATGAAAGTGAGATACTGCACCAGCGCCACCCCGCCAAGCACCGCCAAAGTTGCAAGCGGCGCCTTCATTTTTGTTAATCTTTTATTTGTTTTTGGCATTCAGTCTCCTTTTTAATTGCGCTACCCGCCAGCCATTCCAGCGACAAGTAGCCACTTACAGAATACTACTTAATCATTACCATTATATCATACTTTCCCCCAAATCTCACTATTTTCTGTCAAATTTCAACCTATCGCATGTTTCCGTCAGCAAACCCCAAACCTACTCCCGCTTCAGTGCCATGATCTTCTTCAATATCTCATTAAACTTACCCTCTAGCACTTCAATTTCCGCCACCTCCGCCTTCGCCTCTCGCTTTTGGTCCAGCTCCTCCTCTATTTTCTCCAGCTCCGCATTCAAAAGTTCTACTTCACGTTTATTCATCTCTATCTTATACCGCGTTAGAAGCGCGCTCGCCTCTTTCTCTAGCGCCGACGTTGTCCACCCTTTATATCTCGTTTCAAACACCATCTCAAGCTCCGCCCTTTTCGCCTCATCTCCCGGCAGCTCCACCCCCTTCACATTCGTCACCCCGCCACACAGCACTATCGCCTGCAAGTTATCTCGCACCCCCGCTAGCATATCCGGCAGCACTTCTTTCTCTACCTTTTTCAACCGCTTCGCCCCCGGTTCTTTTATCCTTTTCGCATGCAAATCTTCTACCGTACAATCCAATTTCCGTGCCACAATTTGCTCATAGTGCTTCCGCTCCACCGCATCTGCTACATATTTTAGTAGCTTCATTGCTACATCCGAATATTCTCGCTTTCCCACCCCCGAATTCAGGTCAAGATTCTCCTCATATTTATCCAGCAGCCAATCTACCGCCGGTCGGTAGTTCTTTACCGCTTCCTGCCACAGCTTCGGGTCTTTCTGTATTAGTTCATCCGGATCCTTCGCCCCGTGATAATCAGAAATCACACTCAAGTTTACCCCCAAGTCCCCTGCCATAATAATTGCTCGCTCCGTCGCCCGCACCCCCGCTGCGTCGCCATCATATGCCAACCGCACATCTTCCGTCAATCTTGATAGCATCTTCAGGTGCATTTCCGTCATTGCCGTCCCGCTCGTCGCCACTGCCTCACGCACTCCCGCCTGGTGCGACGAAATCACATCCATATTCCCCTCTACAATCACTACGAAATTATTCTGCCGAATCGCCTCTTTCGCCGGCGCCAGCCCGAACACGAACCGCCCCTTATTAAACAGCAACGTCTCTGGCGTGTTCAGGTACTTCGGCTCCCCCTGATCTATCACCCGTGCCGTGAACCCTATCACCCCCTGTGTATCGATGAACGGTACCATCATCCTCCCCCGGAACAGATCCCCGCCATACTGGTTCAGCAGCCCCGCATCCGTCAAGCTCTGCTTCTCGAACCCTCTACTTATCAAGAATCCTAAAAGCGCCCGCCCCTCCTGCGGCGCATAACCAATCCGGAATCGCTCCACCGCCCCTTTCGCCATTCCCCGTTTCTCCGACACGTACTGGATTATTCGCTTGTTCTTCGTCAAACAATATTGATAATACTTACACGCCAGCTCCAGTGCATCTTTTGCTTTTGCCTTACGCGCTGCCACCACGCTATCGCCGCCCCGATATTGCTTCAGCTCCACCCCAGCTTGCGCTGCCAGCTTCTCCAGTGCCTCTCGGAAGCTAATCCCCTCCACCTCCATCACGAACGCGAAAATATCCCCACCTTTATTCGCTGAAAAATCATGCCAAATCCCCTTTTCCGGCGACACCATGAAGCTCGGCGTCTTATCCACCCCCCATGGCGAGCGCCCCTTCAGCGTCCGCCCCGCCCGCTTCAGCTCCACATACTGCCCGACCACATCCTCCACCGGCAGCCGCGCCCGAATCTCTTCTTTCGCGTCATCCATACCTCTATTATACCACGCTCCGCCCCTCTCGTTCCCAATCCCACCACTTTTATCCTCCTCGCCCAGCCGAAGAGCACTCGCTCACATCTCGTTCTTCACCGCTCCTGCTATATTCTTGCGCAGAACTCCTCCCCCCGACAACAATAGCACCATTGGCGCTATTAGCAACACCGATCCCAAAATTACCAGCGTCCATCCGTCCGCACCAAACAGCCATATTGTTGGTAAATCCGCCAACCCATAGTTCATCCTTAGCATCTCTGCCAGCCCTGGCGCACTCACCAACGTAGCAACCGCCGCCACCACGACCGCCACCAACGCGCACAAGATCATCGCTATCAAGCACAATTCTAATAGATACAACAAATATATGCACCAAATATCCCGCGTTCTCGCCCCCATCACACGGTAAAGTGCAATCGTAGACGTTTCCTCCCCCACAACATGCAAAAATGTCATCGCCACAATACACACCGACACGATCAAAAGCAGCATCTCAACCATCATTAAATAAAAGCTCGCCGCATGAAAAGCCACTGCCGTACTAACCGTATTCCCAAAAAGATCCACAGTACTATAAACATAGTCATGTTCATAATCAAAACTATACCCGTACTTAGGCGCATCCTCGCTCATCCGTGCAGCATACTCCCCAGCCTTCCGTGCCGAAGCGAATTTCGCCACCTCATACTCAAATATACTCGGAGGTACTGCTCGCACTTTTTCTCCATGTACTTCCTCCTGATTGACTTTATTCTGTTCTATCTTCTCCTCTATATACTTCCTCACCTCCGCACCACTATCAATCATAATATATTCGCCACTCAGCAAATGTCCATCATATCTTGATACGTTCTCTAATACCATATTAATCGGCGTCCAGCCCCCCGATAGTCCAGTCAACTTCGCCCTCCTTCGCGGATATTCCCCCACCACGACAAATCTCTGTACATCAATATCCGTTTCTTCGCCCTGCGCCACCAATACCGGTATCTTGTCATTCGGCACCTTATTCAAATCCTCTTTAATAAACCTCACCATTGTTTTTGGGTCCGCGACAAAACATCTTTCCGTCCTGGAGTTCACTATCCCTCTCTCTGCGTCCACCACTACACTCCAGTCAAATTCATACATTCTCATCTTCCCTAATGGATCACCATTATACGCTCGCACCCTCTTCTCCAGAATCGCCTGGTCATTTTCCGGCATCTCAAACTTATAATTCTCATTCACCCCAAAAAATCTCGGTATAAAACCCGTCATGATGTATACTTCACCCTCATCTGCCGCCGTCGCCGCCTCCAAGATTACCCGTTCTGCCCCACAAAACAGCACATTTAGGCTCAGTACTACGCCAATCAGCGCGACGATTACCACCATAATCATCGCACTCCGTTTCTTATACTGCACCACATTCCCCCAGCTCAGCTTCAACATATCAATCAGTTTCACAATTACACCTCACCTTTTCCATATTCCCATTTTATCATACCCTCGGCACGGCTGTATCAGTTCAGAAAGTAGTATATTTCGCTACACCTATTTCCCTGCGTTCTATCATGCCGCATCTCGCTCCACACCGCATTTTCCCGCGCAAAACTCATTTCCATAAGCATTCTATGTTATAATATACCCATGGATAATTACGAATACTTGCAGCGCATCTCTCAGTCGAACCGCCCTACGAAGAAGCCTTCCAAGATTTCCAAAATCAACGGCGGTCTCATCGCAAAGATCCTCATCGGCGGTGTCCTTGCTACTGCTATCCTTATCGCTGTTGGCATTATTATCAACGCTGGCCCTTCCCGCGCTACCGACCTCACCCAGCAGCTCTACACCCGTATGAACAACGTCAGTAAAATCATCTCTGATTATAATAAAGATCTCAAATCTTCCCAGCTCCGTTCAATCAATTATTCCCTCTCCGGTACCCTTACCGGTGCTATCGGCCAGCTCGGCACTTACATCAGCGCCGTCAACGCCGAGACGAAGAAACCCGCTACTCTCCCCGCCGACCTCTCCGAATACGAAGCCGCCATGAGTACCACCGTAAGCAACACTCTCACGAATGCCAAGCTGAACGGTACCCTCGACCGTATCTATGCCGCCCAGATTCACATGCAAGTCTCGCTCATGATGTCCATGACCAGCGAGCTCCTCGAACGTGATAAAGACGAGCGTCTCCACAACATCCTCGATAGCTTCTATTCTAATCTTAATGTCATCGAGCAGACTCTCAATTCTTACTCCTCATCTTAGCTCATTCTCCCCTCTTTATGTTATAATATAGTTATGAGTAAATCAAAATCCGAGAAGCCCCAGCAAGCCGGCTTCCATCCTATTCAGACTTTAACTAAAAGTTCATTCATTAGCGAATTTAAAGAGTTCATTAATCGCGGCAGTGTCATGGATCTTGCCATCGGTGTCGCCGTTGGTGGCGCTTTCACTGCCATCGTGAAGTCTCTAGTCGACGACATCATCATGCCTGTCACCAGTCTACTCGCCGGCGGTCTCGATTTCTCTTCCCTTGCTATCGACATCCCTAACATCTTTGGTGCCGACACTGTCGCCCACATCGCCTACGGCAACTTCCTCCAAAACGTCGTCAACTTTCTCATTATCGCTTTCACGATCTTCATCATCGTCAAAGCTTTAAACAGCCTCAATCGCAAGCAAGAAGCCGCCAAAGCCGCCGACGAAGCCGCCAAGAAAAAGTCCAGCTCCAGCCAGCCCACTGCCAAGTCTTAATTCTACTCGGCCTCTATCTCTGCCGGCGCCTTACTCTTCTGCGCAATCAGCAACAGCTCAAACGCCACAATATATGATACTTCATAAATCATAAAATACGGCATAAACCATCCACTCCTCGTGAAATACCCGATCACGCAAATTACACCATACAATGCGAACGCCAGTGCCAGCCCCCGCGACGTCTTCGTCGCATAGCTCTTCTTCATCACTAGCAGCACCGCCACCAGCAGCATCATGAGAAACATCGTCCTCGACGCGATCTCATGCATGAAGCTAATCACACTCTTCCCTTCTACCGAGTCGAAGAAACCCACCGGACATGCCGAGAGCCAAATCAGACCTATCCCCATCAAAAAACCAATATAATAATATATTCTCGGCATCTTCCAGAGCTCACCCAGCTTCCACAAAAACACCATTGTCATTCCCGCCGTCACGAAATTCCCCAGCGCGAACATCACCGCGCTCCACTCTTCAAATCCAACATACCTACTCACCGAGCGCACAGTTTGGAAGCCATATCCGAGCACAAAGCTATTTAGCCCTATCACAAGTAGCGTCGTCGTCGCGAACACCAACAATCCCACTACCAACCCTTTCTTACTTGGCATGCTCATTTCCGTTCCTTCTTGTCTACACCGCATTCGGCTTCGCAAGCAAAGTCATATTATAACTCAGTCGGATCAAATCCGCCAGCTCTGCATCCAGCAGTTGTCCAGTCGGCACCACCTCTATACCACCCCGCCCAAAATACCGGCTCGTCATCACCGTCTCATAATCCTGCTTCAGGACTTTCGCCAGTTTCCGATCACAACGCATCTCGATCGTCTTCCCCCGTATTACTAAGAAAGCTTTCTTATTCGGCGCCCAATAGTACCAGTCCAGGCCTTTCTTATCTCTCAGCTCTCGGTTCCCCTCTTCATACTCACCGATGCCAGATATTTCCCGCACCTTCAAGCGCTCTTTCAACTCTTCAATATCTTTGACATACTGCTGGATTTCTACTAGTTCTTGCTCTTCGATTTCGGTTGGTTCTTTGCTTCGAGCTTTGCGACGTACCATTGCAACTCCTCCATACTTCCTTGTATATCGTCTAATGCACGATGGGCCTCCCTTTTTGTAAACTTCTCATGTCGTGCATTCTCAAAATAAACTTTCCATGCGCTCACGTCGAGCATCCTGTAGTGCAGCCTCTTCGCTACCTCTGGCCACTCTCTATCAATAAACTTTCTATCCTGATGAATCGAATTCCCCGCTAAGATCACTTCTTTCCCGAAGTACTTATCCATAAAGTCTATCAGTTTTTGTTCAACCGCTTTTGTGCTTTCACCGTGTTTGTTTTGCTCCATCAGCGCATCGCGCGACTCCGCATTGGCTTCCCAGAACTCCCCCACCATCCGCTCTTGCATCAAGTCCTCTGGAACCTTCACTACCGCCGTCATCTCTGCCATCGGTTCCAGATCCCATCCCGACGCGATCGCTGCCACTTCCAAAATGCGATCTTTCTCCGGATCTAATCCGGTCATTTCCAAATCAACCCAAAGTAAATTAGCTTTTTTCATATTGTTTCCTTAGTCTCATTATAGCGTAAAACCCCTGTCGTGTCGAGTGCTACTTCACCCCAAACACCTACAATTTTGTAATACTCATTCCATAGATACGACCAAACGACATAAAACCAGCTTTATCTCTTTTCGAGGGGATCCGGAACTACGAGCGTCCAGCCGTAGGAACCGAGCCAAAAGAAAACAAGTTTTCTTTTGCGAGGCGACGCCCAGCTGGTAGCGACCTCAGTCGCGTTAGCCGAGCAACGAACTGCACTATTACCTAGGGCTTAGCTATCTGGGATGAAGTATGCGGAAGAATTTTGTTTGTAGGAACTTAGTTATCTGAGATGAGATACGAGGCGAAACCAAACAATAAGCTATCGGGGCTCAGCTATCTCCGATGAAGTACGCGGAAGAACCGAGCAGCGGACTGAGCCGTACTTAAAGTACGGTAAAGGAGCAGCGCAGGCTCTGACAAAGTAATTCGCGGAGAGAGCAAGCCCTGCGGTTCTACATGGACTCTGGGATACTTATACCTAAAATCCCCAACCCATGCTCCATGATATTCTTATAAGCTTCTACTACTTCCATAAGTTCATCCTCACGGGCATTACCGGAGACCCGAGCATGTTCATAGAAGCGCGAGAATTCTTGAGACAACTCATAAAGATAACTACAGACTTTATGCGGAGCCTTTTCTATGATTGCCTCATTCAAAGCATCACGATACTGTACAATCTTCTTACAAAGATTCTTCTCAAACGTTTTCTCCCGCTCGACCTCCTCAGGCTTTGACTCAAATTTCTCTCCGCCTCGTTTTTGCAAAATCTTCTTCGCCCGCACCGCCGAGTAGAGGAGATAGATTCCCGAATTGCCTGTCATCGACACCGACTCTTGTGGGTCAAACACTATGTCCCCACCCATCTTATACTTCAAAAACGCATACTTAATTGCAGCCAGCATGATCATATCGTCTATTTCCGCCCCGGTGTTCTCACTCTTCTTCAGCTGCTCACCCACCATCTCCAGCACATCGACTGCCTTCAAGAAGTTCCCCTTTCGCGACGACATCTTCACATTGCCCTGCAGTTTTACCAAGCCATGTGTCAAGTGCCGCGTCCGCTCTACTAGCTGCGGCGCATACTCCGATACACTCGCCAGCACGACTTTCATATACTCCGCCTGCTCACTACCAGTCACGATCACCGATTCGTCAAAATGCCAATCATCCCATTTCGTGAAGATTAATCCTACATCCTTCGCTTCATAAGTCGGCACGCCCTCACGGTTAATGAACACCCGCGTATGCAAACCAACTTTCTCCCCCTTGTAGACGATCGCGCCATCACTTTCTTCATAAGTCGTACCAATATGCGCCTTCACCTCTTTAAGCCCACGTCCCGCTACCATTGATTCCGGATAATATTTATCAAACTTCACCCCGATCCGTGCATAAAAGTCCTCAAAATACTGATAGCTCAGCTCTCGCCCCCGCCAGTATAGATCTGCTAGCACTGTACCGTGAAAATCTTGCTCATTGATCTGATAAATTTGCTTATTAAACGCCGCAATCTGTGCCTTCGCCGCTTCATCTTCCTCATAAGCTCGCGTCCCCTCGACATAGCACTTCGCGATATCTTCAATCTTCAGCTCAACTAAGAATTTCTTAAACGCTTCCGTCTGGGCGACTTCTTCCGAGTCCGCCACCGCCTGCAAACCCTGCATCAGCCCCGATTCACTCGATTGCTTAGAATGGTTATTATCTGTATCACCAGGCTTAGTTATCTGAGATGAGATACTATCTTCCAGTTCATCAGATTGCTCAGAATGGTTATTATTCGAGGAAGCAGGAGTAGCGGAACGAGCCGTACTTAGCGTACGGTGAGTGAGCAACGCATCTGCTGACGACGAAGAATGACCATTATCAGCAATCGTTATCTGTTGAATTAGAGCATATAATGTCTTGGCAACATGCAACCCCACATCCCCACCAAAGTTCGCTCTCACGACTTTCGCTCCAGAGTGCTCTAGAAGCCGCGATATGCTATCCCCTACGATCGAGGTATAAAGATGCCCGACATGCAAAACCTTAAATGGATTTGGATCAGAAAATTCCACTATCGCCATCTTATCACGATAAGTTTCGTTTTTCACCGCCGCCGGCAAATTATGCGCATACTCACGTGCCCGTTCTACTACCTCCGTACTATCAATCGTGAAGTTCAAGAACCCCGGCGCCGCGATCGTAAGCTCCACCCCCGCTTCCGTGAACTCCCCCTTAATCATCTCAGCAATCACCATTGGCGCTTTATGCACCAACTTTGCGAGCTGCATCGCCACATTCGTCGCGTAGTCTGCCCCTGTGTTTTCCGGCGCCACCGTCACCGCCGGCTCTATCTCCACCCCGAAAAGTTTCTCAATAATCCCCGCTAATACTTCCTGTATTTTTTCCATAATTTATTCCTCAATAATGCTAATTTCCACTGCCCCGACGCCCGATTCTACTTCTACGACATCGTTCCCGTCGCCGGCGACCGCGTTGTCTTCCATCTTTTGCCTATCTAGCCTGACTGAACCCAGGCCCTTATCGATTTTGATCCTATAGTCGCTCTGCCTCCCCAGTAGCTCCAGATCCAGCCTGCCCACGCCGGCCTCCACTTTGCTGTGCCCCCTCAGCCTCGTCCTAATATCAGCTTTCCCCGCTCCTAGGTCGATCCTCGCACCCCTTAGCTCGCCTTGCCTAATTTCCAAGACCCCCGCCCCACCGTGGATGCTTACATTATCCGTCGCCCTAAGCTCTTCGATCCTCGTCCTGCCAGCGCCAAGGTCTAAGTCCAATTCCCTTGTCTCCAGCTTCTCAATGTCCAGCGTCCCTGCCCCCACACCAATTTCGACATCATCGAGTCTAAATCCTTCTCGCACGTACACTACTACTTCGCCGACTCCACCCAACCCCAAGAAACCGTGACTCTTCTCCACCACATTTAGTTTCTGCGCACCTTCGTCCACCCAAGTCTCAATGTGCTCATTGTTCGTTTCCACCCGCACCGGCTCGCCGCTGTCGGTCACCTTTATCCGCACGTTCGTTGCTTTCACGCTCATTGACAACTTCGTCACCTTTTGCTCAGCAAACTCATCCGTCACCCATTCACCAGAATTATTCCAATTCCAGTCCTCGCCTCCTACTACCGCTCCCAAAAACGATACTCCCCCCACCAGTACCGTAAACATCGTTATAATTAAGAATATCGCTAAAGCAATCGCAAAGAATTTAATCAGCTTTTGTGCGGTTCTCATCTAATCTCCAACCCGCCAAAGACGCAATTCGCATCAATGTACAAGGTCTTCTTCCCGTCAACTTTCTCATCATTCTTTTCGTCTTTAGCTTTCTTATTGTCTTTACCATCTTTACGTTTATCCGACACGCCCCCGAAAATCGATGTCGAAGCCACCTCTACCTTCACATCATCCGGTACATAAACGATAATCCCTCCGAACACACTGCTCGTCCTCAGGATCGCCTTATGCCTAATCTTCGCCTTCCTGAGGTCTACGTCCGCCCCGCCGAACACTGCATCTACCCTACAGCCCTTAAATTCTTTCCCGCTATAATCTATCTGCTGATCGCCAAAAGTCGACCAGTATTCCTCCACTTTCGGCTCATCTTTATCATCATCGTCATCGTCGTCATCATCTTCGTCCTCTTCCACGACTTCCGCCTCGACGACCTTATGCCCTTTACGATATTCCCGCTTCTGCTCCTCGCGCGCCTCACGGATCTCATCCGCCACTCGGCCATTCGCCGTCCCACGCACCATTACCGACACACCAATGATAATCAAAATCGCCGGCAGTAGCAACTTCCAAAGCAGCCCAAACGGCAGCACTCCCAAGCAGCTCAGCAACAAACAAATCCCCACTACTAGCCCAGCCATAGATCCGCCCTTGTGCTCATCTGTGAATAAACCAATCGCACACGGCACGATAATAAACAGCGTCCACCAGCCCGGGAAGAAAATGTCAATGTGCGCTAATCCTAGCGCATTTACCCCTAACACCACGCCCAGCGCGATCAACACAAATCCCCATAGCCAGCTACCTGTTTTTTTCATGAAAGTCTCCTTACTAACTACTCATATTGTACCATACTAATTCCCCTCTCACAACCCCACTCCCAAAATTCCGCCATCAAAAACCATGCACCCATCAAGCTCTCCAGAACCACCCCGCCAGCTCTTCCGCCTATTTCCCTTTCTTCACCGCCTCGATAAACTTCACGAATAGTGGATGTGGATGTAATGGTCGCGACCGGAATTCTGGATGTGCCTGCGTCGCCACGAAGAATCTACATTTCGGCGCCTCGATGAACTCTACCAATTTTCCGTTCGGCGAAGTCCCCGCCACCACGATCCCGCCTTTCTCTATCTCTGGCAAATACTTCTGATTCACCTCATAGCGATGGCGGTGTCGCTCCACAATCTCCTCCGCGTCATAGATCTTCGCCACCTTACTTCCTGTTTTCAGTTTCGCCGTATAGTCGCCCAGTCGCATCGTCCCTCCAGTTGACTCTTTCCCCTTCTGTCCGTCCATAATATATATTACGTTATTTCCAGCCTCTTCGCTTGCGCCGAACTCCTCCGAGTTCGCTTCTTTTACACCACCCTTTCGCGCCGCCGCGATACACGCTGTTTGCAGCCCCAAGCACAGTCCGAGATACGGCACGTTGTTTTCCAGTGCATAAGTTGCCGCCGCAATCTTCCCCTCTACTCCGCGCGCACCGAACCCTCCCGGCACCACGATCCCGTCCACACCTTCTAGCATTTCCCATGCCTCATCTTGACCGGCATCGACATCGTCTAAAGACTTAGTATTTTTCGATGAAGTTCGAGGAAGATTTGAAGCCCGCAAAGGAGACGTATTTGACATACGGCGACTGCGGACTGGAGAATCTGACGAAGAAATTCGCGAAAAAGATAAGTCTTCTGCATTCAACCAGACGATCTCTAAATTAACCTTATCCCACGCCGCCGCTGCTTTTAGTGCTTCCGTCACGCAGATATAAGTATCATCATTCCCCACATACTTCGCCACTAGCCCCACTCTCACCGTCTTCTGGTGTTTCTTGTTCCTCAACTTCGAGAATTCCTGCCAGCGCGACATATCCGGCTCCGCCTTCGCTCCTGTGAACTCATCCAAAATTTCTATCACCCCTGACTTCATCACATTAAACGGTACGTCATACACGCTCTCGATATCCGGCAAGTTCAGCACCGCACGCCCCTCTATCCCCGCAAACGCCGCAATCTTCTCACAAATCGACCTCGGCGCTGGTCGCTCCGTCCGGCACACCACTACGTCCGGGATAATCCCAAATCCTCTCAGATCCTTCAGCGCATTTTGCGCCGGCTTCGTCTTCAGCTCCTTCGAGGTGTTAATCCACGGTACATACACCACATGCACATAGAGACAATTCCGCCGCCCCACCCTATTCGCAAACAACCGTATCGCCTCGATGAAGCTGAGTCCCTCATAATCCCCCACCGTGCCTCCGATCTCCACGATATGAATGCCCGACCCCTCACTCGCTTTCTCGATCTTCTCCTGCACCAAATTCGTAAAATGCGGTATCATTTGCACCGTCTTCCCGTGAAAACCACCGCTTCGCTCTTTATCAATCAACTCCTGGTACAGCGCCCCCGATAGCACGCTCGAAAATTTACTCGTCTCGAAGTCCAAGAATCTCTCATAATGCCCCAAATCCAGATCTGTCTCTTTCCCATCATGTGTCACGAAACATTCCCCGTGTTCCACCGGGTTCAGCAGCCCCGCGTCTACATTCAAATACGGATCACACTTCTGAATCGACACCTTATACCCCTGTGCCTTTAAGATCGCCCCGATCGACGCCGCCGTAATTCCTTTCCCCACTCCCGACAGCACCCCGCCCGTCACGAAAATATACTTACACTTTTGATTCTCTTTTTTATCTTTTTGCACTGGGCACCTCCTTAAACCTTTTTGCCCACACTTCCTACGTTTATTTTATCACAAAACCTCATCTTTTTATCTCTTTTTTATTATCATTTTTCCACCACCCCGCCTCCACAAACGAATACAGCCCCATCCACAAGCCCCTACAGATGAAGCACCCCTATCAACAGTTCTCATCAGAGGCGAACCGTGTTATAATACAATCATTGTTCATTCCGTCCCTACTCTATGATAAAGGAAGTGTAAACATGGACCTTAACAAGGATGACCCCGCTACCGTCAACCCCACCGGTTCCAACACCACCAACTCCACCGACCCCGCCACTGCCAGCCCGCGCATCAAATTCCGCGTTGATGGCCCCAAAATCGTCGAGACCCGCGATTTCAGTATCTACCAAACCCTCTTCAGCGAAGATAACCCTCCCAGTTTCAAAGCCCTTTGCAACATCGCCCTCAATGGGAGCTATTCCTGGCCTGTTCGCCGCCTCGCCCTGCGCGACCTCGTCCGTCGCAGCCCCTATTGCACTGCCGACAAAAATTCGACTATCGCCCATGTCCCAACCCGTCACCCCGCCTTCGACATCCCTGGCCAAAGTTGTACCAATCAATCCCGCCAGTACTACATCACCAAAGACAGCATCTACAACATCAGCGACATCATCACCGTCTCCTATCCCAACCTCAACGGCGACCAGTGCGGTCCCCAGTTTACTCTCATGCTGCGCCGCCAGCCCGAGTTCCTCGCCATACTCACCGAAGAGCTTCTCTACGCCTTAGATCAAGGCTACATCCCCCTCGGCGACAGCAACCGTCAAGACTGCGACTATTTCATCAAGTTCCTGCTGCCCATTATCGATAGTAGCCGTGGCCGCCGCCTCTGGCATCACCACTCCCTCTACACCCCCGACGAGACCGCCCGCCACCAAGACATCAACCGCTACATCGAGTTCTGGCACGACCTCCAAGACGACCCCGTCTGGCTTCGCAATTCCCTCTGGTCCACCATCACCTCTTGTCTGCCCGCTGAGATCGAAGCGCACCGCGACATCTTAGCCGACGCCCACCACATCAACGACCTTTCCGACCACTATGACGGCTTCCGGACCATCTTCAACCTCTCCCGCATCCTCGAAGAATACCGGTACAATATTGAAAATTCCTACTTCCCACATTTTGTCGAGCTTATCAATCTAATGGAGACCGAACTCCCCGCCCACCTCCAGTATCTCAGCTACGAGACCCTCGCCGTCACCATGCCCTGGCTCAAAGACGAACAGCTCGCGCTCAAAGTCTGCCGCCGCCACTTCCAAGGCAACCGCCTGGAAGCTTTCCGCCGCCTCCGCCTCCACGACGCCACGCAGTTCCTCTACTGGCTGCGCGGCCTCGTCACCGCTTACGACCCCGACGATTCCAAGCTCATCTACCGCATCGACAAACGCCTCAAGTTCGCCCACAAGAACCCCCATCTTTTCTCGCGCGACTCCCGCAAAATCGCCGATACCAAACAGCCTGCAGCTCCTTAGCCCCGGTCATACTTATAAGCCTCGCCCTCACCGGCGGGGCTTATTTTTATGAAAAATACAAAGCACCCACCTCGCATCATTATTCTGTTTCGCCATCGCCCCTATATCATTTAACCAAACGTTAAATACCCTCTAATTTCGCCCTCCATTTTTCTTCCCTATTTGCTAAGATAAGAAGGAGTAGTCGCTTCTCGGCTTAGCTATTAGGTCGATAGTGAATAGCAGTTTAAATAAAATGGAAAGGTGGGCTATATGATTAGAAAAGCTTCTCTGGAATTTGAGATCAAAAATCACAAACTCCACAAAGTAAATATCCCCCGGCTTAGCCGGGAGCTTTACTCTGGACGGGCGTAGCCCTCTTACTACTAGCAGCCACCAGAGTGGCATGTTTAGAATCTGTCAGGTGCGAGTAGTATACTAGCTACCCGTTCAACGGGTCGTTAAGATCCAATGTTAGCTGTTCCAAAGCACGATCTTCATCAAGCTGATGGGCTATATATTCTTTGATCTTCTTTGTGTTTTTGCCTACCGTATCTACATAGTAGCCGCGACACCAGAACTGGCGATTACGATATTTGAACTTCATATTACCCCATTTCTCATAAATCATAAGACTAGATTTGCCCTTGAGGTAGCCCATGAAGCTAGATACGCTCATTTTGGGTGGGATTTCTACCAACATGTGTATGTGATCTGGACAGACTTCTGCTTCTAGGATATTGACGTCCTTCCAATGGCATAGAGTTCTTAACATCTCTCCAACCTCACTACGCTTATTCTCATAGAATACCTTTCTTCTGTATTTTGGCGCAAAGACTAAATGGTATTTGCAATTCCAAGAAGTATGAGATAATGTATGTATCTCCGATAGTTTTCTCATAGAAGGCTTTTCCTTTCTTTAATAGTTAGTGTAAAATCCTGACAGATTCTGCATACTATTGTAGATTATTATCGGAGACTTAAATGTAGAACTTAACAGAACCCCCGGACTATCCGGGGGCTTTCTGAGAACAGTGAAAATAACTCTCAGCAAATAGCTGAAAGTTATTTCAAAAATCAATATAACTCCATTCTAGCAGACTAACCATAAGCCGTCAAGCCGGCTACTCACCTAGATGATTTTTTATTTTTCGCCCATCTTTGCCCCATCCCCACCCCAACTTGTAGCCACGTACAAGTTGGAACACAAAATAACAGAGGTAAAAGAGGGTTATTTTCGCCTTAATAAACCTTGTTCGACCCATTTATCTATCGCCCTACCACACAACGACGCTACGTCTTTTTCCCTATTGACTTTTACGCCCCACTATGCTATAATGATAGAACGATCACACCTTACCTCGCAAACCAGTTCCTTACATTTTTCGCAATGGTTAAGCTTCGCTCTCTGCAGCGAACTTCCCATTGCCACATCCGTTTGCAAATCAAAGGAGGATTCTTATGCAACCGAAAGAAGCTACTATCAAGAACGACCAGCTCTACGTGCTCGACTTCTCTACCGCAGCCTGCAGTTTCTCCGAAGCCGCTCAACGCCTGCGCAGCACCACCAGCGGCATCACTCCGTTCCGCCACAGCCTGCTCGGTGCGCTCCCGCTCTGCGCCGACGACATCGAACTCGACGGCAGCCGCCACCAAGCGCTGCGCGACTTCTCCGACGAGGCCGGCCTCGTTCGCTTCAAGGCCTACCTCGCTGAAACCGTCGCGCGTTCCCGCAGCCTCGGCTTCGAGCAGCAGCCCGTCATCACCGATCTCGGCAAAGACAAGAGCGGCTTCGCTTACGTCCTGGCGAGCGGCCACGGCGAGATCCGCATCTTCAAACGCGACGACGGCTGGTACATCAAGGGCAAGGCCCAGTACCGGTACCGCCCCGACAACCTCTACAAGAAGCTCACCGGCTTCGGCTTCACCGTCCGCACCCACCGCCAGTCCATCCCCCACCCGAAACCTTAACCCTCCCCGCAAACGGGATCAGGGGCCACTCGGCCCCTTTTCTCATGCCTATCCCTGCCAACACCCATGCCCATTCTCGTCCAACTTTCCTCTTAACATTCCATGGAAAATATGCTAAAATAATCCCATACGGAAGTTTAAGATAAAACTTCTCTGGCGGATTATGCTATAATAAAGTTAAATGGAAGTGTGTCCGAGTGGTTTAAGGAGCACGCTTGGAAAGCGTGTAGGGTCGCAAGGCTCTCGCAGGTTCGAATCCTGTCGCTTCCGCCATTACAAAAAGAAAGCCTTTAGGCTTTATTTTTGTAATGCTTGGTGGGGTTCAACCGACGCTCGGAGGTACGAAAATCGTAGGAGACGAGTGAAAAACAGAGCTTGCTCTAGCTTTTCCGAGACGACGCCCGATTTTATAATTTTGTAAAACAAAATTATAATCCTCTCGCTTCCGCCATAAAATAAAAATAGCGAGTTTACTCGCTCATTTTTATTTTCAAGGAAGTACTGGGGATGAACATCCTCTCGCTTCCGCCAGATAAAAAGAAGACCTTCGGGTCTTGTTTTTATTTGATGAATTTGTAAGAGGATTTGAACCGGATTGCGAAGCAATAGGTTCGTTATTCGCCCGGTGCGGAGCACGACGGCGCGAATTATCCATCCTCTCGCTCCCGCCAGATAAAAAGAAGACCTTTTAGGGTCTTATTTTACTTGGTTTAAGATGAGAGAAGATAAGAACCCAAAGGGTTCGGTCGCTGTAGGAGACGAGTAGAAAAAGCACTTGCACTTCTCCTCAAGTCGGCGCCCAGCGAAATGGCTCGCGTAGCAAGACATAATCCTCTCACTCCAAAAAAGCGCAACCCTACCCCTTCACCACCTTCTTCGTCACATCAAACTTCTCCATATACCTCCCCGTCATCAGCCTCGTCTGCGCATAAAACGCCGCCGCACTCTGATACACGATCGCTATCACCGGCATCAGGATCCACTGTACCACCATCCCGACCGACTTATTCTTCTTATACTTCTCTGGCCGCTTCGGTAGCATCTGCATCGAAATAATCACCGTAATAATCGTCCCGATCATTGCAATCGTCTGTATCAGCCCCACCACGTTCGGCAAGTTAAACGCCATCGCCCCCCGCGAACCCAAGTTCATCAACATCGGCACCCAGCCACCAAACGCCACCAACGGCGCCATAATCGCCAGTGTCACATGTCCATCCAGCAGCCGCACGAACTTCGGAAACAGATTCCAAAACGGTACCTTCCGTCGCTTCGAGAATAGATACGACCCTACATACGCCACGTCGCTCGCCCCGTAGTCCCACCGTCTGAGCTGTACGAACTGTGCCTTCAACGTCTCCCAGAACGTCTCTGAGATCACCGCGTCCTGATAGATTGGCACCCGTATTGGCACTACCGCATATCTCCCCTCGAAATAGAACAGCGACCGCCAATACTGATGTCCATCTTCCACAATCGTCTTCTTGCTCCAGAACCCCATCCCCTCCAGCGCCGCTAGAGGCTGCGCATGCGATGCAAAATTCTTCAATATATGTGGCCGCATTGTCGAAATAATATTAAAAAACGAGTTCGACGTCGCAATCACCCGCATCGGCGCCGGCGCATCCCAAATATTATTTGTAAACAGTGCCACCGGCTGATAGCTATAATGCTGCCGGTCCGGTCTCACCAAGAACTCATACGCCACATAGTCCAGATATTTCTCATGCATCCGGTTATCGCTATCCAGCGACGTCACAATCACATTCTCCTTCGGAATCCGTTCCCGTTCCACGTATTCCGCCAGCCTCTCCCCCGCATAAGTCAAGTTCGGCCCTTTCCCCACGATCTCATCCTTCATCCCATCCGGATGTTTCACCAGCATGAACTTTTTAAACACCCCCGCATATTCCTTCTTCAACTCTTGCACATTCTTCTCTATCTCCTCCCCGCCTCGCTCCTCATACGCCACCACAAAGATAATCCGCTCGTTCGGAAAAGTCGTCTCTTTCACCGCCTCTACCGACGGCATCAGCGTCTCCAGCCCCTCATTATACGCTGTCATTATCACCGCGTGGTACACCTCATGCGGCTTCGGCTCGCTCTTCCCTTCTACCGCCGACAACAGCCGCAGGTTCTGCACATGCTCGTTATATCCATACCCATCTTCCCGTCTATCCCGCAGTCGCTCGTACGCATCATGCGGATTCTCCAGATCAGTAAGTCGCTTTGCCCAGTCCACCCGCTCAGCTCGCTTCATTACCTTATACCCTTGTATCGTTCGGAAGGCCACTCCCACCGCCTTCACTAGTGTCGTCGCTATCACAATCAGTACATAGATCGCCCCCAGCACCGGGCTAATCCACGATAATACGAACAGTAATATCACCGCTCCGTAGCTCAACGCTCCCGGTAGTATCTCTAAAAACCGATACAGCGGCTTCCGTTTCCCGAGTGGGATTTCATAGTTTTTCTCTTCATCACGTTTCTGCTTACTCATACGAAACAAAATCCAGAACTCAATCTAGCAGAGTTATACCCTCATCCTAGCACAACATAACCGATTTGTCAATAGCGAGGCTCCGTCTTCTAGCGAGCTTACCCCTATCATCCTCTACCACTCCCCCAGCAGCCGGAATATAATCACGAACGTCCCAAGGATCAGCAGCATCGTCGCCACCGCCATCACCATCGCCGCGTCCTTGCCATACTTCCGGTACACCCGCAGGATCAGTAAATTATGCACGAACCCGTACAATACCGCCAGCGCCGGGAACGCCAGCATATTTAACCAGCTATCTCGCCGGTATCCCCCGCTGATCCCTGCGATCTCCCCATACACGTCGCCATACCCCACGATCACTACCGTGCTCTGCGGTCTCAATGTCGTCAGCGCAAAAATCAGCAGTGCCACGCTCATAATTAGCACCACGATCATCAACACCGTCAATCCCTTCTGCTTCCGATAGACTTCTCGCCAGATCGACATCAGGCTCGACGGATTTTCTTCTTTTACCTTCGCTCTTGCCATTTTACCCAATTATATCCCACTTCTTAGTCTTCGTAAAGTCCGCCCGGCAGCCCCTACATTTACAGCCAGAGTCCTCACACCTACAGTCAGAATCCTATACCCACAGCCCGAAGTCTCATATCTTATAGCCCAGCAGCCTCCACACCGCAATCTTTTTACCTCTTACGCCGCCGCGGCCGCGGGTGTCGCGCATATAAATTCGTCCGGTAGATCATCCATAACAATATCCAGCTAATCATTAATATCACCAAGTCGCACAGCAAAATCGTCGAGAGTTCTCCTACCACCAGCGGGCAGCTCTCCGTCTCACATTCCATCAAAGTATAATTACTATATATCCCCACACTTTGGCTAATGAACCCTACCGCGAGCGCCACGATTAGCACATACCACACCCCCACCGGCACTTTCTTCTTCATAAACAGCAGTGCGCTCCCCACGAAACATCCGATTGTAAACACAATCAACGCCACATTATTCACTATCCATGACAACGTCAGCGGCGTCAAATCCGGCTGCCACACGTTCGTCTCACTCTGCCAAAGATATGCGAACGGAAACTCGAAACACATCGTCGCCACACAGAAAATCCCCATCAGCGCCAGCGCTATCCCGCCGACCACCTGCCAGATCCGCCGCGGAGGCACCTCCGGCAGCCGCATCGGCTCACAATCCCGGAACTTCCCCAGCTTTACTTCTTCCACCTTCCGCGCTTCTTGCGCTCTCGCCCCTCGCGCCGTCGTGGTTTTCTTCGCTACTACTTTTGCACTTTTTACCATAACTATTATCATCATTATACCACACTCGCACAAAATCTCCACCAAACTAAGCACTACCCCTATAAAACTCTGTACTTTTCCCTCGACTTACGCTATAATAAAATTCTAAAGGAGATAGATGAGTAAAAGACACCCTGACTGTCTAGATTGGAACAAGTGTTAATATGAAAAAGCTAGTAATCTCTGGCAGCAGCAAACTTTACGAACGTGCCCTCTACTGGCGTGGCTACTTTGAAGGTCGCGGCTACGATGTTATCGACTGGCCTCGCCCGCTTTTTGAGCACGAAGACCTCACCTCTGATATCCAGCCCGCCCCTGGTCTTCCCCTCGGCAAGCTCGTCCATCCTAGCGACCCAACCTACGTCGACGGCATGATCAAATTCTACCAGCAATTCTACAAACACCTCGACCAGACCGACGTCCTCTTTGTCATGAACGAAGACAAGAACGGCATCGAAGGCTACATCGGTCCCAACACTTTCTCCGAGATTACCTATACCATCGTGAACAATCTTAACCGCGGCCGCAAGACCGAAATTAATCTCCTCAAAGCTCCGTCTAAAGATCTAGGTTGTTACGACGAGCTCAAGTTCTGGCTCGACCAAAACCAGATCAAGATTTACCGTCGCCCTACCGGCAAGAAAGCCACCATCCCCGTCTCCAATCCTGAAGCTGCTCCCGAAGCAGACACGCCTGCTACACCCGCCGAAGAGTCCACCCCCGAAGAGCTCAGCGCTCCTGCCGAGCCTACCCCCGAAGAGCCCCAGCCAGGCATCGCCGAAGTCGCAGCTCCTACTGCGCCCGTCAAGGTTAGCTTTTGGAACCGCGGCGACCGTATGCTCGACATCACCACCTGCAAGAAACGCTGCCTTTCCAGCCTTTCCCCTTCCGTCCGCGAGTATCTCAAAATGCTCTCCCCTGAGTTCCCCGCTTGGCTGCTTAAGTACATCGCCGCCCCCGAAATGCAACGTCTCGACGGCGTCAGCCCTACCTGTGGTCTCATTCACAGCTCCCTCTACACCTACAAGCAACACGTCACTACTTTCGCTCATAGCATCGGTGTCGCCCTCATCATCTGGCATTTCACTCACGACAAGAAGCAGACCCTCGCCGGCCTCTTCCACGACATCGCTTCCCCTGCTTTCAAACACACTATCGACGTCATGAACGGAGACGCTGAGACCCAAGAGTCCACCGAAGACCGCACCGCCCAGATTATCCGCGATTCCCGCGTCATCATGAAACACCTCAAGCGCGACGGCATCCTCGCCAGCGAGGTTTCCGACTACCATCTCTATCCTATCGCCGACAACCAGCTTCCTAATCTCGCCGCCGACCGCCTCGAGTACACCCTCATGCACGGCTACTTCCATTACAACATCTGGACTTTCGACCAAATCAAACGCTTCTATCAAGACCTCACCATCCTCAAAAACGAGCAAGGTTTCGACGAAATCTCTTTCCAGACTCCAGAAATCGCCGCCGAGTTCACCAAGCAAAGTCTCCCTCTCTTCGCCATTTACCACAGCGACAAGTCTCGCGCCAGCTACCAATTCCACGCCGACCTCATCAAATCCATGGTCAACAGCGGCTACCTCACCGTCGATGACCTTTACGTCATGAGCGAGCGCGAGATCATCGACTGGATCTTAAGCTGCGGCGACAAAAATCTCGCCGAAGCCCTGCGCAATTATCAGCGTGCCACCACCGTCTTTAACAGTGGCGTCGCCAAGAAAAACTGCTACTGTATCAGCACCAAGGTCAAAGTCCGCTACGTCGTCCCTCTCGTCAAATCACCCAAAGAAGGCAAGCCGAACAAGCGCATTACCGACCTCGACAAAGACGTCGCCAGCGCCGTCCAAGAATATCTTGATACCAAACAGCCAAAGTATGTCGGCTTTGACTTCGACTTTCAGCCCTACACCGAATAACACTCGCCCAATAATGGTTCACGAACCCCCATTTTAGCAATGTTTTACCTAATAAATAATAGTCTACGAACCCTTCGCTTCAGCATCGTTTTATTTAGGAAAGTCTTAGTTCATGAACCCCCTATTTCAACAAAGTTTTACCTAATAAATAATAGTCTACGAACCCTTCGTTTTAGCAGCGTCAGACGAGGCGAAGGCGAGTAGCGGAAGAAGCCGTACTTAAGGTACGGCGACTGAGCAACGCAACCTTCAACAAAGTATCACGCTAGCTAAAACGGAGGCGCATAACATGAAAGAATATACCGAAAAAGTTTGGGAATTTCTGGACTTGATTCCCCAAGGCCAAGTTGCTACCTACAAACAGGTCGCCGAATATCTTGGCAATCCTAAGCTTGCTCGGGTCGTGGGCAACATTCTCCATCACAACCCTGATGGCGATTTACACCCTTGCTACAAGATCGTTAATTCTAAGGGTAAGCTCTCGGGCGCTTTTGCCTTCGGCGGCCCCGATGAGCAACAGCGACGTCTCGAAGCCGACGGCATCGTCGTCCAAAATCATCAAGTCGACCTCACAAAATACCAATTCCACCCAAAATAGTGGTATAATAATTATTATAAGCATATCAAAATAAACATTAAAAATTAACTAGCGACCTAAAGTTATCCCAAAGCAAAGTATCCTATCTAACCTTCCGCCTCACACTAGCTAGATTAGCGATCGAACATTTTTTCTTAAAATGTGCGGCACACAATGGATCCACATCCTAGCTAATACTTTTCTAAGGGAATCTCCGCAGGTCACGACCGAGGATGAAGATGCGCGACACCCGCAACGGCGGGCTGGCGCGACATCGTGTCCCGAGAAAACGTATTAGCTAGGATACAGAAAGCGGAACAATCATGTGTACAGCAACAAATTATAGAAACAAATACTTCGGTCGTAATCTCGACTACGAATTCTCGTATGGCGAAGAAGTCGTCATCATCCCTCGCAATTTTCCATTCAACTTCCGTGAAGCTGGTACACTGGACTCGCACTACGCTATTATTGGTGTCGCTTATGTCGCCGACGACTATCCGCTGCTCTATGATGCCGTAAACGAGAAAGGCCTCGGTATCGCCGGGCTAAACTTTGTCGGCAACGCCGTCTACAATGACCACATCGACGGCAAAGACAACATCTCTCAGTTTGAGCTTCTCCCTTGGCTACTCGGCCAGTGCGCCACCGTCGCTGAAGCTCGCACTCTCCTCACTAAGCTCAACCTCCGCAACCTCCCCTTTAATGATCAACTTCCTGTTGCCGAGCTCCACTGGATTATTGACGATGGCAAAGATTGTATTGTTGTCGAATCTGTCGCCAGTGGTCTCAATATCTACAACAATCCCGTCGGCGTCCTCACCAACAACCCTCCGTTCGACAAGCAGCTCCTTCAGCTCAGCAATTATCAACACCTTTCCGCCAAGAGCCCAGTCAATACCCTCGCCCCGCACATCAACTTCCCGCTCTATAGCCGTGGCATGGGCGCCATCGGCCTGCCCGGCGATCTCTCATCCGAGTCGCGCTTCGCCAAAGCCGCCTTCACTAAGCTTAATTCCCTCTCACCCGACGACGAACTTAGCGACGTCAGCCAATTCTTCCATATCCTCCACTCCGTCGATCAGCAGCGCGGCTGCGCCGACCTCGGCAATAATAAATACGAGATCACCATCTACTCCGACTGCTACAACCTCGCCACTGGCACTTTCTACTACACCAGCTACGACAACCACCAGATCAGCAGCCTCGACCTCCACAAAGAAAATCTCGACTCTGCCGACCTTATCCGCTATTCATTTCTCACTACCGAGCAAATTAACCACCAAAATTAATATATCATATATGATATATTCTAACACAAAAATAACCATAAAATCGCCATAAACCCTTTAATATGCTAAAACAATATCTCATATACGATATAATAAGGGGTCTGAGTGAAAAATTATTTAACAATAATTTTTCCGAAGCGACGCCATTATTTCTAAACCAAAGGCTTATGATATAATATGCAACGTCTTCTCAAGATCAGTTTCGACCAAGCCCTACTTTCCCTCACGCCTATTTTGTCGTGGTTTTTGCTCAGTCTTCTCGTTGATAAGAATCTCATCAACGTCTTCAGCATCATTTATCCCCTACAAATGCTCTATGGTGTCATCCGCTCACCTTTCTCTACCGGCGCCAACATCTCTCGTGTCCGCGACAAGAACAAACACGCTGTAATGTCTGGCCTCGTTCTTGGCATTATCGTCACTATCCTCATCTACGGTGCTGTCCTTCTCAATGTCGACAATTACATAAACTTCATGAACGTCGACTCCGCAAACCGCCTCTTCATCATCTATGCCATCGCCTACCTCATGCTCCAAACTATTTTCTCCTTCGTCCTCGACAAGCTCTACTACACCGGCCGCAACACCCGCGCCAACCGTTATTCTACTCTTTATAATCTCGTCAGCTTCATCAGCCTCATCGGCACTGCCCTCCTCACCAAGAACCAACTCCTTATCGTCAGCGTTTCGCTCACCGTCACCGGTGTCCTCACACTTTTCGCCCTCATCACAAACTGGAATAAGTTCAAATTCCGTCTTAATCTCTTCCACTGCATCAAATACGATTCCGTCACCCTCAGCAGCTACATTATCTCTTTCTTCGTCTTTCTCTTCGGTATCAGCAACACCCTTGAGTTTGGTCCACAATACGCCCTCGCCATGACTTTCGCCTCCCTGATTACCGACATGCAATGGGATACTTTCGACTCTGTCGCCACCGCCGCCAAAATCGACGTTAGCAAAGGCAAATTCAACTTCAAGAAATCTCTTCGCAACGCTTACAAGCTCGTCATTCTCCTCTTCGCTTCCACCGGCATCATGTTCTTTAGCCTCTTCTGGTTCTACGAGCTCGACCTCACCCTCGTCCTTATTTATCTCAGCTTCGAAATTATCACTTTCCTCCTTGACCCTGCTCAGTATCTCTACACCAACTATCTCCAACTCAACTGGTCGCCCAGCAAAACCACCGCGAACAAGATTACCTCTCGTCTCATCCGTCTCGGCCTTAGCCTCATGCCAAGCCCATTCTGCACCGGCATTGGCGAAGTCGGCTGCGCCGCCTACCAGCTCATATCCACCCGCATCATGTTTAATCGCCACTTCCGTATCGACAAGTCTGGCAAGGTCATCAAACGCCGCACTCGTCGGAAATACCTTGCCCGTCGCTACCGCTACGACGACCTTCCCATCGACAAAACCTAGCTTCCCCGTCTCTTGTAGTTGACAAAATATCATACATATGATACAATAAAACGGTATCCAACATTTCCACATCTAAATCATAGGAGGGGTAATATGGAAAACCATATGAAAAAACGATGGGAAATCCGAAGGGTAAGCACACCCGAGCGCATTTTTAAAAAGATCCAGGCTGAGATGGCCCAGCCGGTCGGCATCATTCTCTTCGGTCCTGATGACGACTTCACAAAGGAGGTCGTAGACGAAATGGCCAGTGGGTTAGGAAACTCTGCCCGCTGGTACCGCAAAATCCCGCGCGCCGCCGCTCTGGCAAAAGCTTTCAAAAAACACTCCACCGTTGCCGTTGTTCTGAACCCCCAGGATTCCAGCGTACATACAGCACGGCACAATCTTGTCAAGACGCTGCAAGAGTCTGGCGCCAAAAGCATCATCGGCGTATACGTAAAAATGCAGCCGTATTCGCAAAAAGTTTTGGTACGCGCCCCTGATGCTTTCGAGACAAACCGCCAGATCGACGCCATCGAACGCAGCCACCCGACCACCGACGGCCTGGACTACTTCATCGTCATCAAACCCGACCAGTAATCCCCAACCCCCAGCAAATCTCAGCAGGTCTCAACAAATCCTGGCAAATTTTAGCAGATCTCAACAGTTATAAGCGTTTTCAAGCGCTTCTCCGTGCGCTCAAATCCCCCAGCTAGGCTGGGGGATTTCTGCATCAAACATAACTTAACCTTAAAGCTATTGACAAAAACAGAAATTATGCTAAAATCTAAACAGAACCTTAAACTCATTTCAAAAATAAGCTATTTGGAGGTAGTAAAATGGAAAAATTAAGGTTAGTTCGTCCCGAAAAGAAGCACGAGAAACAGGCCAAAGCATACATCGAAGAGTTTTACGCAAACGGGTCCACCGTAGTCCACGGCGATGGCCGACTGGCAAAGTACAAAGATGATTACGATGGCTGGCTAAAAAGGCTGGCCGCCGATCGCGCCCCAGCGCCAAACGAAGAGCGCATGCCAGCAGAGACCTTCTTCCTCATGAAACAACAGACAGCACCGACTGACGGTAGCGAAGTCATCTGCGACAGCTATCACGGAAGCGACGCTATTTATTCGCATCAAACCGAAGAGATCGTCGGCATGGTAAACATCCGCCTCGCCCTCAATGATGGCCTATGGGCCCACGGCGGGCATATCGGCTACAGCATCCGCCCGTCCGAGCGCCGCAAGGGCTACAACAAGGTGAACCTGTATTTGGCGCTCAAAGTCTGCCAAAATCACGGCCTTGAGGCTGTATTGCTCGACTGCGACAAGAGCAACATCGGCTCCGCGAAAACTATACGCGCCCTGGGCGGCAAGTTGATTCGCGAGTACCCTCACAAAAATTTCGAGGGCAAAGACACTATCATACAGTGGTACGTTATCGATGTTGACGCCGCTCTGAACAAGTATGCCGACCAGTACGACCAACTCATATCCGAGTATCCCGACCGAACTTCTACGGACAATTAGGGGCATAAACCCCACAAGCCCTCGCTAGGAGACTAGCGGGGGCTTTTGCTTCAAACTCCAAAACCACCAAATTGGTGCGTTTCTTCTTAGGCAATTCGTAATTAAAGCTAGGCTAGTTTGGATTCTATCTAGCGAAGCATAGAATAAACAGTTTTAGCTAGAATCTGTCAGATTGGTGCGTTTCTTCGAGTGAAGCGCGATTATATACCGAGCGAACGAGAAAAACCGCCAAGATGGCGGGTTACAGTAAAACTGTGGTGGTTCCGGTCGGACTTGAACCAACGACACAAGGCTCTTCAGGCCTCTGCTCTACCAACTGAGCTACAGAACCACTACTCACATTATAGCATACTTTTCCGTTTTTGTAAGGGGTTTTCTACGACTTCTCTAGAAATCCCTAATCTCATTCCCTATCGCCGTAAACCATAAAAGAAAAGCCTTGCCAACGTCTCACACCTGCGATATAATAGAATTGCTTAAATCATTTGTGTAAAAGTAAATTGTTTCTTTGTCAGAAACAGCATCGCATGTTGTACATAAGGAAGCAATTTGCCGACGAATGCACAAATGGTTTAAGCACCCATGCGGTGCTGTTTTTAATAGCGCGCATAGTTATCAACCCAAAAGGAGAGCCAATACATGCGTCACAATAAATTGGCTGGAACTAGATTTTTGTTAGGTTCCAGAAAGCATAAACCATCAACTTTTACATCGTTGGGTAATACTATAGATTGCAACTGTGGTGTTGCCGACAACAACAATATGCTTCATAGTAAAAGTACTTATTTCTACCGATGGTTTAGTGAACATCTGGACTTAGTAGTGAGTGGCCTTTCTGCTAAGAAAACTAACATAGCTAGTAAGACTAGTTATCTCGTTCCAGCTTTCTGTGGCGCAGCTCTCTTGGGGGTATTAGGCTTTATTATAAACCCAACGGCGGGTAAAACGGAGGCAGCGTATGCATCAGAGAGTGAAGAAAAGTGTCTAAATGGCGAGCCAAATTCCACAAGCGGGCAGTGCCCTATGGAGCTTTCTCTCATCATGTCTGGTACAAATGGTACAGGAGCTTATGAAGAGGCTGGAGCAACGAAGCTCGAGGTAGGCAAAACAGCTTATCGATCCTACAACTTCAAGGTAAGCGCGACAGATATTGATAAAGATGGCTATAAACTCTATGCTACTGCGGTAGAGACTAAACTTGGAGAAACTGACCTTACTAACCAACTGGTAAATGCTGATTATCCAGATAAAGAAAAGTTCGTACCAATTAGTGCTGCAGAAGGTGTGGCAGGAGAAAACATCGCTGCTGGACAGTGGGGGTATGCCATAGCTGGTGGTGGAACAGACAGTACACTACCAACCGTAGACACAGCTAATACTAACCCTGGCTCACTTACATATAAAGCCATACCTACAAACCAGACTACGCCTATAGCCATCGGCGCAGAGACTGCCACTACGGATAGCGACATACCAGATAACCCGGCTACTGTACCAGACGAATACCGACTTATCTTCGGTGCTAAAGCTAATGAAGGTATGGCGTCTGGGCATTATCGTACGCAGGTGATGCTGAGCCTGGTGGCGGATCCGAGAATAGTTGCCACCACAATGCAACAATTCGCAGTAAGCACCACTATAGCTGCTGAGAACTGCGCAAGACTAAATACACCCAAACAGCTCAAGGATAGTCGTGATGGGAAAATGTATTGGGTAGCCAAACTCAAAGATGGAAAATGTTGGATGACGCAAAACCTAGATCTCGATATCCCCGTAGGAGGTCTTAAGGCAATTGATACCGATATTGAAACAGACTGGATTACAGCAGAGGCAACAAAAACCGGCATCGACTGGAGCTGGAATGGCAATACAAATGGGCAAATTGAGTCATATGACCCAGGAGCATATTACATTAACAAAGCAGCTACTTCCCTAATAGATTGCAGCAGTACAAAAGACCCATCCAAATGCAATCGCTACTCAAGCATCACTAGTACTACCAGCCTAGCAGAGCTACATTATGCTGTTGGAAATTATTACAATTGGTACACCGCTACAGCAGGCACGGGCAGTACGAGTTCTGGAGGTAATGCAGCTGGCAGTATCTGCCCAAAAGGTTGGAAATTACCAACTTCTAGCTCTCTCAGCAACCTTCTTAGTAGTATGAACTCTACTACGGTACGTCAAAGTCCATACTATTTTGTTCCTGCCGGATATGTTGGAACAAGTGGACTTTGCTCAGCGGGGGGTGAAGGCAACTATTGGTCTTCAACACGACACTCAAACAATAGATATGCATATTTTCTAAATTTTGCTAGCAGTAATTTTAACCCATCTGATTACACTAATCGCACTCGCGACTTAGGTGATTCTATACGATGCCTCACACCCAACAATGGCTAAATCGTTCTACAGACACTTTTAGGCAGCTGATTTTCATTAAATTGATCTGAAACCTAGCCCCCTTATAAAAAGGCCTTCCTCGTCTCACTCCCGAACACAATAGGAGCAACCTAACCACCAAAGAAAAACCAAAAATGAGCAACCAGCTTACGATTTCTCGTAATTTTCGCGAAAAGAGACTAGACATAACCGCGATATTAAGTTAAAATTAAATTGGGTTAAGTTAGCCCTTGATATGGATGTTTATTACCATATCAGGGCTACTTTTTTGTTGCTGCTTGGTACGCTCGCATTCTTGCAGATACACCAGCACAGTCAAAAGTATTTCTAACATAGAAGCTAACCTTTCCGCCAATCTAACCCCACCGCTCTACCGAATCTGCCCAGCCGCCGGCTGCTCATGTGCTCCATTATATAGCAAACTTCTTCAAAATAACAAGCACTAGCATGATCGTCTCTCCAAAAGTCAAGCAATAACATCATATCTCCATCCCTGCTTAATCAATAATGTCAAGCACTACCATGACAATCCCATTATTTCCCCGCCCCGTCAAACCCACCCTAGCCCAAAATTCTACACAAAACAAAAATCCCCTTTGCAAGGGCTTCTCACCAAAAATGGCGGATCCGACGAGACTCGTTATGTGCCCAGTGCGAAGCACAATGGCGCACATCCAGAAAGGCTCGGTGTGCGTCAGCACACGAGATAGGTGCAGCCTATCTAAGCGGATCCGCCAGCTCGCGCCAAGAATTGCTCGCAAAGGTCCACAAAAAATCCCCCACAAGGGGTATTTTCCTAAATGGCGGATCCGACGAGACTCGAACTCGCGACCTCTGCCGTGACAGGGCAGCGCTCTAACCAACTGAGCTACGAATCCACCTAGACATATTATATCGCACTCTCTATAAAATTACAAGAAGAAAATTAGCCCCACTGTGACGCAAGGCTATTCTCCTCGATGATGCCATATCAGAGCTATTTTGGCGAGTTATTCCCGAAGCCAGGAGATGTGACGCATCTGAAGCACAGAAAACTCGCCAAGCCAGCTCGAAGGGCTACTCCGTTATTGCATTAACATTACGGATAAATATAGCATCATCAACAATTCCAACAATCGCGGCGGCAATCATTACCCAGCCAACGACCGTCAGCACCGCACCTACACTGATAATCATGTAGATGCCAAGCGCTAACATCACTAGCGACAGCAGCAATACATAGAACCAATCTTTCACGCCTGCCGCATGTAGCTTAATCGCAGTGTTCATCCGTACGAGCGCGCCATAGATCATCCACGCACCAACAACGATGCCGATCGCACCGCTCAGCTGTTCCCAGAGCACCACCGCAATGATACCGAAAACCAACGCCACGATGCCATAGAGCAAATCATTATTATAGAAGTCATATTTCCCATGAATCGCGAAATAATTGATAATGTGATACACGCCTTTCACGATCAAGAAAATCCCCACCACATAGAAAATCACTTTCAAGATTCCCTGCGGGTTCCAGATCAACAGCGCACCAAGTATACCGATAATCACCGATTCTAAGATCGCCATCCAGCCCGTGCTTTTCGCACGGCGCAGTACCGGCTCCACCAAATCTTGCGCCGGGCTCTTCGCCTTTGTCTTCGTCGAAGACGCAGTGCTCTTCCGGCTCGACGTCTTTTTCTTCGACGTAGTTTTTGTTGCCATTTTTGCCTCCTAATTATCGCAAAGCCAAGCCTTGCTTTTTATACTTATATTTATTTTATCACACTTTTCCCATCATCAACACTTTTTCTACCGTCGAACCACTATATCACCTCTCATTTTACAAAATCTCCCCACCTACCCTGTTCTGTGTTATAATACATATATACTACTAGCGGGTATCGTATAACGGCTATTATGTATCCTTCCCAAGGATGAGACGAGGGTCCGACTCCCTCTACCCGCACCAGAGAAAAGACCTAAGCATCCGCTTGGGGCTTTTCTCTCTTGTAGAGAGAGGCGGACCCGTAGGGTTCGCTCATTGTAGGAGCCGAGCAAAAAGTAAACTTGTTCACTTTTTTGAGGCGACGCCCAATGATGTGTCTTTTGCGCCAGCAAAAGACAAACTCCCTCTACCCGCACCAACATACCAATAAATATGAGCTCGCCAGAGTTCATTTTTATTACTATACCGTGAAAGACAGATTATTATCAAACCACCCCGCACATACTAGCCTCTAAAAGCTAAACCTCGCCTCCCGCTGCCCTTGAGCGGTATCATGATAAAACGTATAGCGCGGCTCCGACAGTTCCAATGCCAGCGACCAAATCGTCTCCTCATTATAAACATAGTTAGAAGACCGCAAAACCCGCCAGAGATCCGTGAACTGATAATTTGGCAGCTCCTTGCGCACCATCCAATCCGCCTCCGCATAGCGCAAAAACGTATCCGTAGAAGGGTTCAGCTGCAAAACCGGATCGATCTTAGCATAATCCGGGTCAAGACAATGATTCGTATGCACGAGATAATCCGCCCCTACAACTGACCTCGGGCGAATCACCCGATAGTCTTTCGCCGCATGTTCGACGACCGCCATATCACCCGTCTTATCCGCAATCAAGAAATTCTTTGGCACCGCCACCGGTATTTTCCTGAAGACCTGCAGCGCTTCCTTAGTGGTCGTACAATTCTCCGTAATATAGCGAATAATATGATACGAAGAAAATCCATATCCATAATACTTCTCACGCAGCTTCGAAGCTGTCAAGCCGATATAGAGACCATGCTCATTAATTGCATCCTCCATGTATAGTTTCCAAGTGCGACGACCATAATGACGTGGGTAAGTCCCCTCATCAGAAAAGGCAAAATAACGATTCTTACCAGCAAGATTAATCTGATAGACCTGAAAATAATCCCGCGCACTCGGGTCCCAATCATAATTACGCCCGACGAAAGTCTTGCCATTCTCATGTACCGCGAAAATCGTGCACGCCTCAGCAACTGCATCATGCGCCGCAGCGACACGCCGACGCTGGCAGTCTACCGTAGCAGCAATCTCATCATAAAGCACCTCTTCCTCCGGCAAGTTCACCACTCTCGCGACAGCCTTCGACTCTTCAATTAGCTCCGGCCAAAACTTCTGATAAATCTTCAGCTGCTTATTCAACGTCCGCCGGTTCACCCGAGTGTCGAACCCATGATTACGCTCGGCCAACTTCTGCGCCAGATAAGCCCCAAACTCGCCATACGTCCCAGTAAAGGTATTCATCTCCACTACCTACAGCTATTCCCTCTTCCGTATTCCACCGAATATCGGCTAAACGGGAACCCTTGCTCCACCGTGTAGCCATAGATCGTGATATAATTCTTCTGGTCAAAATATACCGTCCGGCCGTCCGGACAAACATGGCTTGCGTATTTCTCTTTCATAATTTTTTCAAACTCTTGCTCCAGCGCCCACTGGCTCCGTATCGACTGAAAATTCGCAATATATGCACCCGTCTCACCCTCAAACATCGAGAAACTTGGCACCGATAACGTCGCCGACATCGCTGGATCTTTAAACTCTACACTTCCGAGCGGCAAGAACATCACCCCAAGCACCGCCACGATCACAACAAAAAACAAAAATTTAATCAACTTAAACATTATTCTTTACTCCCATCTAAATCAATGTACGCCTCCACCTTATCTGCCGCATAAAGATCTGCTATCATCTTATCAAACTTCGTAAAATTAATCTTCAGCGAAGTATAATTCACTTCCGAGTTCGTCTTATCCACCAGCTTCACAAAATAATATCCATCACCGTTGCTCGAGAGAAACCTCTCACTCACTTGACCATTTTCTAATTTCATCGCCATCGTCGAACGCCCGCCGTCCACATTCATATTATCGACCAACCGCCCCGTCTCCTCATAAGACACGTCGTTCCCCTGCTCGGCCAGCGCATCCGCCGCCGCTTTCAGATCCCCGCCATTCTCCGCCAAAATCCGCTCCACTTCCGCCGCCTGCTCACGCGCTGGTGCATCCACCTCTTGCGTCACCTTCGATCGCATTATTGAGAGATACAGCATTCGCCGATACTCCGAACGGTTCATACCAAAATTATCCCGCAAAATTTTCAAGAACCCCTCTTCACTCCGTTCCACCCCGCCGACTTTCCGGTGCTCATCAAAAGATTTGTCCACTTCCTCGTCCGTCACCGTCACTCCCATCTCTTTCCCGAGCTTTGCCGCGTAAGTATATTCCACCGCCGAATACAGCGCCGCCTGCTTATAGCTCTGCCGTACCGCCTCTGCATCTTCGCTCGTGCCAAGCTGTCCGCCCTGCTGCTCTGCTGTGATCAAATTACTCCGGTAAATCATCAAATAATCGCTATACCGCACCCGCGCACCGTCCACCTCTGCAACCGGCACCGGTATCACCTGCGTTACCCGATAGATCATATCCCCCGTATCCTGAAACTTATACAACATCGCCCAGCCTGCCACTACCATCAGTACCAACGCCACCAGCGCCACGATAATCGTATTAATAATCAGCTTGTGCTTCGCATACTGTAGCGGATACTTAAACTTCCGCCCGTGCGCCAGCACTTCCTCGCGCCGTTCCTCCACCTTCTCACGCTCAGTTTTCGGCTTTTGTTTGAACAAACTCATACTTTTATTATAGCATACATTCTGTTCTAGCTGCATGACTATCTCACCCTAGCATATTTAGCCACTCTGCTCTATGCCTCGTCCCAGCAACTTCAGCCATTCCTACTCCATTTTCATAAATTCCCAACAAAATATGTTATAATAACGAAAAGAGTTAATAAGTGTTTCTAGCGATCAGAGCTTCTTTCTATTAGGATTATTCAAGGAAGAGGCGAGCAGCGGACCGAGACGTACTTAACGTACGTTGAGGGAGCAGCGCAACATCTGACGCTGAAGAATTCAATAGAAAGGAGTTCTGATGGGCAAAGAGAAAGATTTGGTGGAAAGGAGTCTAGTCGTCTGCAAACCAGACGCAGTCCAGCGTGGCATCGTGGGAGAAATTTTGCAGAGATTTGAGCGCGTTGGTCTCAAGATCGTCGGCATGAAGATGGTAATGCCAAACGAAGATCAATACCGCGCACACTACGAAGACATTGGCAAAATGATCACCCGCCACGGTGAGCAGATTTTCCGCTACAACCTTAATTACATGATGACCGGCCCAGTGATCGCTATGGTTCTCGAAGGTGTTGAAGCTATACCACTCGTTCGCAAAATCGTCGGCCCGACCGAGCCAAAATCCGCCGAGATGGGCACCATTCGCGGCGACTACTCACACATGAGCTTCGGCTATTCTGACGCCAAAGGTATGGGCGTGCCAAATCTCGTCCACGCCAGCAGCAACAAAGAAGAAGCTGCCAAAGAAATCGCCCTCTGGTTTAAACCCGAAGAGCTCTACGACTATTCTGACCTTAACGAAAAATACACCCGTTAGTCCGATCCTAACCTACAAAATATCTCGCCTCCCCGCGAGATATTTTCTTTTTCGTGATATAATAAAAATGTCTTACTTTCTATATTGTAGTTTTCTACGGAAAACGTCCCCCAAAAGGACGCCGCGTAGTAGTCGGAGGTTCTCCGTACTATGATATAGGAAGTAAGACGCCTCGTGGCGTCCTTTTGTTTTCGCCGCATTCTAATACTATTTAATATAAGAAAGGTCAATATGAACCACGAAACCACGAATACCAACCAAGAGCAAGGTTCGTCATCAAATAGCTGGGATACACTCGCTCAAGATGTCCCTTTCCAGCCCGACACACCAGACGTCAATCAAGACGCATCCACCGAGAACACGGCTGAACAAAAACCATTAAAGACCGTTGGCGAGTGGTACCGAAGCATGCTTAGCGAAATCGACCTGACGACCGACGAAATGACTGAGCGATTTCGCGAAGGTAAAATTTATGAGGATCAAGACAAATATAGTGCCGAGAAAATCACTAACGTCGATTACATTGACGACTTCCATGGCGACGGCAAAATCCGCACCATGACAGTCAGCGGCTGGCCAGACGGGCTCACCTATGTGCAGCCATACAAACGCGACGAATCCCGGCAGTACCCAAAAGGCATCGCCGAGATTATTGCCCCATCCTCAGACCATCAATGCGCAGTAGTCAAGACCACGCCTCTCTACCGATTAGTAGGACAGATCGAAAAAAGTTCTCAAACAGTCTCTCCAACATATCTTGACCAACATTACACGAAAAACGAAGACGGCACTTTCCATAACACCGAGCTCCTGCGCATCATCAAAGCAAAGCCAGAAGAACAACTTTCCATAGATAAAGAGCAGCTCAAAGAAGCTGACCAAACAGCCATGGAAGACGCAATATACATCCTCCCCGTCACCGAATATCTTACTGCCCCAGTCGATCTTCAAGATCCTGAAAACATCCCTCTCCATGGTCGCCGCACAGAAATGTCCATCCCCGCAGGCTACGGCCCAATCGAATAATATCACTCACGCCGGTTTTAGCCTGCAAAATATCTCGCTTCCCCGCGAGATATTTTCTTTTATTAACCCCTCCATCCGCCATTTTTACAGGGGTAAAATTCGTTTGAGCTTGTAGCCACGTACAAGTTCAACTTTCTCGCAGCCGATTTTTCTCCGCATATTTTGACACCTCCAAAAAGTTTTCATCGTAATCATTCTTCCACCGATTATACTCCAGCCAAATCTCCGACGCACTCTCCTTCCCCTCCGCAATTTCCCGCACTTCTTTATCCGCCAGCATCGCATTTCCGTCCTGCTCCGTCAAATCTATGCAGCCCTCCTCATCATACAATCGGCACTGCAAATCCGCCTCCAGCTTATCACATTCTTTCGCAAACTTCGCCTCGACCGTCTCTTGCGCATAAAACTCTTCCGCTAATTCTCGCACCGGCACATCTCCATCCAACCCGCTCAAAAGCCCAATCACCACTTCTCGCCCGCGCGCCTTCTTCTCCTCCGCCGACGCTTCGAACGGTATCACATCCCCGATCACCATCTCTTCCAGCTCGTGCGTTGCCAACATCATAATCACCTTCGCCAAGTCCAAATCATAACCATATTCCGACCACATCGCAATCGCCAACATCTGTGTCCCGTAAACATGCTCCGCCACGCTCTCCAGCCGCTCCCGCTTCACGTGCCAAACCTTCCACCCCGACCGCACCACATCTTTCAGCTTATTGCATAAGACGTAAAACTTCACCACTCCCGCTGCTCTACTCATCTCGCTCCTTTCTTCCCCTCATTATACACCAGATATCCTGCGCAACCCCTATCTTCTTCACAAACCCACAAAATAATCCTCACAGCTCACACGCGTTTCAATTTGAAGACAAAATTAGTCCATTTTGCATTCTATCTAGCGAAACGGGTCTACCTGACCAGCGAGCGACGATAGAACTTGCAAAATGGGCAATTTTGGCTCAAATTTGGTGACCCGGGCGGGAGTCGTTATACGCCCGGTCGCGAAGCGACAACGGCGCGGATTCAGAGACTCACGCATGTTCCGTAGGAACATCAACGAACAAGTTTCGCAGCTGCGACATTTGTTCGTTGTTAGGGTACCCCTTGGTGACCCGGGCGGGAGTCGAACCCACAACCTTCTCCTTAGGACGGAGCTGCTCTATCCAGTTGAGCTACCAGGCCATCAATTTTTTCTAAATGGTAGCAGCCTCTTGCCATTTTTAAAGTTTAGTGGTAAGATGGAAATAGGTTAGTGTTTAGTGTCGTTTCTTTTTCGGAACGACACTAATTTTTGTAGTAATAGACCAATTCTTGATAGTAAACAAGAAATGCACTCTACCCAAAAAGATTGTAAATCCCATACTAACGTACCTCCTTTCTCCTGCATAATATATCATTCGCAAGAGTGGCCGCTACCTAAAGGTATTTTATCACATATAGTTCAAAATAACCAGTCGCCGTCAAGTCATGTTATAATATACTCATGTATATCACCGAACTAATTGGCGACTTTATCGAAAGTCTCGAAATCGAAAAAGGCCGCTCCAAGAAAACTGCCGAGAATTACGAACGCTACCTCCTCCGTTTCCGTGATATCGCCCTTGACATTCTTGAGCGAGAACCCTCGCTTAAAGTTAGCTCCGGTGAGCTCACAGAAGATTTCAAGCCCGAAGACATTACTGCTGAGCTCGTCCGTAAATTCCGCCTCCAGCTCAACCGCGAGACTACCAAAACCGGCGAAGGCCTCGAAGCCATCACCCAAGCTTACCATCTCATCGCCCTGCGCGGCTTCCTCAAATACCTCGCCAAACGCGAGATTAAATCCCTCGACGCCACCCTCATTGAGCTTCCCCACGTCATCCGCAAGCAAGTCACCTTCCTTCACTACGACGAAGTCGAATCCCTCCTCGACGCCATCGACACCGATACCGAGACCGGCCTTCGCGACCGCGCTATCATCGAACTTCTCTTCTCTGGCGGTCTCCGCGTCTCCGAGCTCGTCAAGCTCAATCGCGATTCTATCAACCTCGACCGTCGTGAGTTTATCGTCCGCGGCAAAGGCAGCAAAGACCGTCCCATCTTCATCTCTGAATCCGCCGCCGACTGGGTTCAGAGTTATCTCGACCGCCGCACCGATTCCCTCGCCCCGCTCTTCCTCAATAACAGCCGCAATCTCCAATCCGTCGATACCTCGGGCAATTACCGCCGCCTCACCCCGCGTTCCGTCGAACGCATCGTCCAAAAATACGCCCGCATAGCCGGCATCACTAAACACGTCTCGCCCCATACTCTCCGCCACAGTTTCGCCACCGACCTACTTATGAACGGCGCCGATCTCCGCTCCGTCCAGACCATGCTCGGCCACGCCGACATTTCCACCACTCAGATCTACACCCACGTCACTGACCAACATCTCAAAGAAGTTCACGAAAAATTCCACTCAGAAACCGACTAGCACTCCATTTTGGCATATTACAGTTCAAGAAAACTTATATTAGCGCACAAATTCTTCGCAAAAAACAGACTTCCAACACTCAACTCACGAGTCTTCCATCTAAAGTAGTCTTGAGAAGTCAGCTATACAAACCCTTTGCAAAAAAACTTTCAATACTCAACTCAAGAACCCTGCGTCTAAAGTAGTCTAATACAAGGAAAAGCCGAAACACGGAACGAGCCGTATTTGACATACGGTGAGTGAGTATTGGAGGCTTTGACGCGGTAGTAGACTGCTATCGACGCAGGCGCTCTCTAGCAACATCAGTATTATTACATCGCGCTAATAAGCAATGGCAAACAATTCCCCAGCACCAACACTATCACAAACGCCGCCACTAAAAACGGTCCAAAATGCACTTTCATATTCTTCGTCTTGATCGCACTCGGTAGAGCAATAATATCCCCGAGCAGGTTCGCCAAGAATATCGTCCAAAGCGCCAGCCACCAGTCCGCAAGTGCCAACGCTAACGCTAGCGCGAGTAGCCAATCCCCGCCCCCCATCAACCGCTCATGCGACGCTTTATAAATCACAAAACATGTCCCCGACAGTATCACCACTCCCGCACCTGCGCTCAGTAGCCCCTGCCATAATACACCGTCATCACTCAAGTCCACGATACACATCTTCAAGATAAAAATCGCTAACCCAAAAATGATCGCCAGTGCCAGCAATACCACCGGTAGTTCCCCCCACCGCGCATCATACACCGCCAGCACCATTAGCACTATCAACATGATCAGAATCAATACAAAAATCGCTAGCTGCGCCGCCAAAAACGGCGGGTTCTGCGCCAGCACTTGCCAATTATCAATCATCGGTAGCAAATACGCCCAGCTCAGCATAAAGAACGCAATCGCCATACTCACTTCTGGCAAGAAATCACCAAATCCAATCTTCGCATGACAGTTCCGACACTTCCCTCTAAGCACCAGCCAAGAAATAATCGGGATATTATCGTACCACTTGATCCGCTTCTTACAATGCAAACACACCGACCACTGCCCGAGATCTTTCTTCCCCTCAGCCTTATAACGCCAGCGCCAAGCCTGACAACACGCAAACGACCCAAACACCGCCCCCAGTATAAACATCATCACCAAAATTAGCACTTCTAATACAATATCCATATATTTATCTTACCATATATCACCCAAATTTTATCAAAAATTTTATGCTAATTCCCCACAGCACTCACTCTGCAAAAGAAAACGACCCTGAAGGCCGCTTTCCTTGCTTTGCAACTTAGCTATTATTAGTCGTTATTACCGTGGCAATAGATACCGCTACCCTCCAAGCGATAAACCAACGCGAAATCGCGCGCGTTATTCGCTTTCACGACTTCCTCACCATTACAGCCAGCTTTGGTGTACATATAAATCGTATGATCGAGCCCAGACTCACCTGCTGCCCCGAAAGACGGCTGCGTACCACCGAACTCACCCATAATGTTCACCTTATATGGCGTGCCATCTGGATCGATAAATCCGTTCTTATCATCATCTGCGCCGTTTAGATAGACGACAATCATCCGGCAAGCCTCATTACCTTCAGTAAGCGGCGGCATATCAGTACTATCTCCAGGGTCGCATTTAGAAGTTTTATTACCTTGGCCAGGGATTCTACCGTTATTGTTTACCTGGAACTGTGTAATCGCCGACTGGAAACTCGCAATCGCATCACGCCGCTGTGTATCACGCTGCGCCCGCTGCAACTGTGGCAACGCAATGAACACCATCAAGAAGATAAGACCAGCGATCGCCAGCACCAAGACCACCTCGATAATGGTAAAGCCGCTTCTAGTATCGTTATATAATGTTTTTGTTTTGGCCCGAGCCATGCTTTTTGCCATATAATAACTTCCTTTCTTTATTTGCAAAGCTACATTTAGCCCCATTATAGCATAAGTAGTAAAGAAATACCAGATTTTCCTGCCAAAAATCTCCCAATGTGCCACAAAACCTGCGTCAAACTTAAAACGGCTTAATACGTAATTGTAAATAGCAGACTGAGTTTGGTTTAGAATGGTCTAGTATGCAGCTCCAGATTACAGACTAATCTTATACGAAGAAAAATGATTTCCACTAGAACCAGATGGCAGACTAAGCTTGGTCTAGAATGGCCTAGTACGCGAAAAAGACAAACCGCGGGACAAACAACATTGACTAGATTTTCGCTAGAGCCAGACAAGACGCGGCGACGACGAGTAGCACAGGGAGACGTACTTCAAGGTACGGCGACCGCGCAACGCAGTCGTCAACAAAGTATTGTCTGAGCTATCGCGGAAATCTATACGCCGATGTCGCCGATGATAGAGTAAATCGGGAATAGTATCGCCGCCACCATCCCCCCAGCTACAATCGCGAGCACCACCATTAAAATCGGCTCGATCATAGTCGAGATAGCCTGCAAACGTTCATCCAGCTCGTCCTCATACACCTGAGCTGCCTTCCCTAGCATCTCATCGATGCGCCCAGATTCCTCACCGGTCGCTGCCATTTGCGGCAAGAGTGGCAAGATATAGTCGCGCCCTTTCAGCGACACGCTGAGCGGCTTACCACTCCGCACCATCGTCGCCGCCTGTCGCATCTCCTCTTCGAGGATCATGTTGTTCATGGCATCGCCAGAAATCTGCATCGCATCTAGCATCGGCACGCCCGCCGATAGTAACATCTGCGCCGTCCGTGCGAACCTGGCGTTATACAGTCGCAAGAACAGTTCCTTAAACAGTGGCACATTTAACTTCAGCTGTGCCAAAGTTTTCTTCCCTACATCCGTCCGCCGGAATTGTATGAAAAACCACGTCAGAAACCCTACCACTATCAATATCACCCACCACTGGTCCACGAAAAAGTTCGAGATGTTCACCATCACCTGCGTAATTCCCGGTAGGGGCTTCTTCAAATCCCGGTACAATCCTTCCACCTGCGGCACCACTTCGATCATCATGAACGCCACCACCGCTACAATCACCAAAAGCACAATCGCCGGATAAGTCATCGCACTCCGGATCTTCGACATCATGTTCGCATCTTTTTCCTGCTGCTCTGCTAAACGTTTCAAAGAGACATCCAGTGTACCCGAAGCCTCACCCGCCGCAATCAAAGACAGATATACCTTATTAAACACTTCTGGGAATTTCGCAAAAGCATCGTGTAGCGTCTTCCCTGCTTCGATCTGTGCCGATATTTCCTCTGCAATCGTCTGCGTCGGCTTATCCGCCGCTTGCTCCGCAATCATTCTTAAACTCGTTGACAATGGCAACCCTGCTCCCACCAACGTCGCCAGCTGCCGCGTGAAGACGATCCGCTGCTTCGTGTTCATCTTCGTTGCCGACTGCGCAAAAATTCCCGCGTCTTCCGCCACGATTCGCTGCGGCACATAGCCCTGCTCTACCAGGATACGCCCCGCCGCCTGCTCATTTTCCGCTTGCACATTACCGGAAACGATATTTCCGGTCTTACGATCCTTTGCTCGGTACTTAAACCTACGCATTACCCTCTCGCCAGCCTTTCAAACTCTTGCGTATTTACCGTATAATCGCGTGCCACATCATAGCTAATCTTCCCCTCTTTCACCAATCTCGCCAGCTCGCGGTCCATCGTCTGCATCCCTTGGTCGACACTCGTCTGAATTGCCATATCAAGCTGATGCGTCTTCCCCTCACGAATGATCGCCCGCACCGCCGGATTCGTCACCAAGATCTCTGCCACACAGATACGTCCGCCGTCGATCGCCGGGATCAGCCGCTGCGACACGATACCATTCAGTACGTTCGCAAGCTGCGCCCGAATCTGCGACTGTTGATGTGCCGGGAACACGTCAATGATACGGTCCACCGACTGCGCCGCCGAGTTCGTATGCAGCGTCGCAAACACCAAGTGCCCTGTTTCCGCCGTCGTAATCGCCGCCTGAATCGTCTCAAGGTCGCGCATCTCACCGATCAACACTACATCTGGGTCTTCACGCAAGATACTTCTTAGCGCCGCCGCGAAGCTAAACGTATCATAATGCACCTCGCGCTGCGCCACCACCGCGCGCTTCGAATGATGTGTGAACTCAATCGGGTCTTCAATCGTAATGATATGTACCGGCTTTTCACTGTTAATCTTATCAATCAAAGCCGCGAGCGTTGTAGACTTACCAGAACCAGTCGGACCAGTCACTAAGACCAAACCGTGCGGATGGTCAGCGAAGCTCTCCACCACCGCCGGCACGCCCAATTCTTCCAACGATTTAATCGTATTTGGGATCAACCGGAACGCCGCCGCCAAATTCCCCATCTGCTGGAACGCGTTCACACGAAAGCGCCCCAAATCGCCGAACGCAAACGAATAGTCGAACTCCTTGTCCTTCATCAAAATCTTCTGCTGGTCTTCGTCAAGCGTCGCGAAAATTAAATTCTGTACCGTGTTCTCATCCAATACCGGATAGGTCGTAATCGGTCTCAGCACCCCATCAATACGTAGGATCGGCGGCAAACCTGCCTGCAAATGTAGATCTGATGCATTATGGTTAATACACTCCTCAAGCAACGCCTCAATCGTCACGTCAGTCGACAATGGCGCTTGATTCGCTTCCGTCGCCACCGGCACATCCGACGGCTTCGATGTCGACACCGCCTCCGCTGGCTTCTCCTCCGCTACCGGAGCTGCAGTCGCGCTCTCCGCTGCTGGAGTAGCCTCTGCCACTGGAGCACCTGCCGTTGGAGCCTCAGCTGGCTTAGCCGCCTCAGTCTTCGTTTCTGATTCGAGCTTCGGTTCCGGAATATCTGCCATTGTAATCGTCTCCGTCGCAACCCCCGCATCAGCCACCGGTGCCGTAGTAGCAGGAGTAGCCGTCAAACTATCCACCGGCGCAAATGGTGAAACCGGCGTCGCATTATCAGTTGTTGTCGTTGCTTGATTTGTCCCACTACTATCCATGGTCTCATTATAACATAAGAACTACGAAAACACTCACAATTCCCTACATCATCCCTAATTTTTTCTACGCGTCAGCACAATTCCAATCACCGCCGCTATCAACGCAAACGGCGCTACTCTTACAAACAACCACTCAAACGCATGAATCGCCGTACCTAGCATCGCCGTCTCCGGGTCATTATAATTCCACTCCATATACGAGCTATTCAATATCACCAGTACGATCGCAATCACCGTGATAATCGCACACAGTGTAATCAATAGCCACCGGATAATTTTTCGCTTCGAATTCCTGCTTTCCGACAGCTGCAAATTTATCACTTCCAGTTTTTCCGAAATCACTTTCAGATCATCTGCCTTGACTTCCGAGATATTCTCCCCCAGCAAAGTACTCACCGGCACCTCGAACACTTCTGCGAGCGCAATTAGCATATCCGCATCTGGCACTGACAAGCCCCGTTCCCATTTAGAAACGGTCTGTCTCACGGCGTGCAATTTCACCGCCAATTCCTCTTGCGAAAGCCCTTTCGACTTCCGTAGCGTCTTAATGTTGTCCTTCAACATTTTCGCTCCTTTCTTTTTGGCAATTATACCAGCGAACACACCGTTGCCACAAGAACTTTTTATTAACATCGCCACCTTCGCATTATATATTATAATGTAGCGCGCGAACCATGTGCCTAGAACATTTCTCGCGAAATCTAACTTACGAACCCTGCGTCTAGAACAGCCTATTACAACGCCCGACTCAAGAACCCTTCGCGAAGAACAGTCTAGTACGTAATAACTATCTAAGCCCAGCTTACGAACCCTCCGTTTTAGCAGCGTCAGACGAGGCGAAGGCGAGTAGCGGACTGAGCCGTACTTAAGGTACGGTGAAGGAGCAACGCAACCTTCAACGAAGTATCACGCTGCTAAAACGGAGGCGCCCCTAGGTAAGATCGCTCGCTACGCGATTCACCTCCTCAATGGTGGTCACCCCCGCCAACGCCTTCAGCATCCCATCCTGCCGCATAGTAATTGTGCCATTAGCCTTGGCTACTTTCATAATTTCACCAGAAGTAGCATGCGAAACGATCATCTTCTGAATATCCTCATCCACATCGATAGCTTCGTAGAGACCAGCCCGCCCCGCATAGCCGCCCGGCGAACTCTGATCATCCACACCTTTCACTAGAGTATAACCCGTCTGCGCCACCGCCGGCAACCCTGGATACCCGAGGTCTTCGCTCACCTGCGCCACATCCTCTGGCGTCTGCGGCAAAAGCTCCCCTACTACACTATTAATCTCTTGCGTTTCCATCTCGCTGCTCTGATAAGTCGTGCGCTTCTCCGCCACTCGCCGCACTAGGCGCTGACCGATCACCGTATTTAGCGTCGACGCCAGCAGGAACGGCTCAATCCCCATATCTAGCAAACGCGGCAAAATACCAGCAGCTGAGTTCGTGTGTAAAGTCGAGAATACCAAGTGCCCCGTCAGTGCCGCCTGCACCGCCAAGTTCGCCGTCTCCGAGTCGCGAATCTCCCCCACCATTACTACATCTGGATCCTGACGCAAAATACTCCTTAACCCCGAAGCGAACGTTAGCCCCGCGTCCAAGTTCACCTGGATCTGGTTTACCCCATCCATCTTATACTCGACTGGGTCTTCCAGCGTCACAATATTAATCTTCTCGCTTTTAATCTTTTTTATCAGCGCATACAACGTCGTACTTTTACCAGAGCCGGTCGGCCCCGACGTCAAAATCATCCCGTTCGGCCGGCTAATCCCCCTTAGCACCGTTCTTAGCGCCCGACCCGTCATACCCATCTTCTCAATTTCCATCGTCGTACCGCTCTTGTCCAGCAAACGAATCACCACCTGCTCACCCCACACCACCGGCGAAATCGCGATACGCAAATCCACCTCGCGATCACTCACCATCACCGCGAACTGACCGTCCTGCGGAATACGGTGCTCATCAATCTTCAAATTCGCGAGAATTTTAATTCTCGATACTAACGCCGGTTCAATCGCCTTTGGTAGCTCCATCACTTTTCTCAGCACGCCATCAATCCGACATCGGATGATCAAGCTATTCTCCAGCGGCTCAATGTGCACATCCGACGCCTTGCTCTTCACCGCAAATTCGAGAATCGAAGTTAGTGCCTTCGAAATCGGCGAATCCTGCGTAATCGTCTTTACATTACTAGTCGCCGCCTGCTGTGCCTGCTCCTTTTTCGTCACCTTTACCGCTTGCGCCACCCCCGTGAAATCCCCGCGGTATTGTCCTAAGACCGACTGGATCCCGTCGTTTGACGTCATCACCGCTCGCACCGGTTTTCCCGTCAAGGTCGCCAAATAGTCCACCGACTGGATATTCCCCACATCCAGCATCGCCACCACCAGCTGTCCATTGCTCTCCCCCAGCGGCACCACCATTGAGCGCTCCGCCACCTCTAGCGGCAATAGCGTCAGCACCGCCTGATCCATCTCTACATTTTTCAGATCGACATACGGCACACCCATCACCATCGCCGTCGCATGCGCAATCATTTCATCCGTCACCAGCTTTTGCGCCAGCAATGTCTCGATTAGCGGCTTCTTCGTCTGCGCCACTTCCTGCTGCACCCGCTGGACATCAGCCGCGTCAACCAAGCCACTCCCCACCAGTAGCCCAATCACTCTGTCTAGCCCATCCTTCGTTAGCAGCGCCATGTTTTACTCACCTTCCGGAGGCTGATCAGTCCCTTCCCCGCCCTCATTTTCGTCTTTGTTTTCGTCATCTTCCGGCTCACGCGCGCACAGCTCCAGCTCCGTCTCATCCAAAATTCCGTTCTGGTCGATATCTTCACAGTCGCCCACGTACACCTCAATCGTCGGATTAATCGCCAAGCTATTAAACACATTCGGGTCCGGCTCCACCAGCGAGCTGTCCACCACCCGGTTCACCGTCTTAAACTTCGTCGAAGCCTCGCTCGGATCGCCAAGCAACGTCTGACACACGAAAAATGCCGCCAGTGTCCCAATCCCCGCGATCAAGATCAAAGTAAAAATATCCGACTGTTTCATTATTTATTAGCTCCTGACTTTTTCGTCTTATCACTCGCCCGCACTACTTTCTCGCTCTCCAAACTCCAAACCTCATCCATGTAGAAAGCATTAGCTCTCGCCTGCAAGCTTAGCCCCGCATTCGTCCATTCTATCGTCGCCGAAGTGATGTCAAATTCCCGCACCGACCGGTTAATGTTATTTAGCACGTTTAGAATCGTTGGCCCATCACCGTTCACTCTCAGAGAAATCGGAATTGCTTGGATGTTCGTATAATCATCCAGTACCACTACATCATCCCGCGGCGCCATGCTTTCCGGCTCTACATTCGACACGATAAACAGCTGGTTCAAGCTCGCCATCAATGCCTCAGTATTCTTCTGCGCCGGCAAGGCATCCGAGATCACCCTCAGCGCCGAACAAATCTTCGTCGCTTGCATGATCTGCTTCCGCTCCGACTCATTCGTTGCATTATTATAGATCTCATTAAAATCTATCCGGTTCCCCTCGTCGTCATAGCAGTTCTCATTCCGCTTCCGTGCCACCAGTTCCAGGTCTTTATTCTGTGCCATCTCTTCTAAGATGTTATAACGCAAGCTTCCCACTACCTCATCCAGCCGCACCTCATTCGGGCTACAATCCGCGATTTCGCGATTACTCAAATGCCCGTCTTTATCCTTATCCACACAGATTCCGATATTCCGCAGCGTCTGATCATACGCTGCAATTGCCTCATTCTTCTCCGTGATAATTCTCGTATTGAACTCAATATACTTCACAATGAAGTTCATCAGCACCAAGCAAGTCCCGAGCACCAATGACGCCCCCAGAACCTCTAGCATCGTCAACTGTTGCGCTTTTGATATTTTCTTTCGCTTGGTATCAGCCGGTTTGTTAGCCATCCTAATTTCCTCCTCGGTTGTTAGAATTATTCAGACACTCCGTATCATCCGGTGCACACTCCGTCGCCTCTTGCGCAAACATATTCCCGATCTGTACATAAGAGTCCGTCACATTCTGCCCCAGCGGCCCAATCGCCATCATGTGTTGGTTCGTAAAGGCGAAGAATTTCTCTTCCAATTTCGTCGTCCCGCTAAATTTCAAGACTAAATTATCGCTCCCATCGCGCCCGTTCGACGACTCGGTGATCTCCAGCCCTTCCGGTGCCAGCATACAATCATTCGTCGACACCCATCGCACCGTACTTTCACTTGAGTTCGTACTCGTCATCGTCGTACCACTATATTTATAACACTGCGACTCGAAGTGCTCTATCCCACTAATCTGCCCGTCCAAGCTCATCCGGTTCGCCTCGTACCACTGCGTGTACTGTGGTGTCCGCCAAACTTTCACCCGTACCGGCACCGCCTCATCTTCCTGTGGCTCACCTGCCGTCTCGCCCTCGTTCTCTACCGGCGTCTCCACACAGTTCTCGCCATTCTCATCGCACACCGTTATTGGCTTTTTCTCCGGCACTTCCTTCTCCACTTCCGCCGTCGAACTATAGTAGAATTGCGCTCCCTCTACCGTCGTGCCACCTCGCTGCGAAGCCTCACAACCATCCACTGTCAGATCCCACCATGCATAATAACTATCGCCCGTCCGATAAGCATTCCCCTCCGCATCCGTCTCTTTAATACAGTAGGTCGGGATCGTCTGCCCCTCCGCATCAACATAATTTCCATAGTCATACTTCGTCAGCGCCACCCCCTTCTTGAACGATTCTAGTACTCTATAGTCGATCAGCGGATCATAATGTGCATCCGCCTGTCCGTCCATCCGTACCACATTTGTCTCCAAGTTCACCGACAGCTCCGACAGTACCACGCTATCCGCCCCTTGTGGCAACATCACTCCCAGCGCCCCGAAGATTCTCGATACCACTGTCTTGTGGCTAATAATCTCATCCACCCCCTCGAGCTGCCCCTGGATCGTAATCAAATTATTCAGCTCATTATAACCATTCAACTTCTGCGACATCTCCTTCAGCCGCCCGTCTTGGCTTGCCATCGCAATGTCTTGTCCACTCTTAATTCCGAACAATATCACCACCCCACCGATCGCAATGCTCGACACCAAGATACAGATAAACAGCACGATATTGCGCATCTTCTGTGCCTTGATCATTTCTGCCTTCACCTGCGGCACCAAATTTATCTCGTAGTTCGTCTTCACCGTCGCCGTGATCAGGCTACCATTATTACCCGTCGACTTACCCGTAATCTTCGCAAAAGTCTGCTTCGCCTTATTTCCCAGCTCTCGCAAATCACTTCCTAAGTGTTCAAAGAAATCGTTCATCTATCATTGCCCCTTTCCGCTAAACCAATCGCCACTGCGAATTCGCTCGCCACCGGCTGCAACACCTGCTGCTGTTCCGGCGACACTCGCACCAACTGCCACGGATTCCCTTGCGTCGTCGGCACCCCTGTCTTCGCCTCAATATACTCCGCGATAAACGGTATCATCCCTGCGAACCCAGATAGCACGATCCCGCCCACCGGCACATTCATATACTCCGACTTGAAAAATCTCATCGACTTCGCCAGCTCTGACGCGAAACTCTCCAGCGTCGAGTCTAGTGCCCGGAACACCTGTCCCTCTACCTTATCCTGCGCCAACCCGAACTTCAGAATGAACTGTCTCGACTGTTCTTCCTTCACTGACAGCGACGACGACACCGTGCTCACCAAGAGCGCAAACCCGCCTGGTATCGAACGCACTAGCCTCGGCACCCCGCGGTACATCATCACGAGATCCGTCGACCGCTCGCCAAGGTCAATAATCATCCGCGCATCCTGCGCTCCCACTGGAGTGAGTGCCCGCGCCATCGCCAGCGACTCTGGCTCCTGCGCAATCACGTTCAACCCATAAGATTCAATCAGCTCCATCCGCGCCTCCGCATAGTCTACCGCCGACGACGAGATCAATACCTCCGCCTTCGTCGGGTCATGTGGGCACACCCCCAGCGACACATAGTCCGCCGTCGCCTCATCAATCGGCATCGGGATATATTTATCCAGCTGGTACCGTACCATATTTATCAGCTCATTCTCGGGCATATTCTCCACCCGCACGATCGCCGTAAACGTCTTCGCCGCTGGCATCCCCACCGCCACATTCTTCGTCGTAATCCCCGCCTGCTTCATCGCACCAAGAATCGTCTCGCCCAATCTCCGCTGCCCCGCCGCCGAGCCGTCCTCTAGCGTCCGCCGGTCCACCGGCACATACGCAAACTTCTGCAACACCCAACCGTGCTGCGCATTACCGTCCAACTGCACCAGCCGAATCGCTGTCGTCCCAATATCTAATGCGAAGAAATCGCCCACGCCGTGAATTAAACTCATACTACTATTATAAGCATAAACCTTACAAAAATCAACGCAAAAATCCCCACCTCGCCGATTTCTGGTTAAATCAATAAACTCCTCTGCCCCCTGTTCCCTTTTCCACTTAATATAATGACCGCTTCATTCTACCTGCTTCAATTCTAGCTGAGCTCAGTAAGCTACTTTTACTCTTCCAGCTAGCAAGAAGACCTGCAAGCCCATCCCCGACGAACCGTAAATCCCCAAGACTTTAGCGAAATTCTAACCGCGGAAAAAGTCGAATTTGTACCCACGTACAAGTTCAACCCATTTTTACCTCTGTTATTTTTGCAGAATCCAGTCTTTATTAATAACTTTCCTTACCATCTTCCCATTTCTCGTTAAAATAATAATTATTTGACGACGCAGCGAACGGGGAAGCCGCCGGACTTACCGTTGCTGCCCATGTTCAGATTGCTGGAGAAGAAGCCGAGGCTGTACGCGTTGCTGCTGCTAGGAGTAGAGGACCAATAGGTGCCTCCGCTAGCAACGTAGCGCCAGTCGGAACCGTAGTAGCCAGCAGCTGGGAAATAATACGGATCTTTGCGTACAGCGTTAGCACCAGCAGCACTATTGCCTAAACTTGTAATAGTACCATACTCTGTCTGAGTCGGTAATTTCCAGCCCTTCGGACAAATACTGCCCTGGTTTTCTGCTGTTTTGCCAGCCATGGCTATAGTCCACGGATAGTAATTACCAATCAGATAATGCGCTGTTGTATCCCCATCAATACTACCAGCGTATGTCTCAAAGTAAGCAGAACAGCCACTCCCTGCCGGGTCGCCACAGGCGGAACCGAAGTCCCCGTTAGCTGCACTGACTTTGTAATTGATCATACCTGGATCACGGTAGTTGCCAAGATTCTCCACAGTATATTCTGCCGCCACATCTGTATCAGCAGGCTTCAAAACGTCACCTTGCTTAAGTGGTAAGTCTAGGTTCTGTGTCATCCAACACTTATTGTCTTTGAGTTTGGTGACCCAATAAGTCTTCTGGTCGGCGATACCGCTTCTAGTACGATCATCTACTAGCTGTAAAGAATCGCCGACGTCCAGAGTTCCGCATGTCGCGTTATCCGCAAACTTTTGCATAGTTCTAAGTACTGTTTTCGGATCCGCCACCAAGCTCAACATCACCTGTGTCCGATAGTGTCCTGATGCCATGCCTTCATCCGCCTTAGCACCGAAGATAAGTCTATATTCGTCTGGTACCGTGGCTGGGTTATCTGGTATACCACTGTCTATGGTAGTAGTTTCTGTACCGGTAGCTATGGGTGTAGTCTGGTTTGTGGGTACTGCTTTGTAGATGAGTGAACCCGGATTAGTATTGGCTGTATCGACAGTTGGTAATATACTATCTACTCCGCCACCAGCTATAGCATACCCCCACTGTCCTGCTGTAATATTTTCTCCTACTACGCCTTCTGCGGTACTAATTGGTATGAACGTTTCTTTATCCGGATAATCAGCATTTACTAGTTGATTAGTAAGATCTATTTCTCCTAGTTTAGTCTCTACAGCTGTAGCATAGAGTTTATAACCGTCTTTATCAATATCTGTTGCACTTACCTTGAAGTCATAAGATCGATATGTTGTCTTACCTACTTCTAGCTGGGTAGCTCCAGCTTCTTCATAGGCTCCAGTACCATTTGTACCAGACATAGTGAGAGATAGTTCCATCGGACACTGCCCAGTAGAAGAAGCTTCACCGTTCATACACTTATCACTATCAGTAGCAGCGTGTACCTCTTCTGCACTATTGATAGCCGGATTAAGCATGATTCCTAACCCCAAAAGGAGAGCTATACCACAACCTACTGGCACTATGTAGCCTGGTCGGTCAGTGATTTTGCTATAAGAGTTTGTTTGTCGGCGAGAGCGGGTCAGAATTGCGTGAGCAGTACCTGAAGCAGTATTACTCTTCTCGCAATGATGAGAGCTCTCCCGAAACTCGTTAGTAAAATCATGACCGACCTTACTACTCGTTTTGCCGTTAGTAGAATTGTAGCTACGCCTTGCTACACCTAGATTAGAAACCCATCGGTAGAAATAAGTACTTTTACTATGAAGCATATTGTTCTTTGCAGTACCGTATTTGCAATCTACGCCACTGCTAGATGTAAAAGTTGATGGTTTTCTCTTCTTGTGTAGCATGGTAGCCCTCCTTTTGGTTCAGTTTTAACCCGAGAGGAGCCAGTTTTTATATTCTGAGAAGCCCTGCGTCACCGGAGCTAGTTAGATACAAAAATGGCACCACGAGGGTGTATCAAGTCCACGATAAGCCGCAAGGGCACTCGCATGACTGGCTCGTGATGCCATTACTAATGCGAGTACAAAACCAAAAACAATCTTTACGGCTTATACTAAACGTGAACTTGATACACTTCTATTGTACCACATTTTTCCAGAAATCAACACAATTTTAACCAAAACCAAAACCGTCATCTTCCCCAGTCAAAACCACCACCCCCACTATCCGAACTCAAGAATCCCCAAACAAGGAAAAGAGCCCCAGACAAAGTGTCCGGAGCTCAGTTGGCCCGTCTGGGAGGAGTCAAACCTCCAATCTTGCTGCTCGCCAGCGAAGCACGGTGTCAACCCACCGCAGACGGTTTTATAAGGACCTCTCGGCTTATCGCCAAGTTTCAGTTAAATTGCTTCATGCGACGGGATTATGACCCGCATCTCTTCGGCTATTCCTTCAGCACCAGAGGTTTTAACTGTATTCAAAGCGCAAAGCATACTCGCCTAACAGCGTAGGCAAAATGCCTCACGCTCCGCCATCCACACAGTCTCCTATTAAACTACGCATGAATCAATACTTTCATTATATCACGCCCAACCCCGCCGTCAACACTTTTTCTCAACATCGCGCCGAGATCTCAATATCGCACTGAAACCTATCTCCCCGCCATTTTCAGCCAATAAAATCTCTCCCTATTTCCCCCAACTTTCCCCACCGTCTCATTATCGCGTTTCTTCACGATCACGAACCCGTTTCTCGCGAGCCACCTCTCGAAGTTCTGCGTTATCTCCCGTCGCATCCGCTCATTTTTCACCACCCCCCGCACCAGCTGATCCGGCCGCGCCTCGAACTGCGGCTTCAGCATCACGAGCAAATCCGTCCCCCTCCCTGCAATACACTTCCGCACATGCGCCAACACTTTTATCAGGCTCACAAACGACACATCCGCAAGCACCGTATCTATCTCGTTTATGAGCTCCACTTTACATCCCCGCCCCACCTCAAAAATGTCCGTCTTCTCCAAGAGCTCAATCCGCGGGTCATATCTGAGTGGAGCCTTCATCTGTCGCGTACCTTTCTCCACCGCGATCACCTTCTCCGCACCCCGCCTCAGCGCATACTCCGTGAACCCTCCCGTCGACGACCCAATGTCCAGCACAGTCTTCCCCCGAAAATCATAAGAAAAAGCCTCCGCCGCCTCCGCCAGCTTCAATTCTGCTCGCCCCACTATATTTTGCTTCTTCTCTACCATTTCCTCATCCAACTCTCGCAGCAAGCTCACCGCCATTACTTCCCTAGATTATACCATAGACAAACCTATGGTTGTATAATGACGTCGGTTCGAAAAAGATATCCAATGATATCTTTTCGCTCACACTCCTTATTATACCACATCTCACCCACCTAGCCAAACCCGCCCCGCTATTATATAATATACTCATGAAATACGAAAAATCTTGCGGCGCCATCATTGCCCATGATGGTTGCGCCCTCCTCGTCCACCAGCAAAACGACCTCTGGGGCTTCCCCAAAGGCCATGTCGAGCCTCACGAATCCGAAATCGAGACCGCCGTGCGCGAAGTTAAAGAAGAAACCGGCCTCGACATCATCATCGACCCCACCGCCCGCTTCCGCCTCGAGTATTACATCCGGCACCTCGACATCCAGAAAGAAGTTATTCTCTTTCTCGCCCAGCTCCAAGACCCCTCCGCCGCCGGCATCAGACAAGAATCAGAAATCGCCGAGCTCCGCTGGGTTCCTTTCGCCGACGTCGAAGCCACGCTTAACTTCCCCGAGTGGAAAGCCATCTGGCGCGACATCCTCGCCCACCTTCAACCCAACTCATAAACCCTCCGCAGAAAGTCGCTCTTGTCCAAAGCCTGGCACACGAACCCTGCGTCTAGAGTAGCCTAATACGCGGAAGGTCAGAGTAGCACAGGGAGACGTACTTCAAGGTACGGCGACCGCTGGGCGCAAGACCTGACAAAGTAGTAGGCTGCTATCGACGCAGGCCCCTCTGCAACCGATGCCCTACTTCTTGCGTTCCCTATACGCGTACGTCTCCGTATCCACCGACACGACATCCCCAGTTTTGATGAACGCCGGCACCTTGATCACTACGCCAGTCTCCAAGGTCGCATCCTTCTGCACTGATGAGGTCGTATCACCTTTCACAGCGGTCTCGGTGTAAGTCACCTCAAGCCAGATATTCTTCGGCAATGCCAAGTTAATCGCCGTACCGTTGTAGAACTGAATCTCCATCTCATCACCATCGCGCATGAAATCCTTCGCATCCCCCACCATGTCCGCCGCTAGCTCATACTGCTCAAAAGTCTCTGGATCCATGAAGTAAAATTTATCATCGTCCTTATAGAGATACTGCACTTTCTTGGTAGTCACTTCCGCGGGCTCAATTTTCTCTTGCCCCTTGAAAGTTTTCGGCAAAAGCGCCCCCGTGATCAGGTTTTTCACCTTTACGTTCACGATTGAGCCACCCCGCCCCATCACTTTTTGCGAGTACTCAATCACCTTATATGGTTGCCCGTCAAGCGTGATTAGTACATTCTTTTTCAAATCAGTTGGACCGTACATATCATATCCTCATTTTATTATCAATACGTTAAATCCCAGGCCAAGTCTCTAAACACCACCACAAAACACTGTTTGTTTAGGGTCCAGGGGCAATAGCAATATCGGCAGCCCCTGGCGGTTTTAGAGGCCCGGGGGAATCCGAACCCCCGGGTTTCTTTTCTATCCACTTTTCTTTTCAAAAGAAAAGTGGATATAGCTGGTTGCCCACCACGAGGGCAAATTATCTCTCTGCCACGAATGGCAACAAAGCTAGATGTCTCGCCCTCTTCACCGCCACCGCAAGCTGACGTTGCTGTTTAGCTGTAAGACCAGTCTTGCTCATTGGCTCAATCCGACCGTACACATCGATGTAGCGCTGCAGCGTCTTCACATCGCGATAGTCGAAATACATATTTGGGTTAGTCTTTACTTTTCTCATTGTTATTCTCCTCTCCACCCCTTAAAACGGAATATCATCCAAGTTAATTGCCTCATCCTCCGGCAGATCCTCCGGCACGAACTCGTCCGTCTTCTTCGCACGAGCTGCTGACTTTGCACCACCGTAGCTACCGCCATCACCGCCAGCATTACCGCCGCCGATGAATGAGAAATCTTCTACGATCACTTCTGTGCGTGAACGCTTCTGGCCGGTATTCTTATCGTCCCAGCTGCGCTGCTCCAGACGACCCGACACTAGCAGCCCCGAACCTTTCTTACAGTACTGCGCGATTGTCTCGCCAGCCCGTCCCCAAGCCACACATTCGATGAACGATACCTGGTCCTGCTGTGAGCCATCGCTCCCCTTAAAGGTTCTATTCACGGCAATCGAGAAATTTGCCACCTGCGCACCGTTCGGTGTCGCTCTCAACTCTGGATCTCGGGTGAGGTTCCCGGCGATAAACGCCTTTGCAAAACCCCGCATTATTGTTGATCCTCGTTATCGTTGGTATCTTCACCATGCGGCTTCCGAGCAGCTTGCTTTGCTTCGTATTTAAGCTTGCGCTCATCTACCGTCACCAACAAATAACGCAACACCTCATCCGTAATGTTTAACACGCTCTCGATTTTCTTCGGCGCATCAGCCGGCAGAGCGATTTCGTAATAGAAGTAAATCGCAAAATCCTGTCCCTTAATGCTGTAAGCCAAACGCTTCTTCCCGTCGTTGACTTCCTTAGTAATCTGACCACCATTCTTTACGATCAAATCCTTGATCTTGGCAGTCGCAGCGTCAACATTCATCTCCAAATCAGGATGAACGAGCACTGAAAGTTCGTAATTTTTCATCACAACTCCTTTGGTTAAAGCGAGCACGGCTCTCTCACCCGCTCGCTGAGCTAATATACCATTCTAATATACCACACTTCCTCTTATTAATCAACCTTTTACCCCTATTTTCATGAAGTATCCAAAAACACCGCTCCCACCCGCGGTGCCTCCCCTCAGAGCTTAGCAGATCTTACTTCTCTACCTCGTAATTCGCAATTCCCTCCGCAATTACCGCTGGCGCGATATTCAGCGCCGTCGCAATCGTCGCCGCACACGCCATATAAGATGGCATCGGATCGCCCGTCAGGAACGTCGCCACCGTGAAATCTCTATTACCGAAGCTTAGGCTCGCCTCCGCCCCCTTACGATACAGCTTCGAATGATCAATCCTCATATCCGAATCCGACGAAGCGCCGTACGTCAACGTCTCCGTCTTACCCCGGAAGTTCGCAAAATCCGGATAGTGCGCATCATCCCGATTCAACACCACCACCTCTGGCTCCTGCCGGAACAGCTTCGACTTCGCCTCAAGATACGCTCGCATCTCGTCATCCGTAATATTTCCCGGCATGAAATCCGTCAACGCCGCCGCATAAATCGGCAACCCATAAAACACTTCACTTTCTAGCGACTCTGCTGGCGCCGTCACCACGGCGTAGGTCACCTTTGCCTTCCACGCATCGTTCAGGAACTTATGTAGCATCGACGCTTTGATCTTCCCCTCCGATGCCAAAATTGCCGCCGGCTGACTCGCCGCCCGCAAAATCTCATGCACGAAGTGCGCCACCACCGTCTTACCTGTCGTCCCCGTGATGCAGATCAAGCGCAAATCCCGCGCCGGATGTCCATAATAAGAAGCTAATAATTTGACTTTTGCCCGCTCCAGACGAAGCCGCGTCTGACCTCCAGAAAGTTTCGCAGTATTTTTCATACCCCTATTGTACCACATATTCCCTCTCTTGGGCGGTTTTTTCTCCATTTTCACCTCAAAAGCCTCCCAAAATCACCACTTTTTTAAAAGAAATTCAAGAATAGGGGTACCACAAATCCACAAAATGTGCTATAATGAGGATGTTGCGAGAAATCGCGATGCTCATTTTCATTATTACGTGAGTATTAAGGTGGGGATTTTCTAATCTTCCCGAAAATACTCACCCAAAAGAAAATGTAAAATCATGTGTGCCCGTAGCTCAGCTGGATAGAGCGTTTGCTTGCGGAGCAAAAGGTCGTAGGTTCAAATCCTGTCGGGCATACCATATTTAGAAGCTCACTTGTTGAGTCTTTTTTGTACCCGTAGCTCAGCTGGCCTGTTCGAGGCGAATGCCGAGAGAAGTCAAAGATCGCGTTTGCTTGCGGAGCAAAAGGTCGTAGGTTCACCCGCTATAGAAAGTGAGCGAAGAAAATCAGCTTGCTTATTTTCTTCCGAACTGACGCCTAGCGGTCTAATTTCTCGTCAGAGAAATTAGTTTCCTGTCGGGTGTACCATAGAAAATAGCCCATCCGAAGATGGGCTATTTTCTATGAACAGTATCTCGACAGGATGTGAGCAGGCCCCTACGCCCCGCCCCCAGCCAGCTCGTCAAACTCTTCCATCGAATGTATCAACACTTCCCGCGGTTTATGCCCGTTCGCTGGGCCGATCACACCGATTTCTTCTAACCAAATCGCCAAGCCCGACACGAACCCGTGCCCCTTACCCAGCCACGTCTGCAAGCTCGCCGTCGAAAATTTACCGTTCCTCAATGTCACCTCGATCGCTTTTCGTACCACCGGATCATTCGGATCATACCGCCGGCCGAGATCGCCAATCGCCCCACCATCCGCCGGACCCATGCCCTTAATCTGTACCGCCTGCGCTATCACCTCATTATTATACTCAGGCGCTCGCTGCGCTCGCAAGAAATCTGTCACCCTCGCCACATCTTCATCACTCGCCCACGCACCCTGGATTCGCCTTGGCTTGCCCATCATCTCCGTTGTCAACATCAACATATCGCCCTTACCGAGTAATTTTTCCGCTCCACCTTGATCGAGCATAATCCGCGAATCGATCTGGCTGCCCACCGCGAAAGCAATCTTCCCCGGAATGTTCGCCTTGATCAGACCGGTAATCACTTTCGCCTCCGGACGCTGCGTCGCAAGCACTAAGTGAATCCCCGCCGCACGACCCTTCTGTGCAATTCTCACAATTAACATCTCAAGGTCTTTCCCTGCCATCATCATTAAATCCGCCATCTCATCAATGATAATCACAATATATGGCATTCGCTCATCTTGATGGTTGCTCGCTTCCACCGGCTCCGGCTTAGCCTCTTCTCCATCTTTCTCCGTCTTCGTCGTCTTCTGCTCTTCCGCCTTCACCGCTGCCGTCTTGCTCGCCATCTTCGCATTATAATCAACGATATTCTTCACTTTCTCTTCCGCCATAATCGTGTAGCGCTTTTCCATCTCGTTCACCGCCCACTTCATCGCCGACAGCGCCTTCTCCACCGATGTGATAATCGGCGTCAAAAGATGCGGAATATCATTATACTGCGCCATCTCTACCTGTTTCGGATCGACGATAATCAGCTTCATATCGCTCGGCGCATTATGATACAAAAGCGAAGAAATCAATGTATTCGTCATCACCGACTTACCAGAACCAGTCGTACCTGCGATCAAAAGGTGTGGCATCTTCGCGAGGTTCGCCACCACCGCCTTACCAGAGATATCCTTCCCCACCGCAAAAGTCAGCGGATCCGTCGCGTGCTTCCATTCTGGGCTTTCCAGCACCCCCCTCAGCCGCACGTCTGCCGATTTCACATTCGGCACTTCTACACCTACCAGTCTCGTCCCTGGAATTGGTGCCTCGATACGAATCTTATCTACCGCGAGGTTCAGCGCCAGCTCCTTATCACGCGCCAAGATCTTCGACAAGTTCACCCCTGAAGGCGGCCGCATCGTGTATTGTGTAATCCTCGGACCCTTATTCGCATCGCCCATCTCCACATCAATCCCGAAGTCCGACAACGTCGACTTGATCAACGCTGCGTTCTGTCGTACATCACCCGCATCCGCCACCGATTGCTTCTTCTCTAATAGATCCAACCCTGGCATCTTCCAGTTCGGATCCGTCACCGCCACCAGCGCCCGGTCCGCCGCTTTCTCTGTGGCGAGTTCTGTCTTACGCTCCGTCTCTATCGGCTCTTCCTCCGTCGGCTCCTTCTTCTTACCAAACCGCGCAAACAACCCCACCCGCTCCTTCGGTTTCTTCGCCGGCTCTTCCCCACCCGTATTATCATTAATCTCCACGTCAAAGTCCGACAGCTTCGGTGCTGGCTTCAGTTTGTCCTTCGGCTCGCGTACCTTCTTCTCCGCCTTCGCCGGCTCTTCTTCTTTCTTCTCTGTCGTCCGGAAGAGATTCGCCACCGCTTGGAATGCCGTCACCGGATTCATCTGCAGTATAAACAATAATGTCACAAAAATCAATATAATATATATTATTATTGCTGCGCTCGGGTTCAATATCTGCACCATGAAGCTGTTCAGCCACTCACCGACCGCGCCGCCATTCGGATGTGCCTCCCCCACTGTCGACAGCCCAAAAATCCCTGCCGCCCAGAATATCATCAATATCGAAGCTGTCCACATCACCGGCGGTAAGCGATTGTGTTCGCTCCGGAATATCTTCACTGCCAGCCAAGCTAGTAGCGCCGGCAAGAGATACCTCGCCCGACCGATCCATTCGTTCAAAATTCCATCTGTTGTATTCAATAGATCCCCACCATCCCCCATCCACGCGAAGATTAAGACTACCGCCAGAAACAGCATCAAGATCGCCAAAATCTGCCGCCAGAACCCTCCCGGTAGCTCATACTCCGGCGTCGCCTTCGCTGACGCTTTCTTGCGCCCTCGCGTCGATTTTTTCGTACCCGCTTTGCTCGCAGGTCTTCCTGTTTTTGTTGACCTCGTCTTTGCCATACTATCATTGTATCATAATTTTCTATCTATCCGGCATTTTCTTCTGCCCTACCACAATCCCCCAGCCATCAGCTGGGGGATTTGGTTGAGTGTCTTCGGAGATGGCGCTACAATCCGACCTCACCACCTTCACAACAGGTACTAAAGCATTGCTGCAAATCAAACCCGGCTTCATCAGATACCTTTTTCGAAGGTCTACGGAGGCAGTAAGACTACAATCCGGCCTCTTTACAATAGAATAAAAGTGCGAGCACACGCGCAGCACAGAGCGAGTGCCCCGTGTGGACGGGCGCACGAGCGGTTCTATTGTAAAGAGCGGCGGATTGTAGTCAAGCAACAGTGGCCTATTTGGATGCTTTAGTACATCCCCATATCACCGCCACCCGCTGCCGGCGCCTGCTTCTCTGGTACATCCACGATCAGCGCCCCCATCGTAATCGCCGTCGCCGCGATACTCGTCGCGCTCTGTACCGCCTCTTTCGTCACCTTCGCTGGATCGATCACGCCTGCCTTCTTCAGGTCAATCAATCCCGCTTCCGGATCCATCACGTTCACGCCATAGCCTGGCTTTGCCTTCTCGACTTCCGCTAGGAGCGCCTGCGAATTCAAGCCCGCGTTCTCCATGATATGCACGAACGGCGCCTTCAGGGCTCGCTTCACGATCTTCGCCCCATCATTGTCTTCTTTCAGCTTACCAGCCAACTCCACCAAAGTCACACCCCCACCAGTCACGATCCCTTCCGCCAGCGCTGCCTTCGTCGCCGCCACCGCGTCATCTACTCGGAACTTCTTCTCGTCAATCTCTGTCTCGCTCGCACCGCCAACTTTGATCACTGCCACCTTCCCGAGCAATGCCGCCGCCCGCTTCTCAAGCTCTTCGCGTGCATAGTCCGACTTCTCCAGCTTTGCTTGCGATTGGATCAAGCTAATTCTCTCCTCCACCGCTTTCTTATTACCAGAACCTTTAATAATCGTCGTCTCGTCTTTCGTAGCAATCACCTTCCCACACGAACCCAGCACTTCCATGCCGACCTCTTCCAGCTTCATGCCCTTATCCGCCGACACCACTGTCGCATCCGTCAGAATCGCGATATCTTCCATGATATCTTTACGACGATCGCCAAACGATGGCGCCTTCAGTACCAGCGTGTTAAACACACCCTTCAGCTTATTCAGCACCAAGACTGACAATGCTTCGCCTTCCACCTCTTCCGCGATAATCACTAAATCTTTCCGCCCCGCCTGTGCGCATTGCTCCAAGATTGGGATCAGCTCGTTCGCACCAGAGATTTTCTTATCCGTCACCAACACTAGCGGCTTATCAAACACCGCCTCTTGCCGGTTCACATCCGTCACGAAGAATGGTGAAGAGAACCCCTTATCATAGGTAAACCCTTCCACGATTTCTTGCTCCATCTCTAGACCTTGACCCTGCTCAACCGTCACCACCCCGTCTTTACCAATCTTGCCGATCACATCCGCGATCAGCTGGCCAATCTCCGCATCTCCCGCCGAGATCGTCGCCACCTCCGCGACTTTTTTATCATCCCCCTCAATTTTTTCCGCAGTTTTCTCTATATTTTTGATAATTTCTGCGCCCGCATCCTCGATGCCCTTACGCAGCTCCATCGGGTTCACACCCGCCGCGATTAATTTATTCGCTTCATTAAGAATATTGTAGGTCAAGACCGTCACGGTCGTTGTCCCGTCTCCCGCCACCTTATTGAGCTTCTGCGCCGCTGTTTTGATCAGCTTCGCCCCAATCTGCTCGCCCAGATTGTCGTCCGTCGCTCCAAGATCTACCGCTTCCGCCACCGTTACCCCATCATGCGTAATAGTCGGTGCCCCGTACGACTTCTCTATCACCACATTTTGACCTTTCGGCCCAAATGTCACCTTTACTGCATCGTATAATTGTTTCGCCCCGGCGAGGATTTTATCCCGCGCTTCAGCTGCGTAGAAAATTTTCTTCATGTTTCTCCTTTTCTCCCCTCGATTTAATATATTGTCAATTAGCTGTTAAGTTCCAGAACTTTCTGGGCTGGCGCATCGAAGGTGTTGTTAATTTTACGGAGCATACTATTGGGGCTGGACCGGGTCCGATTTGCGCAAAATCTATCAAAAACCAGCTTTGCTCTGCTCGCAATGAGGAGAGGTCCACCCGCTCCGGAAAATAACAACCCTCGCAGCCACCCGAAAGTTCTCACTATCAAAGTACTATTTTGACGCGCCACAGCCCCTGACGCCGCAATAGACTGCTATTCGCAAAGGCGTCCCTACGCCAATACGGCTAATACGTCCTCTTCTTTTAATATAATGTACTCCCTCTCATCAATCTCCACTTCAGTCGTCGAGTATTGTTTGTAGACAATTTTATCACCTTTCTTCACTACTTTCACTTCTGGTCCAACCGACTCGACCACCGCATAAGCTGGCTTTTCCTGCGCCTCGCCCAGCAGGATACCCGACTTGGTCGCTTTCATCGGCTCTTCCTTAATTGCTACCACCCTATCTTGTAGAGGCTTTAATTGCATATCTACTCCTTTCGTACCTCTATCATACCACACATTATTAGCACTTACAATAGTAGAGTGCCAAATTCTGCCAAAAATTAAGCCCGTTTTTACCTTTTCTCACATGGTTATCGTTTCTCAAAGCATTTTCCATTCTCAAAGTGAAATTAATTTTCAAAGCATCTTGACAATCTCAAAGTAATTTGCTACACTTAAAGTAATATCATTATTCAAAGGAATCTTACCATGCCCATAACCACCACTTTATCGAAGGGTTATCAGATCACCATCCCGAGTGCCATGCGCAAGGCTCTCGATCTAAAAGCTGGCGACCCGATAGAAATCACTAATACTAACAACACCATCACCCTCACGAAAGCCGAGACTCAAGAGGAGAACGTCCGCCGTGTCTTACGAGAGCTCGACGAAATTCGCACACGGCACAAAGCTCACATGACCGCCGAGCAAAGGGCCTTCGCCGAGAAGACCAGAGGCTGGACAGCTAATCAGTTCCGTGAATATCTCGACAATACCCCCGAACATAAAGCTTACATTAAGGAAAAATATGGCGTTTAAAACCTACGAATCAATCGATACCAATATCTTATTGCGTCTAATCTTACGTGATATTCCACATCAATTTAATCAAGTTGTCGACCTGCTCAAACGTCCTGATGTTATCTACATCGCTTCCGATATCGCCATTATAGAAATGGTACACGTATTGGAAGGTGCATGCTCTGATCGCCAAGAAATCGCCAGCTACGTTGACACTATTATGGCGCTGCTCAATGTTGAAATGGATCGCGCCCTCTATAAACAAATCTTGCCAGCCTATCTCGAGCACCCCAAACTTTCCTTCAACGACTGCTATCTCGCCGCCAAAGCTGCCGCCGACGAGTCCGAGCCTCTCTGGACTTTCGACCGCGCCCTCGCCAAACAGTCCCCCACTGCCAAACTTCTCGCCTAGCCCGCCTTCACGATCTCGATTTTGCTGTATAATATATACATGAGTTTCAAAACAAGCATCGAGAATTTACCATTTTATAATCAGCTAGTCCTACCTTGGCATTGGGGTCAAGCCGTCTTTGCCGCCGAGAAATATCATTTCCCCGCCAAACATCTTCGCGTCATCGGCGTCACCGGCACCAACGGCAAGACCACCACTTCATTCATGATCTGGAAAATGCTTAACCATGCCGGCCACCGCACTGGTCTCCTCACCACCGTCGCTTGGGGTGGTGTTAAGGGAGAGCTGGGCGATTCTTCCTTGAGGGAATCTCCGGAGGTCACGACCGAGGACGAAGATGCGCGACACCCGCAACGGCGGGATGGCGCGACATCGTGTCCCGAAAGAAAGAAGAACCCAAGTTCTACCATCAACGCTAATTCCTTAAATCAACAGTTTGAACATATGACTACGGAACGCGTTGAGATTTTGAACGAACGCATCCGCGCCATCGCTGATGCCGGTGCCGAATTCCTCGTCCTCGAGACCACTTCTCACGCTCTCACCCAGTTCCGCACCCTCGGCATCCCGATCGAGATCGCTGTCTTCACGAATCTCACCCATGAACATCTCGACTATCACAAGACTTTTGCTAATTATCGCGCCGCCAAAATGAAGCTTTTCCAAAAAGCTAAATATGGTGTCATCAATGCTGACGACCCTAGTGCCGAATACTTCACGAAGCTTTATTCACCTAATGATATGACTACTTACGGCATAGACCATGGCGATCTCCGTGCTACTGACATTAAACTTAAATCATCCGGCATCAGTTATTCGTGTGGTGATATTAAAATCCAGACTCAAATCCCCGGCAAGTTCAACGTTTATAATTCTCTTGCCGCCATCGCCGTCGGCCAGAAGCTCGGCCTCACTAATTCCGAGATTTCTTCTGGTATCGCCAGCCTTAGTTCCGTTGAAGGTCGTATGAACCATGTCCACGTTGGTCAGGATTTTGAAGTTATCGTCGATTATGCCCATACCCCAGACGCCCTAGAAAAAGTCTTTGAGTCTGTCAAAAGTCACCCCGGCCGCATCATTTCTATTCACGGTGGCGCCGGTCGCCGCGACGAGAGCACTCGCCCCATCCGTGGCGAAATCCTCGGCAAATACAGCGACATCGTCATCATCACCGAGGACGATTCTCGCGACGAAGACCCAGCCCTCATCGCTGAGCAGTTTGTCGAGGGCGTCAAGAAAACCGGCAAAACTCTTGGTAAAGACCTATTCGTCGAGCTCGACCGGAGGAACGCTATCGATAAAGCTCTTCACCTCGCCAAAAAGGGCGACCTCGTCCTCGTCCTCGGCAAAGGCCACGAGAAAACCATCCTCCGCGCCGACGGACCTCATGACTTTGAAGACCTCAAAGTCACCGCCGAACTCCTCAGTTCTCTACCTAAGTCTAAAAAATAGTCCCATCACATCTCTCATCATATCCCACCATACCCTGCTTCATCATATACCCCAGCCAAGCTCAAGAACCCGCCAAGAATCCCCCTATATGCAAGGGGGATTCTTCCAGCTTTCTCACAAAAAGCAGATACATGGTTTACTACGCCGTCTGTGTTGGAGTAGTAGCTCCTGCATCCGGGTTATCTACCGGCTTCATTGCATCCATCTCAGCTGCCGGTTTTGCTACATCTGCAGCGCCGGCCGCCTGACCTGTCGCACCTGGCATACCAGTACCAGCCATCCCAACCACCGCCGGTTTCACCGTCTCCGCAGCGCCAACTGCCCCAGTCTCCGCCGGTTTTGCAGCCCCCGCTGAAGCTCCAGCCCCAGCCGGTTTCATTGTCTCCGTCGAAACAGCCACACTATCAGCGCCCGTCGCACTCGGATTCACTTCCACTCCCGGCGTGCTAATCGTCGGCTGCGGTACATCATTCACTCTATTCTCCGTTTTCAGCTCAGTCGCCTCTGGCTTCGCCACCAGAACTTCCCCACCGGCAGCATTATCCCCACCTGCCGCACTGTTGCTCTCAGCATTCATCGTCTCTCCGCCAGCCGCTCCGGCACTCGTCGCTGCAATATTGCCAACATTACCGTTTGCTACCGCTTCAGTCCCCGTCACCGCAACACCACCAGACACAGCTCCGCCAGCCTCATCCAGCACTTTCTTGTCTGCACTTTCTTCCGTCGCAGCTGCTTTCGGCGAGAAAAAGTTCTTTACCCCCTCTACAGCTTTCTCAGCACCGCTCACATCGCCAGCCCCCGCTACCTGATATCCCTTCGCCGCTAAGCCAGCGTCGCCCTGTGCCAAGATAATCACGCCCTCGATGAACCCCCACACACCGTTCCCCACGAGAATTACATACGCCGCAATTATCACGCACACGAACAGCACGTTAAACACCGGTATATCTCGCGACAAATTCGTCAATATCACCCCCAAGATCAAAAAGATCAGCCCGCCCACACACAGACTCACATGCGTGATCGCTTTCTTGGTATTCCCGAGATACCAATCATGCCCACCAAAAGCTCCCAAGAACACCCCCAGCACTCCCGCCACCGACGATGATTTTACATTTTTTTGCATAAACCTCCTTTATCTTAACCGGCCACTACTGCTAGAAAATCCCCTCGAACCCGCCTGCTTTCTCAATCAAACCGTACAACTCATAAAAATTACCGTCCGCTCGCTGCGCCAAGGTCTGACTTCCTCCACCGATCATCGCATCCTTAGGGATCGAGCTTCCCCGGTAGAATTTTATCACTTCGTTCACACCGTCCAATTTTCCATACGATTTGACACTTCCCGACTTCAGCGCCTTGATAATCGGTATATATTCCACGCTGCCGTCCTCCATCAGAAACACCGCCGTCTCATACCCAAAAGATTGGCCGAATTGCGCGATCTTCACATCCGTCGCTCTCCCCGAGAGCTGCAGATCTGTGAACTGCTCCCAGCCGCTCTTGCCAGCCGTATCAAGCGGTAGCCCAATATTCTTCAAAGTATCCCACTGCACTGATAAAGTCGGCGCCCCCGTCTCCAAATCCAACCCCACTCGGAAAGCATCCGCCCCATTATAGCTCAACATATCGAACGCCCCATACTGTAGCTCGCCCTCACAGTTCAGGCACCGCTTACCCGTGAACGCTAGCATCCCTGGCACCTCCGCCAAGATCTTTGCCTTATCTACCGTCTCCTCTGGCTTTTCTTCGCCGTCGTTCTCGCCTGGTTTCTCTTCGCCTTCATTATCATCACCATTGTCAGTCTGTTCCAGCTTGCTCAACTTCTCTTCCAAAGTCTTAATCTGGTCCTGTTTCGACGCGCTCTGCACCATCCCCACCACACCAAACACTACCCCCGCCACTGCCAACACCGCCAGTATGACCATCACCGGCATCAGCTTACTCTTCTCTTTTGCTAGCTTCACCGGTTTCACCGGCTCCATAGGTTTTACTGGCTCAGTCTTCTGTGTCTCATTTACCCCAGCCCCCTCTGGTGTCGCAGGGTTTTGATTCGGTATTGGCGCTACACTTGGCGTTCCTTCTAACATTTTCTCTCCTCAGTATAATTATCTTACTCAAATTATATCATAATAATCTCCAAAATATCCATAAGAGAAAACTTTTTCTTCCCTGCTCATCCACCCACAGCCTTCGCTATAATATATTATTATGAAAAATCAATAAGATCTTGCCTTTATTCCCCTTCCACAGCAGCACAGTCATACCAATATATCAAAAATATGATATAATAAGGAATCCGAGTGAAGAAATATCATTTGATATTTCTTCCGAGGGGACGCAATTATTTCTAGAACGAAGTTCTATGATATAATATGCATTATGAAAATCCTCGCCATCGAAAGTTCTTGCGACGAAACCGCCGCTGCCATCATCAGCGACGATTTTTCCAGCAGCCCTTCTCCTACCGCCTCGAAATCTTTTATCGCCGCTCCCCGCATCCTCAGCAACGTCGTCGTTTCCCAAATTGACATTTTCGCTGCCTACGGCGGCGTCATTCCTGAAGTCGCCGCCCGCTCCCACCTCGAAGCTATCCTCCCCGTCGTCCATCAAGCCTTGAACGACGCCCACCTCACCCATAACGATATTGATTATATCGCCGTTACTTACGCCCCCGGTCTGCTTGGTTCTCTCCTCATTGGCACCCTTACCGCACGCATGCTTGCCATTCTCTGGCACAAACCTCTCTATGCCGTCCACCATCTCAAATCCCACATCTATTCCAACTGGCTCCCAAATTCTCTCGCCCCATCTCAAGAACAGGATAATATAATGAAGCCGCACTCACCTCTCCATGTTTGTCCGCAGGTCACGACCGATGAGAAGGTGGCACACACCCGCGACGGCGGGCTGGGCAAACACCGCAAACTTGGAGAGGCGAGCGTGGCGTACTCCTGCGCTCTCCCCTCTTTCCCTCTTCTCTCCCTTGTCATCTCCGGCGGCCATACCCAAATCATCTACATGCCCGAGCACAATCACTTTGAGATTATCGGTACCACTCGCGACGACGCCGTCGGTGAGTGTTTCGACAAGGTCGCGAAAATCCTCGGTCTCCCCTACCCCGGCGGCCCTTCTATCACCGCCTGCGCAGTAAATGGCGACTCGACCAAATACCCTCTCCCTCACCCTCACATCGACGGCCTCGATTTCTCTTTCTCTGGCCTCAAGACTGCCGTCCTTCGCGCCGTCCAGTCCACCTGTAGCCTTCCCATCACTACCCCCTCGCACGAGCTCGCCCAGCACTTGACCGCCCAGCAGAAATCCGATTTTGCCGCTTCTTTCCAGTCCACCGCTTGCGATATTTTATTAGAAAAGCTACAGTCCGCCCTCGCCGCTCACCCCGAGGTAAAGAGCCTCGTCTTCGCTGGTGGCGTCAGTGCGAATCAAGCCCTCCGCGAGAAGGCCAAGCAGAAGTTTCGCCATTACGGCCCCGGCCTTCGCATTTTCTTCCCCGACCCGAAATACACCGGCGACAACGCTGCCATGGTCGGCGCCGCCGCCTATTACGAGGTCCTTTCCGGCGTCGCCCCAATCGACCCTTATCAGCTCAATATCCTCCCTCGCGTCCCCATCAAGTAATTCAAGAATACGCGTCTGTCAAACCTCATCAGGCAATCCATCCAATCGCACGCCAAGCCCCATCAAGCAGCCAGTCAAGCACATACCAAAATTTCATCCAATAGCTCCTCTCATACCCCACCTCCATCCATCCCTCAATCTTTCTCAAATTACCCCTTGACAAACCTTCTCCCCTCCACTAAGATAGAAATATATTCGTTTACCTCTCCTCCCCCTATATCAGAGGCAAGCGAGTATCATTAGGTTCATTGCAGCGTAAATTCTCTGTCCACCCATCGGGTTTCCCTTGTTCCACTCACTCCAGTACAACTAAATAGTTCGATCGTCAGCTATTGACGCCACCCGGACAGAGACGTCACCCAGGTTCGCGGCGAGCGACGGGGTATTTACGACAATGCGCAGCCCACTGTGTAAAACGCCTAATGCAGTTCTTTAACAAGGAGGTGATAAATTGATGGTCATTCCCATGCATGTCATTGCCAGAAACGTATTCCTACACACCATCTACGCCCCAATCGGGGCGACAGACGAACAGCAACAAATCTTTGGTCGCTCCCTCAAGGTGCGAGTCCGGGAAAATCCCATCCGTGCCGGCCCCAGTTCCCTCATCTACTCCTATCGCATCCTCACCTAAAGAGATGTCGATAGACTAGCCGTTCAGAGCTTCATAGAGATCCCCCGTTTGTACGGGCATTCCAGCACATCCGCTGAATATGAAAGGAGCTCACCAGAAAGATGAAAAGAAACGGCCACTGCACCCGGGGTAGTCCCCGGCTCAATACTCTGCTGAACCACAATGCGTGCATGATCACCACGCCGGGCCATCTGCCCAGCGTGTCCGCGACGGCTCCCGCCAACAATACGGACGCCGCGCTGCCCAGCTCCACCCTGAACGGGCTCGCCTGATCGCCACAGACCGGCGCCTCGGCAAGCCCCGAGCGATTACGCTCTGTCAAGCAACCAATGTTCACCAGTGTTAATCGACCCGTGGCAGGATATCTGTTAACACGCCTGATGTAGGCTAGCTACACTATCCCTGCATGGGCAGCGTGCTAGCCGCGTTGCCCACTGTTTACAGATCGCACAGACTCATTTTCTGTCCCGTCAAGGAGTTGATCAGCATGAAGAACCTTCGTCGGTTCGTGGCGCTCATTTGCGCCGTCGCCTTTGCGTTCTCCATCGCCCTGAGTTTCAACATCCCGTCTGTGATCGTCTGTGCGCTGACGCTTGTAGCTGTCCTCATCATGGTCAGCTACCCCGCCCGCGCCTCTCCGCAGCAAAGCACATCGCGTGGCTCAACGAGACCGCGCCACACTGCGCCGACCACAGACCGACCCAACTCCCCAGGCTGTTCCCCGTTCAGGCAGACTTCCGCGCATAACGACCACAGTGTTTGCGACTATCTGTCGCGTCAAGCCGAGCGCACTCAGCATCGCCTGAACACCGCCCCGTACTGGGCGCGGGATCAGACCAGCTACACCCGGTGTCTTCTGGATATCGTACCCTACCGGGCGCGGGATCAGACCAGACGCCATCCGGCGCAACAATGCGCCTAGGGGCATAGCCCCCACTGCTACGAGTACAGCCTAACCGGACACGAGAACAGGACATGTATCTTGATCGCTAGACATCACCTCCTACAAGGCCCCCTCGCACTTTGAGGGGGCCTTTTCATGCCCTTATCATCTCAAGTTTGCAGAACAAACCAGCATATTACCTCAATAGCCATTCCAATTTATCTCCCCGCCCACACCTATTATGCTATAATTAATACTGTATGAAGAGACATTTTTTACAATCTCACACTTGGGAAGAATACTCCAAGCTCGAAGGTAAAGAAACTTTCTGGCTCGAAGGCAAAGATTACGAAGCCCTCGCCCTCAAATATCACACTTTTCTAGGATCCTACCTCTATTGCCCCTACGGCCCTACCCTCGACACCTCCGATCCCATTACCTCCCTCGAACATTCCCTTATCGCCCTCAAGAAGCTCGCCCGCGAACAAGGCTGTTTCTTCATTCGCATCGAGCCAACTTGCCCCCTCACCCCCGAGACCATGGAAAATCACGGTCTCCTCTCCTCTCACGAGCTCAACCCTACCCACACTTGGGTCATCGACCTTACCGCCTCCGAAGATGAGATTCTTTCTCACCTCGAAAAAGACAAGCTTCGCAAATGGCGCAATCATGCTAAGCGCGGCCTCTCTATCCGCCACACTACTGACCCCGAGCAGATCGGCATCCTCATCAGCTTCCTTAATTCCCTTGGCTCCCGCAATCATTTCACCCCCCAAGACGAAGCTCACCTCAAGAATCAGCTCAAATCCGGCTTCGCCACCCTCTACATTGCCGATTTCGAAGGCAGTCCTATCGCTGCCGCTCTCGTCTACGATCACGATGGCGTCCGCTACTCTGCCCACGCCGCCACCGACGGCCAGCACCAAAAGCTCGCCGCCGGCCCCATCATCGCCGTCCAGACCATCATCGACGCCAAGCATAATGGCGCCACCACCTTTGATTTCTGGGGCATCACCACTTCTACCGACCCCAAACACCCTTGGTACGGCTTCACCCAGTACAAGAAGACTTTCGGCGGCCATCAGGTTGACTACGCCGGCACCTGGGATCTCCCCCTCCATCGCGCCAAATACCGCCTCTACCAAGCCTTCCGCGCCCTCAATCGCTGGCTCCGCCACAAATAACCATTCCCCAGTCCCCCACCTCGCCTCCATACTCCCGAAGGCTTTTCTTGCCAACAATAATCTCATCCCCGTCTCAGCTCCTCAATTCTTCGGCCTCAAGCCTAATTCCTCAACCTTCAAACCATCCAACCTCAATTCCCAAGACTCAAGCCTCCAACTTCAATCCTCAATTCTCAAGCCTTCGGTCCAAGCCACTCAGCCCAAATTCCCAAGTCTCCATTCTTCAACCTCCGCATTTTCGCCCCGCCTTGCACACATTTTTCTCCCGCCCGCACAAATTTCTTATTTCTTTCGTACCCATTTTTCGCTCCCCACACCAAGCTCGAGCAAAAGCTCGAGTAATTTTTGCCGGGTCTCCTTTTCGCACATTTCCTGTTCGAGTAAATCTCGCCCGCCCACTCCGCCCGCCATACGCCTGTTCGTATAAATCCTGCCCATCCTCTATCGTTCCTAGCACTTGTTCGAATACATTTTTCATCCCGCCGTCGCCCCCGTATCACTTAATATAGTATTAAGTATCCTCTAATTTTACCCTCCATTTTCCTTTCCTATTTGTTAAGATAAGAAAGAGTAGTCGCTTCTCGGCTTAGCTATTAGGTCGATAGTGAATAGCAGTTTAAGTAAAATGGAAAGGTGGGCTATATGATTAGAAAAGCTTCTCTGGAATTTGAGATCAAAAATCACAAACTCCACAAAGTAAAAATTACCCTCAGCAAATAACTGAAGGTAATTTATCAATCCTATAACTCCATTCTAACAAACATACCATAAGCCGTCAAGCCGACTACTCACTTAAAATGCTTTTTATTTTTCGCCCATCCCCACCCATTCTGCACCCCAACTTGTAGCCACGTACAAGTTGGAACATAAAATAACAGGGGTAAAATATGGCTAACTTGGCCTAATAAAGCCCTCTCCACCGCCCACCCCGCCTCCTCTGCCGAACCCACCCGACCGTCCACGCGTGTCCTTCGTGTGGCAGGTCACTGGTCAGGCGGTTCAGCAAGACGAGTCGTCTGGCGTCAGGAGTATCTCCCTCTCCATCCTCCCATCTCTTCCGAAATTAACAGAGGTGGCTATGCGCCGGAGACGACGCAGCGAACAGAGTAGCCGACGCCGGCGTTGCCGTCGTAGCCGTAGGGATTAGCGCCAGAGCTATTCAAGTAGAGTATATAGCCGCTAGTAGAGGACCAATAGTTGCCGTTGGAGCCGATACTGCGGAAGCTGCCAGCGTAGTACCCGGCATACAAGAAGTAGAACGGCGCCTTACGCATCGTAGTGCTACCA